>JBAWWV010000017.1:0-28576 GCA_037146575.1 Alcaligenaceae bacterium | reverse complement strand
ACGACTAAGGTTCTGCGTTCATGGCACAAAATCTCGATCTGCTGAAAATCGCTCAAGAAGAGCAAAACGGCGACCTCTTCAAAATGCTTGATGGCATTTACAAGCGCTCGGCTATTAAACCGACCGACTGCCCCGACGCCATCATCTGGGAAGGCGGTAGCGCCGCCGGCGGCGTCAAACCCGTTGCCCATGCATTTACCGACATGTTTGCCCTGAACGGCACCCTGATGGCGCTAGACGTCTTAGGTCTGCCGTTTTTAGGCGTTCCGATGATGGCGCAGTTTCGTCACGACAGCAAACTTGCTTCACTTGAGTGGTTTGGCAAGCTCGACTACACCGCACTGAAGTGGTCGACCGCAGGCGACTTTATGGTCAACGAAGGCGGCAAAAAAGTTGTAGTGAATGGTAAATCGGCAAATGCGCCTTTACGCACCGCTGCTGGTGTGTATTGCAACGTGCGCCCTTACGGCGGCATCACAAGCATTCGCTTTATGCCAGGCCTGCCTTACTCGCAAGATAAAAAGAAATTCAAAGTTGATCCTGCGACCGGTGTGATTCACTCTGAAATGAACACCCCTGGTGTGCGTATGGCCTACGCAGCGCGTCTGTTCTTGAAAATGGTTCACGAAACTGGCCAAATCGGCCGCGTGGCCACCAAGCCCACACAGGCGCAAGAAGACGCGATCAACGCCGGCATCATGCGCTGGTTGTTACAAGGCACCAAATTCAAACTGAAACGCCAGTACACCGTTGACGCCTACGAAGAGCACCGCGCCAACATTGACGCCATTGTTGCCTGCCTGCCCAAAGACTTCAAAGCCGGCATGGAAAACTGGGGTGGTGACATTTACGAACACATCTCAGACACAAACTTTGGTTTGTTGCTGCATGACATGATTCGTCAACGCCCTTGCATCGTTTACGCAACCGACCTTGACGGCGATCGCCTGACAGACTTGATGGCTGATGCGCCTGACGTCTTACGCGACTGGGGTCAAATCGTCATCGACCGCGTTGGCGCTAAAGTTGACATGAAAAAACTGTGGGTTGAAATGGGTTACACCATGACCAACGGCAAAGACATGACCAGCGTGATGTACCGCGTGCATGGCGCTCCGATCTATGAACAGACCTTGGGTTCAGCCGATGCGATGTTGTTGCGCTTGCTTGATGGAGACGAGACCGTCGGTGGAGAAAAGCAACCGTATGATCCACGCATTCACTTTGTGCTGATTAACGAAGCATACAAAGCAGCTAACCCAGGCAACAAACAGTTGTCTGACTGGCTCGATGCACAGCTTGCCACCTTCGACAAAATCTTCGGTGAAAAGCGTCCACGTTACTTAGACGGTTACGCACAACTGAAGGCCGCAATCAAGCCTTGGGGCACTGCTTAAGTCGCAGTGGCTTGTTGAGTGAAGGCGAGCGCATCACACTGCGCTCGCTTTTTTTATCTTCACAAATATCCAAGACAATCGCGTGTTTTAGAACGACACCTTACCCTCCAAACCAAGGTATGTCTTAGTAAATCTAAAAGATACGCAGCATTTGGTAGATTTTCGACTCTTTTGATAGGCACTGGGTATACTTTCCCTCCGCTTAATTGAAACCTTAATTTACGTGCAACTCATTTGGATCTCAGGGTCGACCTCGACCGTCAAAAAGCTCAACATCTCGCGCAAGAGTCTGGTGCGCTGGTCAGCCTTGGCCGGCGCATGCTTGATCCTTTTGGGAGTCACTATTCATTTTTTTGGTTTTCGTATTGCCCTTCAAATCAAACCAGAACTGGCACGATCGATGGGTGACGTGATCACAGCTGAAGAGCAAGTCGTCCTTCAAGCGCAGCACCACGCTCAGCTCGCACTGCTTACACAACAACATCAAGCGGCACTTGATAAGCGCGCAAAAGAACTGACTGACGCAGAGGTGCAGCACCAAAAGCAACTCGAGCGTCTCAATCAAACACAACAAACCCTCTGGGCACAGCGCGAGAAAAAACAAAAAGACTTGGTCGCCTCTTACGAGCATCAACTCGAATTAATGCATGGCGATTTTAAAGAAACGTCGATGCAGTTCAATCGCGAGAAAAAAGAAATTGATGCGCTATACCGTAAGAAGTTAGACGCCTTGAATACGCAAATGACCGCTATGACGAATAAGCTTGGCGAGCTGAACTCACTCAAAGAGCGCTTTGCAACTCTCGCGGCACCCGCACCGATCAAGAACAAAATGACAGAGTCTTCTGGGCGAGGTGGCCCCTTGCGGCCCGTAATCTTTAAATCTGCCCCCAATGCGTACCTTGAAGACGAATTCGAATACACCATCTCGAAAATAGCGTCCCTCAACACAACGGCGCTTAGCTTACAAGAACTCTGGGCGACTCGTTATCAATTACTGACCCAACTACCGATTGGTGCGCCGCTGCCCATGGCGCTGGGATTGAACAGCAACTTCGGGCCTCGCGTTGACCCGATCACCCGCACCGTGGCGCAACACTCAGGCATTGATTTCGTCGCCAAGGTCGGCACTCCGATTCTGGCCGCAGGCAACGGCACTGTGCTGCGTGCGGGTTGGGATGGGGCCTACGGCCTGACCGTTGAAATCAAACACGCCGAAGGTTATGTTTCAAAATATGCCCATGCAAGCAAAGTCGACGTCACGGTAGGGCAAACCGTCACGCGTGGTCAAAAAATCGCTGAGGTAGGTTTAACCGGGCGGACAACCGGTGCACATCTACATTTTGAAGTCTTACGACTCGGTCAGTTTATTAATCCGATGCAGGTGCTGGTAGTGCCTGGTTCGAAGCAGGCTGCACCAGAGTAGGCTGCCCCTCGGTGGTCAACTGACCCTGCTGAGCATTCGCCTGTGTGATCATGCGCCCATTAATTTTGGCACCCGGTTCGATACTAATTTGACCATAGGTGATGTCGCCTTGTATGTCTGCACTTTCGTGCAACTCGACCGCCTCAGTCACAAAGACGTTACCGCTAATGCGCCCACCCACAATTAAACGCTGCGCGTGAATATCGCCTTGCACAACACCCGTTAAACCAATTGCCACACAGGCATTTCCAGCTTGAGACACCCGAATATCGCCCGTCACAGTCCCATCAATACGAAGACTTTGCGTGGCAATGATCTGCCCATGAATTTCAGTCGACTGACTGATAATGGTCTCAAACGACTCATCGATTGAGCGAACAATTTTAGGGGGATTTTTTTTACCGAACATGACGACAGGCCTCCAACTTGAACGTTACTCAGACGATTGGCGCAACGTGAACGCTCAGTATAAACAACCACGCTCACCAAACCACGCGAGTCACTACTTGACACCATGCGCCATAGGATTACTGCGTTTATCGACCCTCACTTGCGCGAGCGCAAACTAATTGGGTCGTACAAAGCGCAAGGCAAAACGATCAGTCGGGATCTCCATCTTCGAAGAATGTTGCTCATGCGTATCGGCCGGATTTTTCCAGGCCTCAGACTGACCATCGAGTTTGAAGCCAACAGCCGCTAACTCTGAAATCACCACTTGCTGGTCAATACGATGCAGAGTCGACGTCTGGCTGATGCCGGTTCCAGCCGTCGCGGCGTGGTCCATGACAATTAAAAAACCACCCGGCTTAAGCGCGTTGAAGATCGCTTTGTTCATCTTGCTGCGCTCGGTCGGCGTATTCACAATATCGTGATATGAAAAGATTAAGGTCGCCCGATCCACACGTGGCAGCTCTGCCGAAAACAAATCCTCAAGTGGGCGCACGAGCACTTGCAGGTTGGCCTGAGGATGTTCAGCAAGCCGAGCGTCGAGCGCTGGGGATGGCTTGGCAATTTGAGCCCAGACTTTACCATTTGCACCGACGGCTAACGCGAAAATTTGCGCAGTAAAGCCACCGCCTGACGCAATGTCTAACACTGTCATGCCAGGGGCGACTTGAGCTAATTTAAGTAAATCGAGTGGCTTACGCCTTGCGTCCGCCTGTCGGTCACGTTCAGTTCGGACAGGGCTCTCAAGCAGCGCAGAGTCGCTTAGCGCAACTTGCGCACAGATCTCAAAACTAAGCGAACAAGAAACAAGCAAGCCGGCAACAAGCAAGCGACGTCGTGAATGTGTAAACATGATGAGCCCTAAGTTTTAGAGTAGTGAAGTTGATTAAACCATGCCGTGCTATCTTTAGCACCAGCCTTTTTAGGTAATCATTTATGTCTAAAATCCTTGCCCCTACCGGAAAGTTACGCGTCGGGGTCTACACCGGCAGCCCACAGTCGCTGATGCTAGGCCAAACGCCGCAAGACAATTACGGCATGGGCTACGAGTTGGGGCGTGAGTTTGCGCGCCATCTGAGCCTACCGTTTGAGCCGGTTGTTTTTCAAAAGAATGGCGATGTTTTAGCTGCCGCCAAACAGGGCGTGATTGACTTGGCTTTGGTCAATGCCACACCGGCACGCACCGAGTACTTAGACTTCGCTGAGGCTATTCTTTTTTCGGCGCAAAGCTATTTGGTTGGTACCCACTGCGATGTACGTGATATGGCAGCCCTTGATCGCGAAGGCATCGTCGTAGGGGTGTCGAGTGGCAGCACCTCTGAAATAGTATTGCCGACTATTCTGCAGCACGCAAAGGTCGTCGCAATCAATAGCCTTGATGAAGTCACACGCCTACTCAATCAGGAAACAATCGATGCCTTTGGCACCAACAAGGGCATCCTCTTTGAACTGGCAAAGCATAGCCCAGGCTCGCTCGTCTTAGAGGGTGCGTGGGGCTTTGAACGTATCGCACTAGGGATCCCAAAGGGGCGCGCAACTGCGCTGCCCTTACTGCAAGCATTTTGCCAAGATATTAAAACCAACGGCTTTTTAGAGGCTGCTGCACAACGCGCTGGGATGCAAGGGGTAAGTTTTAACGACTCGTCTTCAACGTAACCTGTTTTCTCAATCCAAGCTTAATGACAAGCCCCACTACAAGGCACGCACCCACGATTTGAATCACGGCAATTTTTTGATCCAAAATAAACCAGCCTAACGCCAGCGCAAAAATGGGTTCAATACTCATGATCGATGAATTGCCGACAACCCCCAAGCGCGGCAGCACAATAAACATCACTGTAAAACCGGTGCCATAAAAAATCGTCAACAACGCCAAGCCCCACCAGCCGGCGGTCGCGGTGGGCCACTGCAAGTTGCCCATCACCTGCGTACCAATGATCGCCAAGAGCCCGACCATCCACATCGTGGTCGCGGTGCGAACCCGGCCATCTAGGTCGGACACTTCGTTTTGCGTCAGCGCCAAGACCAGGCCAAACGTCCCCGCGGCAGTGAGTGCGAAGGCGACCCCAACTCCGATCATGCCCCACTGCGCTTTGGCACCTAAGCCCGACGTCGCGCCAAAGACATCTAAGGCCAGTGCCAAGCCTATGAGCATAATCGGCATCGCAAGAAGCACCTGCCGCTCAGGACTCTGGCCATAAATGACGCGACACCAAAAAGCGGTCCAGAGTGGATAGGTGTTAAACGCCAACAAGGCTAAAGACACTGGCAGCAAGGCCACTGAAGAATAAATACTTAAACTTTGAATCGTGACCAGCAGACCAATCGCAGGCAATACTTTTTTATGTTTACTCGTGAGCCGAATCGGTACGCCTTGAAAATAAACAATTAGGCTCACGACAACAGCCGTTACTAGGCTGCGCACCACCACCGCGGTTGCAACATTTAAACCGTGGTCAAAAGCGACACGCGCGGCGACATGATTGGCGCCCATGATCAGCCCGATAAATAAGAGCGTTGCGAACGCCAGCCCAGAAATTGCGTTCGTTTTGCTGTTCATGGGCAATCAACGTCCTATTTAGAGGTTCAACGAGCATGAAACACGTCCGCCAAACGGCGACACATCGAGCAGACGCGCCGCATCTGCCAGCGGCGCAAAGCAAAAGTATGCCACTATTTTGGCAATTGTCTTAAGATAGTCAAAAAGCTGGGCGCCCGAGGACCTGCTCGACAGAGCGCTCAGCACAAAATATTTTGGAGACCTGTTATGACAATTAAAACTGTGGCGCTAATCGGCGCCGGCAATATGGGCTCGCGTATGGCGCGCTGCATCAAACGCGCTGGCTTCGATCTGACGGTCTGCGATCAAGACCTCGCCGTACTCGAGGAATTCAAAAAAGAAGGGGTAAGTGTCACCCAACAGCCGCGCGACTGTGCGCTGGCCGATGCCATCATCGTACTCGTTGCCAATGACGAGCAAATTATCTCGGTCACGTGCGGAGCCACAGGCTTTATCGAGGCAATACCCCCTGAGCGCCAACCCTTAATCTGCATGATGAGCACCACCCTGCCCTCTACGTTGAAACAGATCGCAGCGCGGCTTAACACCACCCAGGCCCGCTTGATTGATGCCCCTGTGAGTGGCGGTTTGGTGAAAGCCGAGCACGGCACCCTAACCATCATGATGAGCGGCGATGATCACGACTTAAACCGTGCCGAACCTTTGATGCGCTCGATGGGAACTGAAATTTTTCGCTGTGGTGCGCTTGGCGCAGCAGAGGTGATCAAAGTGATCAACAACATGCTCGGCATTGCGAGCATCTATCTCGCCGCAGAGGCCTTTGAATTAGCAGCCAAACATGGCGTGAGCATTGAACAAATTGCACCGATTCTTGAAGTCAGTAGCGGCAGAAACTTTATGTCGCTCGACGGAGCGATGACGCGTCAACACTATCAGGCTTGGGCACGCTCACCAGAGGCGTTTTTCTCGCTGGTCAATATCGTCAGCAAAGATTTGCATTTAGCCAAAGCACTGGCCGATGAGGTCAAACTCGATCTACCACTTCTCAATGATGTGTCGCGAAACGTCGATGCCACTGATCAAACGGTGATGAAGCGCTGGATGCTAGCGGCAGGACAAAAGGTCACGTAAGATACACTGCGACTCAGACGTCACTTTCGCGCGTCACGCCTATGACATTAAGGTACTTTTATGATGCTTACACGACAATTCATCAAGGCTTTGTGCTTGACACTGATTTTTCTGACGGGTTGCTCAGACAATAAGTCAGGTAACGAAATCAAGGTCGCAGTTTCGCCCACATCCCCTCCGATGCTTTTTGAAGAAAACAAAAAGATCCAAGGCGTTGATCTGGACATTTTTCAAGGCTACTGCAAAGCACGTGGCTGCACACTAAAAATTACCCCTTACGATTGGCAAGGTATGCTGGGTGCTGTATCAAGCGGACAAGCCGAAGTCGCGTTTTCGGGTATCTCCATCACCGATAAACGTAAAGAGGTGATGGATTTTTCGCAACCCTACTACGATAATGCGTGGCACTTGGTCAGCTTAAAGAGTCGCAATATAAAAATCAGTGACCTCTCTGAACTCAAAAAATACTCTATCGGCTATCCGCGCGGCATGGCCTACAGCGATCTGATTAAGAACGAATTCGAACCAAAGGGCTACTACTCTTTAAGTCAAGTCAAACTTTATCCCTCATACAGCGAGGCAATGACTGACTTGCAAAATGGCAATCTTGATTTGGCGTTCATTGAAGAGCCGGTGTTTGCAAACTATGTCTATAAACTTAAATTGCCGGTTGAAAGCGCCCGTGTGTTTACAGGTTTTGACAAGCTCGGCTTTGCGTTCGCAAAGGGCTCTGCGCGTCGCGATGACTTTGATAAATACTTAAAAGAGATCGGGCCAGACAAAGTCAAAGCTATTGTTGATCAATGGTTGAAGTAGCGCGCTCAAAAACATAGCATGAACTTTCTCGATATCCTTGAACAATTAGCACAGGGACTCGGGCACACGCTACTCGTCACGTTGACGTGTAGCGCAACGGCTCTGCTCGTCGGGCTTGTGATGGCAGGGCTCAGGCAGCTTGGCGCACAGCGTATCGGTTGGATGCTCGATGTTTTAACGTATGTGTTTCGAGGCATCCCTGTTTTAGTGCTTTTGTTCGTGGTGTATTTTGGGCTGCCAAGTGTTGGCTTAAAAGTCGGCCCACTCGCCGCCATGGCGCTAAGTTTAGGGCTGATTGCGGCAGCCTACCTGTCTGAAGTCTTTCGAGGCGCTCTACAAGCGGTAAGCGCCTCTGAGGTTCTGGCTGCCCGAGCAAGTGGCATGAGTCGTCTACAAATCTTTAGGTACATTGAAGCCCCTCAAATGCTACGCTTCGCGGTGCCCGGAATGATCAATGAGTTTACGTCGATACTCAAGTATTCTCCTTTCGCCTATACCGTAGGTATCCCCGAGATGACCAAGCAGGCCATGAACCTAACGGCGACCACGCTTCGGGGGATTGAGGTCTATTTGGCAGTCGGGGTTTTGTATTTTGGAATTTACTGGATCCTAATTCGTGGCGTGCTGCGAATTGAAAAGCACTTTCGCGTGCCGGGCATAGGGGATGCTTAATATGCCACTTATTGAAGTTCGCGATCTTGTCAAAAAATTCGACGATCACACCGTGTTAAACGGTGTCAACCTTGAGCTGTTACAGGGTGAACTTAAAGTCGTGATGGGCCCTTCTGGGTGTGGCAAATCGACCTTGCTTCGTTGTTTGAATCGCTTGGTAGAACCCACCTCTGGCACGATTAGTTTTCGTGGTACTAACATCACAAGCCCAAATACCGACGTGCTTGCACTCAGGCAAAGTATCGGATTTGTGTTCCAACAGTTCGCCCTTTACCGTCATCTGACGGTTGGTGATAACGTCACGCTTGCGTTGCGAAAATTAAAAAAGATGAGTCGCGCAGAGGCGAACGAGAAAGCCTCCTTCGAGCTCTCGCGCCTGGATATGATTGCGCATCAGCACAAATATCCCGAACAACTTTCTGGCGGCCAAAAGCAACGCGTTGCGATTGCCCGCGCGTTAGCGATGGATCCAGCTGTTGTGGTCTTTGACGAACCGACTTCAGCGTTGGATCCAGTCATGGTGCGTGAGGTGGCAGAATTATTTAATCGACTCAATCGCGACAACATCACGATGATGTGTGTGACGCACGACTTGCTATTCGCAAGACAGATTTCAGAAAAAGTCATTTTTCTTGACCAAGGGGTCGTCAAGGCCGAGGATACGATTGAGCACTTAGCCACGAATCATTCAGACGCTAAAGTCAGAGAGTTTTTTGGTCGTGAAGGTCACGCATCGTGACTGGAATGGGAGCCTTCGAACGAGACCTACTAGAGCAATTGCCCTTGATCTTAGCGGGGCTAGAACAAACGCTCAAACTTGCCGTTTTTGCTAGCGTCTCGGGCTTATTGTTCGGTATTGTTGTTTTCTATTTCTCAATCAGTCAACACAAACTCGTTCGTACAGTCGTCAAAGCTTATATTTCGTTTTTTATTGGCATGCCGTTGATCGTCTTGTTGTTTTTAATGTATTACGGTCTACCCCAGTGGGGCATCAAGTGCTCGCCGTTTACCGTCGCTTTGATCGGCTTTACAATGAACATCGCTGCCTATAACGCTGCGTATCTCAGCACTGCTTTCAATGGGTTAGATCGCGCAGAGCTAGAGGCAGCTAAGGCACAAGGCTTTAGCACTTTTAAAATTTTTCAGCTTATCATTTTGCCTCAAGTATTAAGGCAATCTATCCCTGCGCTCACCAACCAATGTATCGGTAACTTAAAAGACAGTTCGGTCGCGTTTTTGATTCAGTACACTGAATTTTTTGCACGTGTGCAAGAGCTCGCATCGACAAACTTTCAATTTTTTCAAGCCTACCTGTTCGCAGCCTTGGTCTATCTAGGCTTGGTATCAGTGATTGTTTTGATGGCCCGGCACATAGAAAGACGATTCTTAATTCCTAACTAATTCGCATTTAGGCATAACGACAACAAAGACAACAAAGACGACAAAGACAACAAAGACAACAAAGACAACAAAGACAAGGATAAAAAATGTTGAGGCACAAAATATATTCGTTAGGCTTGATCTCTGTGATGTTCAGCCTTGCTGCGCCAGTTCAGGCTCAAAACTTTCCGATTCGGCCGATCCGTATGATTGTGCCGCTTGCCGCGGGTGGCGCGACCGATGTCGTTGCGCGTCTGATCGCAGATAAACTATCCGAACAAGTCAAACAGCCTGTGATTGTTGAAAATCGCCCCGGTGCGCAAGGAATGATTGGCGTCGAGGCCGCAGCAAAAGCAGCACCCGACGGCTATACGCTGGTATTTGGTTCGAGCACAACGATGGCAGCGATTTCAAGTCTGTATAACAAGCTGCCCTTCGATCCAATCGAAGACTTTGCGGCGGTGGCCAAGGCACTTGATAATGCGTACAACGTGCTGCTGGTGCCAGCATCTTTACCCGTTAACAACGTTGCAGAATTAATTGCCTTCGCAAAAGCCAATCCAACAAAATTGAATTACGGAGCAGGCACAGCCAGCTCCAGAATTTGCATTGAAATGCTCAAGGTCATGTCTGGGGCAAGTATCGCCTTTGTTCCCTACAAAACATCCACGCAAGCGCTCAACGATTTAATGGGCAATCAGGTGCAACTGGTGTGCGAGCCAACCGGCTCGGGAATGGCGTTGGCTGCTAATGGCAAGCTTCGTGCCATTGCGGTCACAGGGCCACAGCGTATCGACGAAGCCCCAGGCGTTGCAGCAGTTGCCGAAACCGCAGGGCTCAAAGACTATGGGCACTGGTCGTGGCTGGCATTTTTTACCCGAGCTGGCACACCACCAGCCGTCATCGACAAGTTGAGCACCGAACTCCTAAGAGTCTTGGCCAATCCAGAGGTAGCAAGCAAAATCAAAAAATTTGGTTTTGACGTTGTGCCGTCAGGGCCAAAAGAGCTCGCGGCGTTACAAAAAGAGGCCGTAGCCAAATACGCAAAAATAGTAAAAGACGCTGGGATCACACCCGAGTAGAGTTGCTGGGCATCTTTGCCCCAACATGAGCTGTATCTCGTTTTTTCGCGAGCTCACACTGGCGCTGCCGCTCGCGAGCACCATTCTTTTGTAGCTCAGTCGTTTTATTGATACAGCGCGGGCAACTCACACCCTCTTCATACAGCGGCGATTCTGTTGCACCATCTGGTAAGGGCTGACGACAACAACGACACAACGGACGCGAGGTCTGCTGCAATCCATGCCCAACTGAGACCCGCTCATCAAAGACAAAACATTCACCCTCCCAAAGACTTTGCTCAGGCGGGATGGTCTCGAGGTATTTAAGAATACCCCCCTCAAGGTGGTAGACCTCGTCAAAACCCTTGGCACGCATCAGTGCGGTAGATTTTTCACAACGAATACCTCCGGTGCAAAACATTGCTACTTTAGGCTTTTTACCCGTACGAGCTTCAAGCGCCTGGGCCTGATCCACCCAAGACGGCAATTCAGAGAAGGTGCCGATGTTTGGATCAATCGCACCTTTAAACGTGCCCAACTCAACCTCATAATCGTTGCGTGTATCAATCAACACCACGTCTGGATCGTTGATTAAAGCGTTCCAATCTTGCGGCTTGACGTAAGTGCCAGACAGCTTGGTGGGGCTAATCCCCTCTACACCCATCGTGACAATCTCTTTTTTGATACGAATTTTCATGCGGCGAAACGGTGGATTGTTTGCCCATGCCTCTTTGTGCTGCAAATCCGCAAAGACTGGATCGGTCCGCAAATGCGCCAAGATGGCCCGAATATCAGACTCAGCCCCAGCCAAGGTGCTGTTAATGCCCTCGCGCGCTAACAGGATGAGGCCTTTGACGTTGCGCGCTTCACACAACTCAAGCAGCGGTAGCCTGCGTTGCTCAAAATCAGGTAAGTCAACAAATTTATAAAAAGCGGCGGTTAGAAATTGGCTTGTAGGCATCAGTTCAGGCGGGTGGTCAGCAGAGGTCGTGTAAACAGAGGCATTCGAATAAAACAATATTCAGGCGCAAAAGCAGTCTCAAGACACAAAAGAAAGAATCACCCGTATCTTAGAGTTCAAACTCTAGGCTTGGCTTGATAAAACGCAAGCCCCTGACAAACTGCAAGCCTAGAGTATAGAGGTGGGGCAACAGCGCGGTCTTACCAACTGCCACCCACCGAGCGCCCCCTGAGCAAACTCAGCAGCCCCCGTCCCAGCAACGAGGTGCTAATTTCCCGTTAAGCGCTTCACAAACGAAGCAGCGTAAGCGGGCGAACGAAACATCAAAATAGGATCGTCGGTGGGAGCAATGCCTTCGCCCATGACCAAAGGATCAAAGTTGATTTTTTCGCACTCTGCGCCTTTTTGGGGCGTTGCCGAAGTCAGCGTCAACACACCCACCTTAATTGTTTTACGCTCGGCAGGCCAGTAAACCGTTGGGTTGTTTTGCACATCCGAGGGCTCACCAATGGTGAGCATCATGTTCCAGCGAACCGGTCCTTTTTGGGTTTTAGCGATCAGATCGTCATCCAGGAAACGCGCAGGCATCGTACCCAGCTCGGCATCGGTTAGACGCTTGACGCCGTCTTCGGGCACAAAGCTCCAGCGCACTAAAGTCGTTTGGTTATTTGGATTAATAAACTTAAAGGTGTGAATACCAAAAAATTCACTGTTGGCGTAACTCACTGGCGGATTATTTTTAGCCATGAACTCACCCAGCGGCTTGGTATCAGGATGAGTCTCTCTGAACTGCTTTTGCTTTTCTGGATCAGGCTTACCCGTTGCAGGATCAACCATGTTGGACAGCAAGCCTTCGTAAAACGTTTGAGGCGTCGCCGCGCCAAACACCGGCACATTCAGCATGGTGAAGTGCTGAAGGCTATTGCCCGGCAGTTTGAATTGCAAGGCCAAACCACGTGGGCTTTTAGCCGTATCTGGTGCTTTAGGGTTGCCGCCCGGCAACGAAAAGCGACCAACTACAGGGATGGCGGCGCCCGAAAACAACGCCGAGCGCGTAAACGCTTGGGCGTCTTTTGAGCCAACAAACGAGCCGCCCACACAGACGCCAATAATATGGTTGCGCCGCTCGCCGGCATGCACGCCGCCAAGTTTTTCGAGAGCGCTGACAACTTGGTCAGCCGTTGGGGCTTGTTGCGCCGTTGCATTGAAGGTGCAAAACACAGAGGCTAGTGCCACTGAAAAGAGCTTTGAGTTCATCGGAAGTAGCCTCAGGCTATAAGTTGAAGGATTCGATCCATTGCACTGGTCTAGCTTCGATCCATTGCACTGAGCTATCTTAGATCCATTTTGCTTGAAAAACCATTGAGTTTGGTGCCCTCAACCAAGATTTTTACCGGTAATATTGCAGCATAAGAATGGGTAAACCCAGAATTTACCGCCTGAGACAACGACCATGCACATCGCACCGATTGGTAACGACTTTGCCGCCGAGATTACGGATATCGACCTGCGTCAACCTCTGACAGCAGAACAAATTCATACCATCGACCGCACGATGGATCACTACGCAGTCGTGGTGTTTCCAAAGCAAGAACTCGATGACGATCAAGAGGTCGCGTTTGCCCGCAGTTTGGGGCCCCTTGAAGAAACGCGTGCAGTGGTCGATGTACACAAGCAACGACTCGCCTATAACCAAATGAACGACATTTCGAATCTGGATGTCGATGGCTCAATTCTGGCCGCAGATGACCGGCGTCGAATGTTTAATTTAGGCAACGCGCTGTGGCACTCGGATAGCAGCTTTAAGGCGACGCCGGCCAAGTATTCGATGTTACATGCGCGTGTGATTCCGCCCGAAGGCGGCAATACTGAATTTGCCGACATGCGTGCGGCCTGGGATCGACTTCCTGAAAAAACCAAAGCCTTCATCACCCCTCTGGTCTGCGATCACTCTTTAATTTATTCACGTGCACAGCTTGGCTTTGATGCCTTTAACGAACAAGAAAAACTCAACTATGCCCCGGTACCGCAACGGTTGGTTCGCAAACACCCGGGCTCTGGGCGCAAGTCAATTTATTTAGCTTCACATATCGGCGTCGTACACGGCATGCCTCGACCAGAAGGCATGGTCTTGATTCGAGACTTAATTGAAGAGGCGACTCGGCGCGAGTTTGTGTACAGCCATGTTTGGAGCCAGTTCGATCTGGTCATGTGGGATAACCGCTGCACCATGCACCGCGCACGCCCTTACGATGACAAAATCTATAAACGTGATATGCGTCGCATGACCTTGACCGATAGTGCCCCCACACTCGAGCAACCGTTCTAACTAGTTTTTCAGTGCAGTAGTCAATAAAAAAAACTCAATCCCACCGGAGACTTTAATGAAATTCACTCTCAAGATTTCTACACTCATCATCGCCTGTGCGCTCAATGCGTTACCCCTAGCGGCCCAGGCGCAGACAACGACTAAAGACTTTGTCACAGTTAAACGTGAGCAAATTGTCTGGAAAGAGGGCGACCTCGGTGTGAAATCCACTGTTTTGTTCGGCGACCCAACAAAACCTGGTCTTTATATCGTGCGCAATATATTTCCAGCTGGCATCATGAGCACACCGCACTCACATGACCAAGACCGCTACGTCACGGTGATTCGTGGCACCTGGAATGCAGGCACAGGCCCGAGCTGGGATCCCGCCAGCACCGACCCCTTGCCAACCGGCAGTGTGATGTTTCATCCTGCCGGCGCTGTCCACTTTGACGGCTCGATCAAAGACGAAACAGAAGTACAAATTATGGGTATTGGGCCCGTCACCACTAAATCGGTCTATCCGGAATTAGGTCGTTTTGGTAACGCCCGAAAAATGAATTAAGCGCTGCAACCCGAATACTAAATGCACTGCATGACAGATCTTGTTCTCAGTATTTTGATTCTGGGATCCCTAGGTCTGATTGCAGGTGTACTGGGCGGGGTGATTGGTTTTGGCACCGCCATCATCCCCTCGGCCTGATGTACAGGCAATAGAGATCGTTCACATTCGCAGCGTCATTGCCGGCACAAACGCAAACAACATCAAGATACCAATCGCTACAAAATAAAATGGGATCAACTCAATGACGACTTTACCCATTTTGACCTGAGCAATCGAGCTGGTAATAAATAAAGTGGTACCAACCGGAGGATGATACAGCCCGATGGATAGGTTAATAATCATCATGATGCCTAACTGCACGGTATCCATTCCAATCGCAGCGGCTAAGGGTACGAACATCGGTGTCAACAACAGCACCGCTGCCGGCAGATCAATAAACATACCAACCGCTAACATGATCGCATTCATCGATAAGATGATCATCCACGGCTCACCAAGTGTCCGTTGAACAAACGCCACAAAATCGGCGGGCAACTGTTCAAACGTCAAGATCCAACCAATCACGCTCGACGCCATGATGATGAGCATGACGACCGCAGTGGCGAGCCCCGCATCGATAATCGAGTGTTTGAGTCGCGCCATCGACAAGTCGCGATACACCACCCACGACACGATGAGGGCATACAGCGTAGACATCACGCTAACCTCAGTGGGCGTAGCAATACCAAAACGTAAAAAGATAATGATCAGTACTGGCAAGGCCAACGCAGGTAACGAGTACAGCAGTTGAATCCGGAAGCGCGCCCAGTCAAACGGCGCTGTTTCTCTGGGAAATCCGCGTCGACGCCCCTGCACGTAGCACACCAACATAAAGCCAGCGCACATAATGACGCCAGGAAGGATACCCGCCACAAATAATGCACCAATCGAAGCGTTGGACACCAATGAATAAATAATCATCGGGATCGAAGGAGGAATCAAAATATCAATCGTTGCAGCCGCAGCGATCGTGCCCGCGGCAAAGGCCGGGGGATAGCCAAGCTTTTTTAACCAAGGAATCAAGAGCGAACCAATCGCAGACGCATCTGCCACGGCCGACCCCGAAACGCCGCCAAAGATCGTCGACGACATGACACCCACTTGCGCTGGACCACCGTGAAAGCGCCCCATGAGCGTCGACAATAAATCAATCAAGTGCTGACCCAGCTTGCCTCCAACCATCAGCGACCCGGTCAACATAAAAAATGGAATCGCAATCAAGGGGAAGCTTTGTGTCTGGGTCACTAGCTGTGACACAATAAACTCTGAGCCTAAACGCTCTGAAGGCATCAACCCCAACTGCGCACCAACAATCAAGGCATGCGCAATTGGCAACCCAAGCATGGCAAGCGCCAAGAACGCGATAAAGGTTGCAATCGATAACATGACAGGTCCTCAGTGTTCAGCAAAAGCCGAAGCGCTCTGTCCCGCACTGACGTGACGGCCATGCATCCCCTGAGTCAAATACATTCTCAGCGTTTGGGTAAGGGCAGTCAGTACAAGCAAGACAAAGGCGACTAAAAAACAAGAGTAGGTGACTGAAGACGGGACGCCCAACACGGGGGTACGTTCTGTACTGACAATCGGCATCAAGGTAAAACTGCCCCACGCGAGCGACCCGTAGGCCGCCACCAAAATGAGGCCGTTGCCCATAATGACCCAGCGCCGATAACGCAGTGCAATTTTCTCAAGAAACCAGACAATACTAATGTGAGAGCCATACTGAGCTGCCAGCACGACTCCCGCCATCACCATCCACGGGAAAATAAGCTCGGGGGCCTCGCCACCCGCCTTCAAACTGGTTGAAGACAGGTAACGTAAAAACACATTGATTGCCAAAATTCCAAACAAGAGCACCGTTGTCACGTACAAGACGAAACGGCAAACTCTTGCAATACCACTGTCAATCAAGTCACAGCCCTTTAGCAGCATCGCGCTCATCTCAAGAGATCCTGAACACTACTTGCCTGCACGAACAGCTTGCGCAGCATCTACAACCTTCTTGACAAACGCACCCTGCGGGCCTTTGAGCCAAGCCTCGGTCACCGATTGCGTGGCCGCATTGAAGGGAGCCAAGTCAACCGTATTCATTTCAATCCCTTTTGCTTTGAGTTCACCAACCAATTTTTGATCAGACTCAAGCGACAGTTGACGATTAAGTTTGGTCGCTTCAGCAGCCGCTTCACGAATAATCGCTCTGTCAGCCTCTGACAGGCGATCGTACGTGCGCTTGGACATCACAAAAGGTGTCATTTCGTACTTATGCGCCGTAAAAGAGATGTACTTTTGAACTTCATACAGCTTAGATGAATAGATGTTCATCAGGGGATTCTCTTGCCCATCCACCACGCCCTGTTGTAATGCAACATACAGTTCAGAAAACTTAATTTGTTCAGGCTCTGCGCCCAACGCTTTCATAATATCGATCGTAGCTGGATCAGGTGGTGTGCGCACCTTTAAGCCTTTCATGTCAGCAGGTGTCTTAATTGGGCGAAGTTTATTCGAGACGTGACGGATGCCGTTATCCCAGTATCCTAAAACGATCAAGCCTTTTTCAGCAGAGATTTTGGCGAGCTCTTGACCAGCAGGGCCATCCAGCACCTTCCAGGCGTCTTGCAAGGTTGGGAACAAGAACGGCATACCGAACGCAGAGTATTCAGGCACCACTGAAGAAATTGAGCCTTGCGAGTTTGCGGCAAAATCCACAACACCGCTGCGCAGCGACGTCAAGATAGGTACGTCGTCGCCCAACTGAGCCGCTGGCGCAACCTGCACTAGCATCTTGCCGCCACTTTTTTCTTTAACAATATCCGCGAACTTAACCGAGGCTTCGTGCTTTGGATTGCCGATCGCTGCATTATGACCGAGCGTCAACTTCATCTGGGCGCTGGCGCCCACCGAAATAAACAGACACGAGGCTGCAAGCATCGTTTTAAATAATTGCTTCATGGTTTGTCTCCGTTTCGATTTTAAGAATCTGTTTTCAAATGCTGACGGCGATTCAATCTGAATTGAGTCTTTGTCAGCCTTGATATTTTTTAAACTTTTACAACAACTTCTTGATAAACGACACAATCGCCGTCGTTGAAATACCATAACGATCATGCAATGTCGGTAAAGCACCCGCTGCTAAAAACTCGTCTGGCAAAGCGATTTGATGATAGTTAGGCGACATCCGCGCACGCAACACGCAGGCGGCGATCGCCTCACCTAGGCCTCCTATCCTTGTGTGATTCTCAGCAACAATCACCAAACGCGAGCCTCGACTAATTTCTTTTAGAATGGTCGCCTCGTCTAAGGGCTTGATCGTTGGCACATGCAGAACGGCAACATCTGCGGCGCCACCCGCCATCTCTTTTGCCACCTCTAGCGCCCGCATCGTCATAATGCCGCTAGAAATGATCAGAACATCTTTTCCATCGCGTATGAGTTGTGCCTGACCCAATTTGAATTTGTAATCATACTCATCTAAAACTAATGGTACCTGTCCACGCAGCAGGCGCATATACACAGGGCCGTCGTGCGCCACTACCGCCGGCACCATTTGTTCAATATCCAGCGCGTCGCACGGATCAATGACTGTCATGCCTGGAATCGCTCGCATCATCGCCAAGTCTTCTGTGGCCTGATGGCTTGGGCCGTAGCCTGAGGTCAGGCCTGGCAGAGCACAGGCAATTTTCACATTTAGATTTTCTTCAGCAATCACTTGATGAATGAAATCATAGGCGCGCCGCGTTGCAAACACAGCATAGGTTGTCGCAAAAGGGATCAAACCCTCTTTGGCCATGCCGCCAGCAGCTCCCATCAATAATTGTTCAGCCATGCCCATTTGAAAAAAGCGCTCTGGGTAGGCTTGCGCAAAAATATGCAAGTCGGTGTACTTGGCTAAGTCTGCGGTCAGCCCCACAATTTCGGGACGGCTTTCGGCGAGCTCGACAAGCGCCTTGCCAAACGGCGCTGCACGGACACGCTGACCTTCAGCGGCAATCGAGGCAATCATGGCCGAAGTTGTCAGCTTGGGCTTAGTCACTACAGTATTTGTGGGCGCAGTCATTGAGCACCTCCTTGAAACTCAGCATCTAACTCGGCGATCGCTTGAGCCCACTCGTTAGCTTCAACGCGAATGAAATGATTTTTTTCGCGCGTTTCTAGAAATGACACTCCTTTACCCATCTTAGTGTCAAGCAAAATGACGCGTGGTTGTGGTGCAGCCAAAGAGCGTGCCGTATCAAACGCAGCTAATACAGCAGGCAGATCGTTACCATTGACACGTTGCACGTGCCAGCCAAAGGCGGCCCACTTATCCGACAAGGGTTCAAAGGGTAAAACTTCACTCGAGTGACCATCGGCCTGTTGATTATTAATATCAACCAAGCAGATTAAATTGGCGAGTTTGTGTGACGACGCGGATAGCGCCGCCTCCCAAGTCGAACCTTCATCAAGCTCACCATCTGACATTGAGTTGTAGACAAAGGCGGGATTACGTTTATGTCGTAAGGCGAGCGCCATGCCAACGCCTATCGGCAGACCCTGCCCAAGAGAACCACCAGAGATCTCCATCGCAGGAGTATAGGTCGCCATGCCCGACATCGGCAGTCGACTCTCATCACAGCCATAGGTTTCAAGCTCGTCTTCACTCAAAATGCCTGCACTGATCAGCGCGGCATAAAAAGCAATTGCATAGTGACCATGCGACAGTAAGAAGCGGTCGCGTTGCTCCCACTCGGGCTCGCCGAGTTTGAATTTCAGGGCATGTCCATAGGCAACAGCCAACATATCGGCGATGCCCAAGGCCTGCCCGATATAACCTTGCCCCTGCACTTCGCCCATCCGCAGCGCTAAGCGACGAATACGGTAAGCGTGCTCTTTTAACTTATATAAATCCGCACTCATCGCGTTTGCCTCTTCACCATGTTTACCTCGTAGCCGCGATTGCCTCTTGGCCCTTATTGCCTCTTAACCATGAATCAACATACCACCGTTGACATCCAGCGCAATCCCCGTGAGGTAGCTCGACAAGTCAGACGCTAAATACAAAGCGGCGTTCGCAACGTCAGTCGCCTGACCGAGTCGATTCAGCGGGATCCCTTTCAGTATTTCAATACGTAACGCATCGGTCATCATACCGCCGGTAATATCGGTTTCGATCAAACCGGGAGTAATGCAGTTAACGCGAACATTATCCGGGCCGAGCTCGCGGGCCATCGCCTTCGCCAGACCAAGTACCCCACCTTTAGCCGCTGAATAATGGGGACCACCAAAAATTCCGCCGCCGCGTTGCGCTGACACCGACGACAAACAAATAATCGACCCTGTACGACGTTGACGCATATGCGGGATCACAGCCTGACTCATATAAAGAGTGCCTCGCAACGAGACATCAGTCACAGCCTCATAATTTTCTGGCCGAATATCCATGATTTTCAATGGCTGGGTAATTCCGGCGTTGTTCACTAAGATATCGATCTGTCCGAATTTTTCAAGTACCTGCTGCGCCGCAGCATCGCACTCATCTTTTTTGGTCACGTCGCATTTCAAACCAAGATGCTGCACCCCAATATCGGCAGCCGCAGCTTGCGCTGCTGCCAAATCCAGATCCAAGATCACAATCGAAGCGCCCTGCGCTGCAAATGCCCGAGCGGTGGCTTTACCAATTCCTCGCACCGACGCGGCACCCGTAATCACTGCGACTTTACTTTTAAGTAACACAGACTTCTCCACAGGGTTCATAGACTTGGGCTAGTATTTGCTGATACAGTGGATTGAACAAGCCAGTATCATTCAAGTCCCGTTGAAAAAAAATCAAATTCGGGAATACCCATGCCTCTTCCGCCATTTAAAGGCGTACTCGCTTTTGAAGTCGTCAGTCGCCTAGGCAGTATTAGTCAGGCCGCCGAAGAACTGAACCTAACGGTGTCGGCCGTGAGTCATCAAATCGCCAATCTTGAAGAGTTCGTCGGTGCGCGTTTGTTTGACCGCTCGCCACGAGGCTTAAGGTTGACGCTTGTTGGACAACGCTTCGCCCACGATATCGAAGGCGCCTTAGGGCTGTTAAGTCAGGCTTCGCAACAAGCACGCCTGGCGCAAGAGGTTGAGGTGCTGCGCATTCACGCAAGCCCTTCTTTTGCGTCACTGTGGCTCATGCCCCGATTGCTTGCTTTTAGAGCATCACACCCCGATATTAGAGTCCAACTCTCAGCCTCACATCACGCCTCTGACTTTTCACGTGAAGAGGTGGATCTAGATATTCGTTATGGCGTAGCCAATTGGGAGAGTCTGCACGTCGAGACCCTCTTTACTGAAGTTGTCATGCCGATGATCAGCCCTGCCCTAAAAGAGACTCTGCAAATAACTTCACCTGAAGACCTTGCACAACAAGATCTCATTTTTTCAGCAGTCAATTTAGTCAAATGGCCAGCATGGTTTGCGGCCCACGGCGTAGAGCAAACTCCCAAGGCCTATGCTTTGAGCTTTGATCGCGCCCACATGGCAATCAATGCCGCAGTGCAAGGCCTGGGGATTGCCTTGGATAGCAACAAAATGGCAGAGGCGGACCTAACAAGCGGTCGTCTCGTGCCGGTTTTTGATGATCAAAAAGGCATTCCAGTTCATGCGCATCATTTGGTTTACCCCAAAGCACACGCGCAGTGGCCTCGCGTTGAGAAATTTGTGCATTGGCTCAAAAGCGAGACCCGACAGGCACTCGAGCACCCTGTTTGACCGCAAACTCGGCCTGAAAGGGGTGGTGTAGTACCTCTTACTTAAGCGCCACCGCAAAACCGCGCTGCACCGCCGGCCGCGCCATCATCGTGCCGTACCAGCGCTTCACGTTCGGGAAGTCATTTAAATCGACTTGATGGCGCTGGTGACGCCAGGCCCAGCCCAAGATCGCAAAGTCTGCGATCGAGATTTCGCCAGCAAAAAATGTATGGCCAGCTAAACGTTGATCCATCACGCCATAGAGTCGTCGGGTCTCTTTCATGTAACGCGCTAAACCGTAGCGCTTATCCTCTTCATTCGACAAACCTAAAAAGTGATGGACTTGGCCCGGCATCGGTCCAAAGCCAGCCATTTGAAACATCAACCACTCAAACACTGCAATACGCGCGCGCGGTTCAGTCGGTAAAAACTTACCGGTTTTTTCAGCCAAATAGATCAGGATTGCGCCTGACTCAAACACACTGACAGGTTTCGCACCTGGGCCCTCGGTATCCAAGATCGCTGGGATCTTGTTGTTGGGGCTGAGCTTTAAAAAATCAGGATTAAATTGTTCGTCTTTCGTAATATCGACCGTATGGACCGTGTAAGGCAGACCCATCTCTTCAAGGGCAACCGATATCTTTCGACCGTTAGGAGTATCAAAGGTGTGTAGTTGAATCGTCATCGCATCGCTCTAGAGTTTCGGGGTTGAGTATTAAACATTGAAACCTGTACAGAAAATTGAGTATCGAATTGACTATCAAGAGCTGCTGATCGATTACTGAGTATCAAATACCAAGTGTCGAGCGCCTTATTTCGAGGGCACTGCAGGCTGCTCAGCACTCAACAAGTATTTTTTCAATAGCGGCGTCACTAACGCAAATTCTTCTTGCGCCTCGCGCGCAAACGAACTTGGGGAGCTAAATAAAGGCGTCGCGCCTTCGTGGTGCATTGTCCTCAACACCTGCGGATCTTTTGACGCAACTTCAATCGCTTGAACAATTGCCTCCACTGCAGGCTTTGGAGTACCCGCACGCACCAGCAATCCATACCAGGTCATCGCCGTCATCTCTAGACCCTGCTCAAGTAAAGTCGGTACGCTGGCCAAGGTACTCAGGCGTTCGTTTGCCCCGATAGCCAAGGCTCGAAACGTGTTGCTGCGAATGTGCGGCATCGCAACCGATAACGAGGGCATCCCCATCGAGACGTGTCCACCCAACGCATCAATCATCATGGGTGCCGTACCTTTGTAGGGGATCACAACGGCTTGAAGCAGCTGCGCTTTTTCGATGATCTGCCGCGCCATGATTTCGCCATGCCGTGTCGCTGCGCCAAAGGAGCAAGGTGTCTGCGCCTGCCTGCAACGCTCGATAAAATCAGAAAATGTTTGATCAGGTGCATTGATATGCACACCAAAGACCATTGGATTTTGCTGTAATTTCGACACAAGATAGAAATCACGCAACAAATCGATATCGGCTGAAGGAATGGTGACAGGCCAAAACAACGCCTGATTGACTTGCATCAAAATCGTATGCCCGTCGGCGGGCAGGCCTTTGACATATTGGCTACCAATCATGCCATCAGCACCGGTACGGTTCACCACGACAACCGGCTTTTTCCAGAGGTCTGACCACACCTTAGCTAAGTTGCGGGCCAACACATCAGTAGCGCCGCTCGCGCTATAGGGCACCACGATTGAGACCGGCCCCAAGGGGAAATCCGCACGCGCGCAGGCGCACGACAGGATAAAAAATAACGTGGCAAAGACAGCTCTAATCCGCAACCTCACCACGTTTGCATCTCATATAAAAATTAGTTTTAACAATAAGCGTCTTATATTTCAAAGAACTGTCGCCTGACTCAATCGTTATTACAACTTATAAGCTTGACGTCCGATCAGTTTCCAGTCACCGCCTTCTAAGCGAAACACGTACATGACGTCCAGCTCAACATGTGCTGGCTTTCCACCCGTATTGGTATCGCCAGACAAATGATTGCGAACAATCGCTGTGTTACCCATCATCACAATATTCTGTTTGCTGATCTCGATTTTGACGAACACCGAACGGCGCTCAACCAAGGCCGACACGAACTCAGCTTTCGTTTCAAGGCGCCCATTCGAATGACCATAACTTAACTGAGCACCTGTGATGGCATTGAGCTTTTGCGCGTCACCAGAAATAATCGCAGCGTTCAAGGTGTCCATTGCCTTCGCAACATCCGCCTCAGTAGCCGATTGGGCAAACGCACTTGAACAAGTCAATACCAAGCAAGTCAAAAATTGAAAAAATCGAGTCATGAGAGTCTCCGATAAATATTTATGATTATTAGTACGGTATTTATAGTCGATAAATTGCCCTTCCGGACAGTACTTTTTTCGAACCCAGTCGGTACGCAGCAATTTGTACTCAAACTTGTAACCGTTTTAGTTGCAAAAAAGTTCAGTGAAAGCGCCCCAATACGTAGTTTTGCGTGTTGCCCTGCACGCCTAGACACACTATGATTTGCGTATGGAAAAACGTATCACAATCTTAGAGGTTTTAGCCGAGCAAAATCAAAGATCCGTCGATCGCCTTGATCGCTCGATAGCCGACCTGCGCTCAGACATGAATTGCAGATTCACTGAAGTCGATCGAAAATTCACCGATGTTGATCGCAAGTTTACGTGGCTAATCGGTATGCAATTCACCACGTTTATTGCCATCATCGGCATCTTTGCCAAACTCGTGAATATCTTCTAGGCAGGCCTTGACGCACCAAGGCCCCGCTATCGCTTCAACTACACAGAAAAATTTAATTTCAACCCGGGTCGATCCCATTTCATTGAAACGAGCTTTCCGGTTGACGACACTGTAATGTAGGCCGTCATTAAATCTGCCCCGCCAAAACAAATGTTGGTCACATAACCATCTGGTATCGGCACAGCGCGCACAAACTTACCAGCAGGCGTGACCACGGTAATCGTACCGGTCACCAGAGTGGCCACACAGATGTTGCCTTCACCATCTATCCCCATACTATCCAGGCGGTCATAGTGTGTGAATTCGTATACAAGCCGCCCACCGTGAGGTGAAGGTGCAGGCTGTTTAGTCACCTTGCCGGGGGCAACAATATCAAAGGCCCAAATCCGCGCAGTTTCTGTCTCAGCGATATAAATCACCTTGCCGTCGGGTGACATCCCAATGCCATTAGGTGCACTAATCGGATACACCATCTCAGTGATCGACTTACCATCAATCGATGCATAGTAAATACCCCCGTGAGCGCGCGTACGATCGTATTTTTTTCCAAAGTCGGTAAAGTAAAAGCCGCCTAGGGTGTCAAACACGAGATCGTTGGGTGCAGAGAGCTTATGTTCACCGCAATGTTTATAAAGCTTTTTGACCACGCCCGTTGCCAGATCAAGTCGATCAATCGAGCCGCCCTCATAATCGGCCGCGGGGCCCATTGAAGCAAAATGGTTAGGCAGGTACCAACTGCCGCCGTTGTTGCAAATATAGATTGCCCCGTCGGGCCCACGCGCCAGGCCATTTGGGCCGCCCGGGCAAGCAATCATGTCAACGCACCCATCAGGGTAAATGCGTTGTATCCGTTGATTACGAATTTCAGTGACCAAGACCGAGCCATCCGGCAGAGCCAACGGCCCTTCAGGAAAGCCCATATCGGTAGCAAGTACTTTAAATTCAGGTAGCTCTGTTGTCATGTTTTGTCTCCAAATTTATTTTTTAAAATCATCTCGGCAGCTTTCTCAGCAATCATCATGGTCGAAGCGCAGGTATTAGCCGACACAATATTTGGCATGATTGAAGCATCCACCACACGCAACCCTTCAAGGCCATGAACACGTAATTGAGCATCGACCACATTACCGCGCTCTGAACTTGGCCCCATCCGTGCCGTACCATTTAAGTGATAAGACGACACCCCATAGCGACGAATGTAATCCAGCATTTCATCATCGCGCTCAACTTGTATACCCGGCATCGACTCACCAACTGAGTATTGTGCCAACGCCTGCGTTTTTAATAGTTCACGCGCGAGCCGCATCCCATCAAGTAATACCCGTCGATCATTTTCATGTTCGAGGTAATTAGGCTGTATCAGCGGCGCCTCAAACGGATCGGTCGATGTTGCTTGTACATAGCCCATACTTTCAGGACGATGTTGCCACACCCCGCAGGTCATACCCGGATATTGATCAAGCAAGCCAACATAGCCTTCGCGATAGCTCGCTGGCGAAAAGACTCCTTGCAGATCTGGACGAGTTAAACCCTGGCGCGACTGCCAAAAAAAGTGCACCAGCGACGGGCTCAACGCAAGGATGCTTGGCTTTTTAAACAACCAGCGGGCAAGCTGACCCCACAGGCGCGGCGCTCGCGCCAGTTCGTTGATAGTCGCGATCCCTTGCACTTTTGCCACCACACGAATCGAAAAGTGATCTTTTAAATGATGACCAACTCCGGGCAGATCACGCAGTACAGGCACGCCTAAACTTGCCAGCACGCTGCTGGGCCCCACCCCCGACAACTGTAATATCTTGGGCGTGTTTAACGCCCCAGCACAAAGCACGACTTCGCGCCGCGCACTCACTGAATGACGCGCACCACCTTTGCCACCGCGCACATATTCAACGCCAGTTGCGCGTGCACCTTCAAAGATAATTTTTGCAGCGTGTGCGTGAGTCAATACTGTTAAGTTCGAACGCTTACGCGCCGGGCGTAAAAATATACGCGCCGTGCTCATGCGATAGCCACGATGGATATTGCGCTGAAAATATCCAACACCCGCTTGGGTTGCGCCGTTGTAGTCGGGGTTTCGGGGTATACCAAGCTCTTGTGCACCCGAAATAAACGCTTCACTGATGGGGTGAATCCAATCAATATCGGTTATCGGCATCAAGCCTGATCGGCCACGATACGCGTCATCACCTTCCCCAATGCGTGACTCGGTTTTTTTAAAAAAAGGTAACACGTCGGCATAGCTCCAGCCTGCGTTACCGGCCGCAGCCCAGTCATCAAAATCTTCGGCCTGACCGCGGTTGTAGACCAAGCCGTTAATCGCCGTAGAACCGCCTAAGGTCCTACCTTGCGGCACAGGAACACGTCGACCGCCCGTGTGCTCGGTTGGTTCTGTCGAGAACGGAAACGTGACCTTCGGGTCGAAGACTTTTTTAATGTAGCCCGCAGGCATGTGCAGCATAGGATCCCAGTCAGAGGGCCCCGCTTCGAGCACGCACACAGATACAGAGGGGTCTTCAGATAAGCGATTCGCTAAGATTGAACCTGCAGCGCCACTACCAACGATGATGTAATCAAAGCTACCCTGCGAGAGGGCTGATGGCGTCGTCATCGCTGTGCTCCAACAAAACTGCCCTGCTGCAGCGCTGTGCAAATTTTCATCAATGTGCCCCAAGATAGGCGGCGCGCACTTTGGGATCGCGGCGTAACTCTGAACCCTTGCCTTCTAAGGTGATACGACCAGTTTCGAGCACGTAGGCGCGATCTGCAACAGCTAACGCTTGATTGGCCATTTGCTCAACCAGCAAAATTGTGACGCCGCGTTCTTTCAGTGCACGAATGGTGGCGAAGATTTCTTTGACAATCAAGGGTGCCAAACCTAACGAAGGCTCATCCATCAGCAACAAGGTTGGACGGGACATCAAAGCGCGCCCGATCGCAAGCATCTGCTGCTCGCCACCCGATAAGGTACCCGCCATTTGCTCTTGTCGCTCTTTCAAACGCGGAAAAATCTTGAATTGCTCTTGAACGTCTGACTCAATCACAGGCTGAGGGTCTTTGCGATGAAACGCACCCAACAAGAGATTATCCAAAACGGTTTGATCCGGAAATACCTGTCGCCCTTCTGGCGACTGGGCAATCCCGAGCGATACGCGAAGATGGCCGGGCATCTGCGTGACATCTTGCCCAGCAAATAACACGCGACCCGATGCCGCTGGCTCGAGACCCGAAATTGTTTTCATCAAGGTGCTTTTGCCGGCGCCGTTGCCGCCAATAATCGTCACGATCTCGCCCGCATTGACGTGCAATGAGATCCCTTTGATTGCCTCGATCGCGCCGTAACGCACCTCAAGCTGATCCACCTCAAGCACCGATTTATTGGACATGGTTATCCCCAGCAGGCTTGTCATGCAGGCGCTCATTGAACATGGCGACATCCAAAGGGCTTTCATGCACACAGTCATTAAACATGGTTGCCCCCAGCAGGCTTGTCATGCCGCGACTCAGGTGCGGCATTTTCAAGATCATCCAAATCGTCATCCCCGCCAAGATATGCTGCGATCACACGCGGATTATTTTGCACCTCGCCCGGGCTGCCCTCTGCTATCTTCTCGCCGTAGTCGAGCACAATGACATGATCTGAAATCGCCATGACCAAATCCATGTGGTGCTCGATCAAGAGAATCGTGATGCCGAGATCACGGATTTGAGAAATGACTTGGATCAGCTCTTGAGTTTCTTGCGGGTTCAAGCCTGCCGCGGGCTCGTCAAGCAAGAGCAGACGTGGGTGCGTGGCTAAGGCGCGTGCAATTTCAAGCCGTCGTTGCAGACCGTAGGGCAAGCTGCCCGCTAATTCGTGCGCCTTGTCTCGCAAGCCCAAGAGCTCAAGTATTTGCAACGACTCGCGATAGGTTGAAGTCTCTTCATGCCGGGCGCGTGGCATGCTCAATAGATAGCTGAGCATGCCTGCCTTCAAGCGCGAATGCAACCCAACCTGAACATTTTCTAAGACTGTCATATTGCTAAACAGCTTAAGATTTTGAAAGGTGCGAGCCAAACCGAGGCTACAAATTTTGTTTGCCGGCAAGCCCGCAATTGAACGGCCATTAAATTCAACGCTGCCACTATCTGGTGCAATCACACCCGACAAAATATTTAGCAAGGTAGTTTTGCCCGCGCCATTTGGTCCGATCAACGAATGAATATGCCCTGACTTAATGCTGATACTCACATGATTCGTCGGAATCACTCCACCATAGGCTTTATACAAATTTTCGGTTTTTAATAACGGGAGGTCAGGTGCGGCAACCTCGTCAGCTCTCAGACGCCACGCACTAGTGTCTCGGGCTAAAGCCGCGGGCGCAAACCAAGACGCAAAAAGCATACGCGAGGTATTGCGCACCATCCCTGAC
>JBAWWV010000016.1:0-28713 GCA_037146575.1 Alcaligenaceae bacterium | reverse complement strand
GAGTACTTCAATCGTTTTTGGCGGTGTGATGACGTTATTTGTCGTGGCGGTATGCTGGCTGGCAGCGCCTAAATTGCGTGATCTCGAGCTCGTTGAGCTGCATAACGCTAGCAAACTCTGACAGGTGGTCGATTATCAGATCGAATGGCCGGGTGGCTCGAGGTACCGAAGCCTTGACGGCGCGTGCTCCGACGCTACTGAACACCTTCAGCAACTGAAGCGCGTTCGTCAAGAACTCGAACAATAGGCTCAGCTTGTTTAAAGCCTTCCCAGCCGCCGCCCAGAGCTTTCACAAGTGCGATGTTGGCTAAAAACTGATTGCCGTGCATCTGCCACTTGATGCGTTCAGCGGTCAGTTGATTTTGTTGCAGCAAGGCGAGTGTTTGTGCAGGATCAAGGCCTTCGCGATAACGCACTGCGCTGACCTTTAGCGCACGGTTCAAATTCGTGACGGCCTCGTCTTGCTTGAGCCGCGCGCGCGAGTACTGTTGTATGCCGCTCATCGCGTCTTGGGTTTCTTGAATCGCCACCAAGACCGCCTGACGGTAGTTGGCAAGTGTGCCTGCATAACCGGCCTGAGCAAAGCGATAGTTCGCGCTTGTACGCCCCGAGTCAAAGATCGTTTGCGTGGCCGTTAAGCCAATCGACCAAAGTAGCGAGGGTAAATTCAGTAACGTCGCGATATTGTTTGAGTCGCCGCCAATAAAAGCTGGTGCGACCAGTAGGGATGGAAAAAATGCTGCCTTCGCGACACCGATTTGAGCATTTGCTGCTGCCATCGCACGCTCTGCAGCGGCGACGTCGGGCCGGCGCTCAAGCAGGTTTGACGGAACACTGACCGGAAACGCTGGTAAGGTCTGTGGCAAACGTCCAGGAGGTAGTTTAAAACTAGCAGCTGGCGTCGCGGTGAGGGTCGCAAGCAGATTCTCTTGAAGATTACGTAGATTATTCAGTAGTTCTAGCTGAGCACCGCTTGATTGCACCAGCGCTTTTTGCTGAGAGAGCTCAGTTTGGCCGGCAGCACCTAAGTCGTAGCGTTTTTGAATCAGCCCGAGTAGTTTTTCTTGTAAGCCGACGATCATCGTCAGTACGCGAACTTCTTCATCGTATTGGCGAAGCAAAATGTAAGACGATGCCACCTGTGCGGCTAACAATAGGCGCACATTCTCTGTATCGGCGGCAGCTTGGTCGGCGGTATTGCGCGAGGCTTCAACGTCTCGCCTGACCTTACCCAGCCAGTCGATCTCGTAGGTCATCAACGCGACCGGTCTAAAATCATTTTGAACCGTCTGAATGTTGACACTGTCGTAGGTGGTCGTAGGTCGGTTGGCAGAACTCAAAGTGCGTGAGGCAGTCCCTGATACCGATAAGGTGGGCAGCAAGGCAGCGCCACGCGCTTCGCTTTGAGCGATCGCCTGATCAAGTCTGGCCAGCGAGGCCTGTAAGGTGTTGTTGTTTTCAAGACAGCGCTCAATCAGTTGATTAAGTGTTTTGTCGTTAAAGTGAGTCCACCATTTATCTTTGGGTTGATCATCAGAGGGCTCGGCGACTTTCCATAAAGACGCGTCTGCTCCGGGTAGCGTCTTCCAATTCGCCGGCATATCAAGCTCTGGGCGTGCATAGTCAGGCCCAATCGGCGAGCAACTGGCACAGGCTAAGGCAATCAAACACAGGGAAAACGAACGTTTCATGGGCGCTTAGGAGGGGTTTCGATTTTGACGAGCTGGCCATCTGTAATCGAATCGAGCGGGTTCAAGACAATCTCATCATCAGTGGTCAGCCCACCACGAACCTCGACCTGCAAGCCGTAATCGATGCCGAGCGAAACCTTCTTCTTTAAAATCTTATTGTCTTTGACTGTGGCCACAAACGGGCCGCCCGCGCCAAAAATCAATGTGTTGGTCGGGACAACTAACTGCTTACCCGTCGCAATTTTCAAGGTGGCTTCGATGTAGGCGCCTGGCATCAGCACACGCCCTTCGTTGGGGACCTCGATGTCAACTTGCAATGAGCGTGTGCTCGTATCGATTGCGCCTGCGGTGCGCGCAATCACGCCTTTGACCGGTTTGTCAGGCGCGCTATTTTGGGTGATCAGCACTTCGTCGCCGACCTTGATCTGCCCCACGCGATCTTGGGGCAGATACACATAGACGTGCAACTTATCGACATTGGCCATGGTAAACATCGATTGCGCCGTGCCAACGTTGCCAGCATTCACCAGGTCGCCCATGTTGACGTTGCGTCGCGTGATCGTGCCATCAAACGGGGCGACCACCGTCCCAAAGCTTTGCAGATCGCGCAGGCGTTTTAAGACAGCTTCTGTTTGCCTGAAGAGCGCGGTTTTTTCATCAAGTTCTTGTTGTGACACGGCGTCTTCAGCGCGCAGGCGTTTCCAGCGCTCGAATGCTGTTTTGGCTAATTGAAAGTTTGCGGTGGCTTCTTCGACCTGTTTGTTGACTTCTGGGATATCTAAGATCGCAAGTGGTTCGCCTTTGGTGGCGGTGTCGCCGATATCTTTGAGCCACTGTTTGACGTAGCCGTTTACGCGTGCGTAAATTTGCGCCTCGTTGATACCAAGCAAAGTGCCGGGTAGTACGAGCCTGGTATTGGGGCCACTCGAGGCAGGCGGTGCTGGTTTGGTGACCAACACATGCATGAGAACGTTTTGTTCAGCCCGTTGGGCGAGTACGTCGCCGAAAGACCAACGGGTAAACAAGCTCTTGGCCATGCCAAAGCCCAAGAGCAACAAGAGCACAATCACAAATAGTTTTGTTTTCTTGAGCACTCGGCCGCGACTCAGGTCATGATCGGGGCCGTGCTTATGAAATTCAGGCAAGCCCTGATGTGCGTGGCGTTCTTCTGTCATGTAAGTGCTCTTCGTTGGTCGTTGCGTAGCGCCAGCATTCGATGAAAGGACGCAAAAAGAACCGGTACAAAAAACAAGGTTGAAACGGTGGCAAATAATAGCCCGCCGATCACCGCGCGGCCTAAGGGTGCATTCTGTTCTGAGCCCTCGCCAATACCAATGGCGATTGGGATCATCCCAAGAATCATCGCTAAAGCCGTCATCAGCACAGGCCGTAAACGTGTTGAGCCAGCCTCAAGTGCAGCAGATAACGCCGGTAGGCCATCGGCTAAGCGCTGGCGGGCAAACGAGATCACTAAGACGCTATTGGCCGTTGCGACACCCATTGTCATAATGGCGCCCGTGAGCGCCGGTACGCTTAGGTTAGTGGCTGTCAAAATCAGCATCCAGGCAATACCGGCTAGCGCAGCAATCAAGGCAGCCACAACGATGAACGGATCAAGCCAAGATTGAAAGTTCACCACAATCAGCAGGTAAACCAATACTATCGCCGCGAGCAAACCAACGGCGAGGCCGGTGTATGAATTTTTCATCGTCTCGACCTGACCACGCATGACCATCCGGCTACCACGCGGCAGCTCTGCTTTCGCCTCATCCATGATTTTTTGAATGTCGTTCGCCACGCCTGCTAGATCACGGCCGCGCACGTTGGCATAGATATCGATCGAGGGCTGGATGTTATAGCGCGTCAAAATCGCGAATTCTGCCGTAGGCGATGCCGTGACCAAGTTGCCCAGCAACTGAGTGCCGCGCCCGCTCGTGGCATTGGCGGCCGCCAATACGTTTGAGGTCGCAGCGTTTGACGGGCCGACCGGCAGACGCAACAAGTCATCTAACGACTCAATCTTTGCCTGAGGCGCCTGCACCTGAATCGTGTAGTTGATATTGTTATTGGGATTGAGCCAGAATGAAGGTGAGGTTTGAGCGCTGCCCGAAAGCGGTAGCAGTACATTTTGTGCCAGATCTGCAGGGGTCAGGCTCAAGCCTTGCATACGGGTCCGGTCCATTGTGAGCGCGATCGAGGGCTTATCAAGGCGCTGATGAACGTGAACGTCGGCAGCACCTTTCACGCCAGCAATTTTGGTGACTAATTTGCTGGCAAGCTGTTGATTGGCCGGGTAATTGGCCCCGACAATCTGAACATCAATTGCGGCGGGAATGCCGAAATTCAAAATCTGCGTCACAAGGTCAGCCGGTTGAAAAAAGAATTCAACATCCGGAAAATTTTTGCGCAGCTCTGATAAGAGGGCTTCCATATAGTATTCGCTTGGCATGTGACCCGGCTTAAGCGTGATCATGATGTCGGCATCAAAGGCGCCGATCGTGCCCGAGCTACTGTACGACAGGTTAATACCGCTATTTGGCAGGCCGACGTTATCTAAGACGCCCGCCAGATCCTTTTCTGGAATCACTTTGCGAATGACTGTTTGCACTTCGTCAGCAATGACAGCCGTGCGTTCAACGCGAGTGCCGGTTGGTGCGCGCATATGAAGTTTGATTTGGCCCGTGTCGACAAGCGGAAACAGATCGCGCCCGAGCAGCGCAAAGATGCCGCAGGATGCAAGACAAAAGAACAGAAAACCAAAGATGAACTGTTTGCGACGGATCAGTAGGTGGCTTAGTAACAGCACGTAGGCCGTACGAAATTTTTCGAAGCGATCGTTAAAGCGAACATGTACGGCGTAGATTGCCCGATCGATACGGCCTTGGCTAGACATATTGCCCATCAACAGGTACGCCATGGTCGGCACCAGCGTACGCGATAAAATGTATGAGGCCAGCATGGCAAAGATCACCGCCTCAGCAAGCGGCACAAACAGATATTTTGCGACACCGCCCAAAAAGAACATCGGCACAAACACAATACAAATACAAAGTGTCGAGACAAACGCCGGCACGGCGATTTCGCCAGCGCCCTCCATAATCGCTTCGTACAACTCTTTGCCCATATGCAGATGGCGTTCGATGTTTTCAAGCGTCACGGTAGCATCATCGACCAAAATCCCGACTGCAAGCGCCAAGCCGCCCAGTGTCATGATGTTGATCGTTTCACCAAGCAAGTGCAGCACAATCAGCGAGGTGAAAATCGAGAGCGGAATCGAAATGGCAATAATGATAGTGCTGCGCCAATTGCCTAAAAACAGCAGTAGCATGATTGCTGTGAGCACCGCAGCGATGAGTGCCTCGTGCACCACGCCAGCAATCGCTTCTTTGACGAAGATCGATTGGTCAGCTAAGAGTCTGACCTCGATCCCCTCGGGGAGCAAAGGTAATAAAGAGGGTAGCTTTTCTTTTAACGCGTTGACGACATCAAGCGTTGAGGCCCCGCCATTTTTTAGTGCTGTGAGCAGCAGGCCACGCTGGCCGTCTTGCCGAACAATATTGATTTGAGGTGAAAACCCATCACGGACGTGCGCAACTTCGCGTAAAAAAGTGGTGGCGCCGTTGACGGTTCGCACCGGGATGTTGTTGAGTTCGGCAATGCTAGGCGGTGATGAGTTCAACGATACGTTAAATTCAGTATCACCAATTTTTGTCGTGCCGGCGGGCAGCGTTAGGTTTTGCGTGCTGATGGCGTTGATGATGTCTGACGAGGTCATCCCTTTGGCAAGCAGGGCTTGTGGGTCGATATCCACCGATACGGCGCGTACCTTGCCACCATAGGGAAACGGCATGGCAAGACCTGGAATCGTAATAATTTGTGGTCGCAGAATATTGATCGCTGCATCGAATAATTCTTTTTCAGCTAGAACAGTACTAGACATACCTAGTTGAATCACTGGGACTGACGAAGCCGTGTACTTGATGATCAGAGGCGGCGTAATGCCAGGTGGCATCTGGCGCAACACCGCTTGAGACACTGACACGACCTGCGCGATCGCTGTTTGGATATTGGCGTTTGGCTGAAAAAAGATTTTGATGATCGAGATGCCGCCTAACGACTGAGACTCGACGTGTTCGATGTCATTGACGGTTGTTGTAAGCGAACGCTCGTGCGTCTGAGTGATGCGATTGCCCATTTGCTGGGCGGATAAGCCGTTGTAGCTCCAGATCACACTGATGACGGGAATGTTGATTTCGGGCAACACGTCGACTGGGGTGCGCATCACCGCGAGTGGCGTAGTGATCAGGATGAGAATCGCCATCACGATAAACGTGTAAGGTTTCTCTAGCGCTGTTCTAACGATCCACATTCTGAACGACCCAAGCTAAGCTTTTAAATACTCGAATTCAATAGGCAAGACAAAACTCTACCCAGTGGAAAACAGGTGTTTTCCACTGATCTGCGAAGTGTCGGAGTATAGAGGAAGCACGCCCTAGCTGATAGTTGTATTTTGAAAGGCCGAAGGGGCAAAGCCGTTTCAATGTGTTTCAGCGTGGGCTTCGTGGAAGCGACCGGTTTTTCACCGTTTTAGTGCTCAAACCAAAAGTAAGGTAATTCTTAGTTTTGGTCAGTCTCGTGGTTTTGAGCGATTGGTCGCGATCAACATAGTGAGATCGATGGCATCGCCCATGGCGTGGTACCCAGCTCGGTTGGGGTGCAAGCGGTCACCGGGACCACCAATCGTGCTGTCTGGCACATATTCTGGCTTCATTTGCCCAGTTTGGGGGTCAAGCGTCACAACGTCAAAGTCGATCACCCCAGCAAAAAGGGGTGAGGTTCGGATGAAGTCGTTTAACACTTTGCGCTTTTCGTCTTGTTCAGGAAACCCATGCGCGGCGCTGGTACTGGCCAGCGCAGAACCGACCGTGGCACCAATCACCCGAATTCCAGCAGTATTCAGGCGTTTGACCCCATCGCTCATCTGCGCAATCACGCGCGCGGTAGACGCCATGCCATTTTTGCTGAAGTCGTTAATACCCTCAAGCCAAATGAGGCTGGTTACACCTGAAAGTTGAATGACGTCGCGCTCTAGGCGCATCGAGGATGAAGGGCCGCCCGCAAACGGTTTAATAGGTGAATATTCAGCGGGCCCGGCGATTTGGTTGCCGCCGATGCCTGCGTTCAGCACCACGACTTTGTTGCCGTATTGATGGCGCAGGCGCCGGGCTAAGACATCAGGCCAGCGATCATCGCCGTTCATCGTCGAGGCGGTGCCATCTGAGATCGAATCGCCAAACGCGACAATGACTTTCGTATCTGCAGGTGCCCGCATATCCACAGCATCTAAGAAAAACCAAGACGCAGTGGTGTACGGGAAATTTGTTTCTCGCTCATCGTGCGTTTGCGAGCCCGAGCCCGGCAGCGTCATGTAGGAGGTTTGCAGAGCCTTGGCGTGCCAGGTCATTGGGCCGCTCGTATCGGCGATATGAAAACTCACAGCAAGTTTGCGACCGTCTAACAGATTGAGATTATTGGCGGTTACAAAGGGTAAGGCGACCGAGTCGCTCCAGACTGACTCACCAGGCTGCACGGTGACCGCTTTGTTGCCTGAAAAAGTGACAGCTTGGTTGCTGCCTCGTACAAGTTCGGCGCTACCCAACTGCAGGCCCACATAGGCGTCAGAAAAGGTGACGGGTTGGGTACCGAGCGCATTGGATAAACGGATGCGAGTCTGCTCGCCCCAAAGGTCTGGTTTGACCATCAGGCGAAACGACTGATTGCGCGCACCGGTTGCGGGTGACGGAAACACCATATGCATATTCGGTTGAGCCGAGGGGTTACCCGTTGGATAGGGTCCCTGAATCGACGCAGCCCAGCTTGTGACCCATTTCATCGGTTCAGCCGCCCAAGTGGGTTGCAGCTGCAATGCAAGCAGAGCGAGCAGCGAAAGAATTGTGCGCATAGAGTGGCCTCTTTGTAATCATTCTTGTTCAAACTGTTTAATCCTGTGAATGATACCGATTATTGCAGAACCTAAGCCTTTGGGCCAAAATTAACCCATCTGTACCTTCAAGACAGCCGTCTTGTGAACGTTTAATGGCGTCGGTCTAGCAGACGCTTGACCTTCGAGCTTTGCGACGTCATGGTGTACTTGTCAAGATCGCCTTTTTTAACCGGAGTGATCTGCACTTTCAGACTCAGTACCTCTTTCATGCGCCGTTCAAGATCTTCGCGCAAGCTTGCTAGGTCGGCCGTTGGGTCGATGACTTCAACCCAGACATCCATGTGGTCTGTCGCCGCCTCGCCAACCCGATCGACAAAGCAAAAGTATTCGCCATTTAGGCGATTGTCTTCAAGGACCGCGGCGCCCACGGCCTCAGGAAACACATTGACCCCGCGCAACTTCACCATGTTGTCGTTGCGACCAAAAATACGTTTGAGTCGTCGCGAGGTATTGCCACAGGGGCAGGGGGTTGTGTGAAAAGCCGAAATATCGTTGACGTTGAAACGAATCTGCGGTGCGCCATACTTATATAGCGTTGTAATGTAGGTGGTGCCTTTTTCACCATCGGGCAAAATTTTTCCGGTGTCTGGATCTGCCATCTCTAAAATAAAGGCGTCTTCCATCACGTGCATGCCAGTTTGGTGTTCGCATTCGGCGGCAAGCATACCGCTTTCGTGCGTGCCATACATATCAAAGGCCTTGGCGCCCCACAAGTCTTCAAGCAGTTCGCGGTTCTCCACCCCTAAGTGAGTACCCAGCAATCGAATCCCTAAAGATTTTGGATCAATACCCAGTTCGTCGCGCGCAACGATTGCCATATGGCGCAAGTACGCCGGAAATCCCAAAATGACTTTGATGCCCCATGCCTTGATGATCTCGATCTGGCGGCGGGTCGGCGTATTGGCGCCGCTACCTGTCATGACAGGGACGGCACCGGTGTAACGCCAGAGTGCTTCGCGCGGCGCCATGCCGCCGTTGCCCAGGCCAAGCGATAGAGTCACTAGCACCATGTCGCCCGGCTTGATCCCGTGCATCGCCATGCGGCGTCCGCCCAAAATCGCCATGGTCTCGCGGTCTTGCGGCGAGTACAGCATCGGGCGCGGCAAACCAGTCGTGCCGCCACTGGTTTGCAACACCAAGGGCATGTGTTTGCCACTTTCAGGCGAGATCCCCATGAAGTCGCCGAAGGGTGGATTGCGCTCAATACTCTTGCGGATGTCGTTGACGTCGTAGACCGGAATTTTGGTTAAATCATCAAGCGTACGAATATCGGTGGGCACTAAGCCGTGCTCGGTCCAGTGGCGCTTAAAGAACTCGATTTCCCAGCCGCGTGCGACCGTCTTTAAAAATCGTTGTTCTTGCAGCGCACGCATTTCGTCACGCGAAAGCTTTGCTGTGGTGTGAAAGTAAGTTGGCGGCGGTGGATAGTCGCGCCACAGTTGTTCAAAATCAAGCGAACGAAAATACCAAGGTACAAAGTCTGGTGAGTCGGGAGAATTGGTGTTGTCTTGATTGTTTGTGTTCATTTTTTTCTAGTTCTATACAAAAAGGTTTAGATCAGACTACCAAGTCGGCCGCCATCAACGTGCTGCACGGTGCCAGTCATATATGCCCCCCAGGGCGAGCATAAAAACGCGACTAGGCCTGCGATTTCGTTGGGCTCGCCGACTCTTCCCATGGGGATAAGTTTAGTGATTTGAGCCATTTGTTCTTGCTCAAGTTGACCAGGGGTGCCGCTGCCAAACACGGTGGCGAGTCGTCCGGTTGCGATGCGCCCAGGGCAAATGGTGTTGATGGTGATGCCTTGATTGGCGAGTTCAAGTGAAAGAGTCTTTGCGTAGCCTATTACACCCGCCCATGTGGCGACCGACAGTCCGAAACGTGCGATGGGCTGAATTGCCGAAAGAGCAGTGATGTTGACGATGCGACCCCAACTCTCTTGTTTCATTGACGGCAGAGCGCCACGGCACAGTCGAATCACGCTCATGAGGTTTTGCTCGATTGCTTTTTGCCAAGCGATATCATCAAAACTTTCAAGATCGCCCAAGGGCGGCGCACCATCGTTATTGATCAACATATCGATGCGCTTGAATTCGCCTAATGTCTGAGAAATAATTCTTTCGCAATCGGTACCCTTGCGGATGTCGGCAGCAATGGCAAACGTCTTGACGCCAGTCTCAGCGGTGATCCTAGCGCAGGCCTCGTTCAGCGGTTCTTCTTTGCGGGCGACCATCGCGACACTCGCGCCCTCTGAGGCCAGAAGGTGAGCGATTGCGTAGCCAATGCCTTGGCTTGCTCCGCCGACTAAGGCGATTTTTCCACGCAGCGATAAATCCATTACTTTGCCTCAGTGATGCCGAACAGGCGCTCGGCATTGCGATGAAACACGCGTGCAAGAATGTCATCGGTATAGCCTAGGTCTTTCCAGTCTTGCACCAGACGTTCGTAGCGAAAGAGTGGGTAGTCGGCGCCAAACATCACCCGATCTTTTAAGCGCGAACGAATTTCTTTTTTAAAGGGATCGGTGAAGTATTTAGGTGACCAGCCATGCACTTCGCTCCAGACATTAGGTTTGTGGATCATGATCGAAATCATGTCATCTTGCCAGGGCCAGGCGGGTCGCCCACTAATAATTTGCAAATCCGGAAAATCAATCGCTAACTCATCGATATAACGCGGGTGGCAGAGGTCAAGCTTGATGCCTGCCCCACCGCGCAAGCCCGCGCCTGCCCCCGTATGGCCCACTAACACCAGCGCCGGGCGATTGTGCGCTTGCAGCACTTCGTAAATGGGGTGATAGATCGGATCGCTGGCGGCAAAGCCCGTGCCAGAGCCTGAGACGCAAAAACCCACAAAGCCTTTGCTGAGTTTGATACAACGCTCAAGTTCGTCGGCGGCGGCCTGGCCTAAACGCGGGTCCATCTGTAGCCAATTACCAAAAATGCAGTCTGAAAACTTTGCCTGCGTCTCGATGGCATAGTCATGCAGCGGCTTGACCTCTTCAATCGAGAGGTTTTTGGTAAAGCCAAAATCCAAAATAGTCTTGACCTGATTGGCGCGCAGGTAGGCTGCCATCTGTTCTTCAGTATCGTATGCTGGGGTTGAATTCCAGGTGCTTTTTTGCTGTGCCAGCGCGTCAGCCGAACGTAGCACGTAGCCACGCTCTGTGCCCCAGTGTGAATGTAAGTCAACGATCCGCATAATGTCTCCTAATCGCCTACGATAGTAGAAACTTGCTCGGGTGCTGTCAACGCAGGTCTTCGGTGGGGTGAGCGTCTTAAGACAGAAGTTAGTGAAGCTTGGTAAGCTTGTACTCTAATTTTCATGCAGAGCAAACTCTTGAAAAATCAAAAATTACTGACGTTTGTGCGAGACCTGAGTGTTTTGCTTGAGCGCGAGCGGGCTGAACCAGAATTGTTAAAACAAGGTGCTGCCTTGTTGGCGGCGCTGGTCGCGCAAGACGACTGGCTGCCACAGGAATTCACCGTGCCACATCCTGAGTTTTATCGCCAGTATTTGCTATACGCAGATCCGCTTGAGCGATTTTCAGTGGTGAGTTTCGTATGGGGGGCCGGCCAAAAGACCCCTGTGCATGATCATATGGCCTGGGGGTTGATTGGTATGCTGCGCGGCCAAGAGATCGATACGCATTACTTTAAGCAAGCGGATGGCAGTTATTTGCGTGGTGAAAGTCATGTGCTTCAGCCGGGCAGTGTTGCTAGTGTGTCACCTGCAACGCATGATGTGCATGAGGTTGCAAACTTTTATGCGGATCAGAGCTCGATCAGCATCCATGTGTATGGCGGCAATATTGGTCGTATTAGTCGGCATGTGTTTGACCCGACAACAGGTGCAGAAAAAACCTTTATCTCTGGCTACAACAATGATGTTGTCCCTAATCTCTGGAACTAATCGCCGTGTTTAAACCTAGTCCAATTGATGCTGTTCAGCTGTGCGAATATCAAGATGTTCGCAGCGCGCTGCTTGAAAAACGCGAGATTGCGTTTTTAGACGTGCGCGAAGAAGATCCGCACGCACAAGCCCACCCTTTGTTTGCGGCAAATTTCCCGTTGTCGCGTGTTGAGCTGGATGCCTACCCGAAGTTGCCGCGTCGCGATGTGCAGATTGTGACGCTTGATGAAGGCGATGTCGATTTGCTAGAGTCTGACGCAATGCTCGCGGCAGGCCGTTTAGTTGCGCTGGGCTTTACCCGCGTAGCGGTGTTTGCAGGTGGAGTACGAGCCTGGCAAGCTGCCGGTGGTGAGTTGTTTCGCGATGTGAATGTGCCAAGTAAATCTTTCGGTGAGTTTGTTGAGGCCAAGCGGCATACGCCCTCACTCTCGGCGCCTGAGGTGAAGGCATTGATCGATCAACAAGCAGATGTTGTGATTGTCGATGCGCGTCGCTATGACGAGTACAACACGATGAGTATTCCCACCGCTACCAGTTGCCCGGGGGCAGAGTTAGTGTTGCGTATTGCCGAGTTAGCGCCGCGACCAGAAACGCAAGTCATCGTCAACTGCGCGGGGCGCACGCGTAGCATCATTGGTACTCAGTCTTTGATTAATGCCGGGATCCCCAATAAAGTGTCGGCCTTACGCAATGGCACGATTGGCTGGACACTTGCTGGCCAGGCATTAGATAAAGGTGAGACGCGAAAATTTAAAGAGGTCTCAGAACAAACGAAGCTGAAGGCTGCGGCACGTGCTCGCAATGTTGCAGAGCGTGCGGGGGTCAAACATACAACGTGGTCAGAGGCGCAAGCTTGGCAAACGCAAGCAGAGCGTACGACTTATTTTTTTGATGCACGTACACCCGAAGAATATGTTGCTGGGCATATCGTGGGGTTTCGTTCGACGCCCGGCGGACAGTTGGTGCAAGAGACAGAAATGGTTGCGCCGGTGCGGGGCGCGCGAATCGTTTTAGTTGACACAGACGGCGCACGCGCAAACATGACCGCCTCGTGGCTGGCGCAGATGGCCTGGGATGTTTATGTGTTGACTGACTTGCCGGCGCAGATATTTGCCGAAACGGGCCAGTGGGTTGCTGCGTTGCCAAACGCGCCGGTTGTGCCGTCGATTGCAGTGGCTGAATTAGCGGCGGCGTTAATGGCTGATTTGGCGGCTAATTTGGCGGTTAAAAAAATTGTCGTGATTGATGTGAGCAAACATGCTCAGTATGTGCAGGGCCACATACCAGGCGCGCAGTATGTGTTGCGTTCGCAATTTAAGCAGGCGCTTAGTCGACTGCCAAAGGCCTCAGCTTATGCGCTGGTGTGCCCCGATGGTCTACTCTCTGGTTATGCTCACGCTGAGATTGCGGCATTATTAAAGGTGCCCGTTTCGGTCCTAACTGGGGGGACGCAAGCTTGGAAAGCTGCAGGCCAGTCTCTTGAAAAAGGTGCCACCGCGTTACTCTCAACACCGATCGATCGCTACAAACGGCCCTATGAAGGCACTGATGCACCGCGTGAGGCGATGCAGGCTTACCTTGACTGGGAGTTCGGCTTAGTCGCGCAACTAGGCGTTGATGGCACGCATCACTTTGAGGTGGTGTGACGCCACGCGAAGGCCGTTGTTACAAACGCTGAGCCTCGATACGCACAACCTTTGCGGGCTTAGGTTGTGGATACCAATCGTAAAGTTAAGGCACGACGAAGCCCTCTGAACCGAGTCGTCGTGCCATCTTCGCGTTATTTGAGTACCGCGCTCGCTTGCGCTTGGGCAACAAGCTTATCGGCATCGTCTGGCAATAGAAAACCCTCTTTCAGTGCACGCTCGGTTGCTTTTTTGACTGCTGCGACATAGCCTGCATGATCTTGGTAGCGCTCTTGTAACGATAACCTTGGATCGCCACCAGCTGTTCTCTCAGATGCTGTGCGGGCAAATGGAATCATGCCACCAACATAATCGCAAATCTGATCCTTATGAAAAGGTTTGTCTCCGCCCGCAGTGATGTTCCATCCCAAATAGGTGCCAAGCGGTGCGTCTAACAGGGCAACTGGCACGCCACCTAATTCATTGCCATCCTGGTCAACCTTGGGCGCGTACATCTTCAAGATCTGTTTGATCTTTGGTGGTGCGTTGGAAGGTACCCCCGACGCATCAAGCGCGTTGAACTGTGGGCCCCAGTCGTAATCAAAGACCGGCATAATAAAGTCTGCTTCGGGGATCGTGGGTCGTAACCCCGGTAGGGTTGGAAAGCCCAAATCTTTTTTATTGGCGAGCGCGAGGGTGCCGCTGTTTTGCCCTGCAGCAGGCGCCAACGTTGGAAACCGACTTGGCACAGGTGCTTTACCCGTCATCACCCAGTCGCGAAACTGAACGCGAATAGCATTGACGGTTTCAGTGTGCGGCACGGGGTTTGCGGGCAAGACACCGACGCCGAAGTTGTTGCCGGGGCATACCGGTCCGGCTTTGGGTAGGCCAACGCCAGGTAGGCTGGTATCAAAGCCGCCTGCACCGCCGCCATGGGTGCTACTTGCGATGTAATAGCGCCTAACGTTTTCAGGCAGAGGCAAATCGGTCTTTGCATCCGTGCCAACCCATTCAGGAGTGAGTTTCAAGGCCCAGACTTCTGCCGAGCCAAAATGTTCAACGATCTTCGGACAGGTATTGGTAGCCAGGCAACGATCAAGAATGCCGGCAGCAGGTAACCCACGCACAGGATCAGGATGAGGCAACCACCATTGCGGCCCTTCGCTGCCCGCCTGATACAGTTCAAGCACGCCGTCGGGCTGTGCCCATCTAAAATTTAAGGCGATGCGCCGACCGGCAATGATGGGCCAGGCACCTTCGTGCACGATGCCACCTTGTTCTGCCTGATTGAATCCTAAGTGCAACCAGCCACGCAAAAAATTACCCGATTGCGAAATGCCGCGACCAATGCTGTGTTTGACAAGCCTCGCGACGGGGTTTGCGGTGCCCTCATCATCTTTGCTTGAATGTTTGAAGAAGTGACCAACATCTCGCCAGGCGGCTAAGCCTATTCCCAAGACATAGGGATCTTGGGCGGTGAAGACCACTTGATACAGGCGCTTGGCATCGAAACCGTTTTTCAAACAAAGCTGAGTGGCATCGGGTGTTCCTGGAAACGGGGTCTTGTCATCACATTTTGCCCAAGCCCAGTCTGAAGACGGGATAGTGGTTTCGTCAATCGCTGTACCTTGCATGGTCTCGCCACCACGCGAAACTAGCGTTGCCTTGGTTGTGTCGAGCGAAGCGGGCTTGTAAGGAACGGGGTTCGTTTGCACAAGTAAGGGCTGCGAGTTCATCCCTGAGCGGTTCACAATGCGACCAAACACTTCGCCTGTTACCGCCTCGCCTTTCGCAGGGCGCGCTACGGGCACTTGGAGAAACTGCATCCCTTTTACACTGGCGGTAGGCCGTACGGCGGTAGCTCCGCTGTTGTCGCCTTGCCAGGCGCTGGCGAGCAGAATGTCACCAAAGGCTTGCTCTTGTGGCGCAAACGGAAACACCCGACCACGGTTTGGTACGTCGTGCCAAAGTATGCCGCTTGCCTGCTTGGGATCAATCGGCTTGTACAGCACGAACGAGGCGACATAACGCACTTTGCCGTCAGCATCTTTCGCGAGTTCGATGTCTTGAATCAAAGCGTTTTGTGGCAGTTTTGGATCAAGCTCGCCAAAAGCTCGGCCCGCGATGATCTCATACTGTATTTTGGAGCCATTTACAAAGGTTTGAGCGCCGGTCGAGAGTTCGGTTGCCGAGTTAGTAGCTGGCGCCATTGCAAGCGTTTCATCAATGATGATTTTTGTGACGCGCGCGTGAGCGCTGGTGCACATCAGTAGGCTTGCACTGATGGTTAGCAGCAGGTGTTGAGCTGTAGGCCAAAACCTTCGCTCGCCAAAGTGCTGGGTGGCAGAGGATACCTTGCTGTGTACGGCGTGACTTTTTCTCATGTTGTCTCAGTGTATTTTTACAGTTGCGGTCGTTATTGCGTTTTTGATGTTTGATGCGTGTCTTGTTGGTGTACCTGTCGCTGCTGCAAGGAAGTTAGCCACTGAATGCTCTGGGCGGATGACGACGCATTTGAAGCAGTCACGAAGCGGTGCTACTGTTTTTTTATCGAAACCGTTTGCAAAAACGCGGCAAGCTGTTTGTTCCACCACTTTGCTTGCCCAGTCGTACCGTGGCCAGAGGTATCTGGGCTGGCGGGGATCAAGAGAAGTTGGCTGTTAGGGATGCGTTTTAATGTTTGTTCGATCACACCAAACTCTGGTGGATTACGTTCATCATCGGCCGAATTGATGACTAGGACACGCGCCTGAATTTTTTCGAGCTCACGAGATGGATCGTAGTCGCGTGATGAATCCCATTGATACAGGTTGTCGTTGGCGTCGGCCTTGGAGGCGGCTTTCAAACGATCATTGAGTAATCGATCAGCGAGTTCGCGAGTGGGCGCAAGCTTTTGCAACCCCATATTGCCGCCACTGGTACTTATTTGAAAGAACACCGAAGCAAACTGCAAACTAGGAGGCTGTTGTGTGTAGTTGCCGTTTTGCCAGGCAGGGTCGTTGCGGATTGAATCAATAATCAGACGGCGCGTCATCCAGTTGCGGCCCGACATTGCTGCGGGCATCGATGCCATTGGCACGAGCGCATCCATAAAGGTAGGATGCTTGATGCCCCAAAGCCAGGTTTGCATCCCTCCCATTGAGTTCCCTAAGACGAGATGCAGATGCTTGAGCCCTAAGCCTTCGGTGACAAGGCGATACTGGCCCGACACCATGTCGTCATAGTTGTATTGCGGAAATTTTGCGCGTAAACCGTCAGACGGTTTACTGGACTCACCCATCCCGATGGCATCGGGCAAAATAATAAAATATTTGTTGGCATCGAGCGGCTGACCCGGCCCAAATAATTGACCACCAAAGGCGGGGTTGAGCATGCCATTGCCCGTGCCTGCTGTGCCGTGCAAAATGAGAACCGGTATGCCCGTTGGGTCGCCCAGCGTGGTGTAGCCGAGCTTGACTTCGCTTAAGACTTCGCCGGTGTGAAATTTAAAATCTTTGGCAACCCAAGTTGCTTGCTTTGGAGTGTGCGTTGTCTGAGCCATTGAATGAGTCGTCAAAAGAGTTAACAAAATAAAACCGAAGAATCTGAAATAACGAAAACCAACGAATTTGAAATCATTTTGCATCAAAGCACCTCTTTCAACAGCTCGATAAATAAACGCTCGCCATGGCGAACTTTTTGTTGCCAGTCTTTGCCCGAGTCTTCGTTGGTGTGGTCTGTGACATATTTAAATGACCGCCACGCAATATTGTGCTCGTGGGCAATGGTTGCGATTGCAAAAAGCTCCATATCAACCACGTCAACGTTGTTTGCCTCTAGCCAAGGATCCTTGGCCATCACGAAGCTGTCGCCGGTGCCACAGGTGTACTGCCCTGAGCCTGAAAGATACTCATGGGGGCGTGTGCAAAAGGGCACCTGACCGCGTGGCGCCAAGGGCTCTGCGATCATGTCGCGCTGCACCACGCGTTGAATTTCGATGAGCCCGTTGGCGCGCGGCGCAACAGCACCTACCGTACCAAAATTTAAAATTCGCTTTGGCCGGCAGTGCTCAATCGCCTTGAATGTTGCGATGGCGGCGTTGAGTTTGCCAATGCCAGAATAAAAAACTTTTACCCCATTGGGTAGCAAGCTGGCATCTAGCTCACTGGCGAGGGCTGTAAGGATGATGGTATCTGTGGTCATGTCAGGCTACATATATCAGTTAACCTACATCATATGCCGACATGGATTAGGCAAACCACCTCGCCGCGTTTGACCTCAATATTCGCTGGGGCGAACTATTGCACTGGGCTAAAGTAAGATGAGTTTTCGCTCAGTGGGCAATGATTTTTATTTTTGGGCATGCTGAATGCCCTGCCAGGAAAAAGTATGAGTCTCTTGCTAGCCTCGTTTCACGACCTGTCTTGGTCAATTCTGTTACCCGCCTTTTGTGCGGGTTTGCTTGTGATTGCGACGCACGTTCCGTTAGGGATGCAGGTTTTGCAGCGGGGTATTATTTTTATTGATTTGGCCATTGCTCAGGTCGCGGGGCTTGGTGCGTATTTGGTCACGATGCTGTTGGGCAGCGAGGCATCTGCGACGTGGGTGCAGCTAGGGGCGATGGGGATGGCCTTGGTGGCAGCCTGGTTGTTAGTGGCGACCGAGCGCGTGACGACCCGCTATCAAGAGCCGGTGATTGGAATTGTGTTCGTCTTGGCGGCAACGGCGGTTGTTTTATTGTTGGCAAATGATCCGCATGGCGGTCAGCATTTGTCTGAATTGCTGGCGGGCCAAATTTTGTGGATCGGGTGGGCGCAGATTTTTTATTCTGGGCTTGTGACGTTCGTCTTACTCGGTGCAATATTTTTGTTTCAAGGCAAGCGAGCCTGGTTCTATAGTTTGTTTGCCGTGGCGATTACTGTTTCGGTGCAGCTCGTTGGGGTGTATCTTGTTTTTGCGACGCTGATCATCCCTGCGCTTGCGACGATCAAACTGCAAGGCAGGCGCCGACGGCTGTGGGCAACCTACCTGGTTGCGGTCGCTGGCTACGTGTTGGGCTTGCTGGGTTCTGCCTTGTTTGACTTGCCTACAGGCCCTCTGATTGTCTGGGCTTTGGCTGCGGTGGGCATTGTTGCCTTACTGATGCTGCGCCATCAGCGCAGTTCACAGTTTTAGTCACGAACCCTCTTTAGGCCACAAGATCATTTGCGTGCAACGAAATAACGCAATTTTTTTGCCGGTCGCCTGATCGCTGACAACGGCATCCCATACCTGCGTGTTGCCGCCTAGGTGTTGTGCCGTTGCGGTGCACAAAATCACTTCGCCCTCGCCGCGCACAGTTCCTAAATGATTGCTTTTGAGCTCAATGGTCGTGAACGAGAGCGCGCCTTTCGGTAGGTGAGCCATGGTCGCGTAGCCGCAGGTGGTATCGGCCAAGGCAATTACGCTTGCTGCGTGTAAGTAGCCATTTGGTGCGAAATGGACCTTACGCAACACCATCTGGCTTTTTAGCGTGTTTTCTGAGACTTCAAGTGCTTGAACGCCCATCAGCCCTGGCAAATTTTCACCACTGCGCTTGTTGAGTTCGGGTACGGTCATTTCGGGGCGAAGCTTAGACATCTTGCGAATCTCTTGTGAAAAGTGAAAAAAAAAGTGTACTTTGTGGCAATGAGCCAACTGCGCTATTTTTTTGAGTTGGATCGCGCAGCTAAACCGTGATTATGCATGACCTTGCCTAGGATTTAAAAATGATGCCTTCAACGAATAAAAAGATACCCACCCCGACTTTGATGGCGAACGACCGCTTGGTGCAAGGATTTTCCAGTAAGCGGCTTGCCCATTTAAGTGCCGTGATGCAGGCGCAGGTCGAGGCTGGAATGTTTCCTGGGGCTGTGACGGCGATTTTGCACCGTAATCAACTGGTACATTTTGAGGCATATGGCCATTTAGATGCGGTGCGTAGCCAGCCGATGACAAAGGATGCATTGTTTCGTTTAGCGTCGATGACCAAACCGTTAGTGACGACCGTAGCGATGATGATGGTTGAGCAAGGTGTGTTTAGCCTTCAGGATCCCATCACTCGGTGGTTGCCAGAGCTCAATAACTTAGTGGTTGAAACGCCCGAGGGCGATGTGCCGCTAGCTCGCCCGATTTGGGTGCAGGATTTGATGCGCCATACTTCGGGCTTTGTGTACTCAGGGATGACGCATTCGCCACGCATTAAAGCCCTGTATGAGCAACACAATATTGAATCGCGTGTCGAGGATATCAGCGCCGATGAGATGTTGCGCAACTTAGGCAAAATTCCCTTGGCGCACCAACCCGGCACGTTTTGGGAGTATTCGATTTCGGTGGATGTCTTGGGGCTCTTGCTTGAACGGGTATTGCATCAGTCCCTAGACGTTATCGTGGCGCAAGCATTACTTGAACCGCTTGGCATGAAAGATACGCGGTGGTGGGTCACGCCCGAGCAAGAAAAAAAGCTGGCACAGACCCTTGATGATGATCCGTTAAAAGTTGGCATGCTCAAGTCATATCGGCAGCATTACAACCCTGCAGGAAAAAGTTATTTTAAAGGTGGGGCAGGCTTAATCGGCTCAACCGCTGATTATTTGCGCTACCTGCAGATGATGATCAACAAAGGTGAGTTTGAAGGTAAGCGCTATCTGTCTCGTAAGTCGGTTGAACTGATGCTGTCGCAACATACCATCGGGATGGCAGGCACAACCATTGCGAATACGGGCCCGGGCTATGGCTTTGGTTTGGGTTTTGCAATCAGGCAAGGGCAGGGCATGGGCGCCTGGCTCGACCAATGATGCGATGTGGGCCGGCGTTTGGGGCACAAGTTTTTGGCTTGATCCAGCCGAGCAACTCGCCGCAGTTATTATGGCGCAAGGGCCTACGCATAAAACACATACGCGGATGCTTTTTAAAAATTTGGTGTATGGGGCGCTGGTCGCAGACTAAGTCAAGTTGGGGATCAACATTCAGATATCATGCAAGAGACAATTAGATTTCACGCACGAGAAATCAGTAGCCAGTAGTCGGTACTCACAAGGTACAAGTGAGAAGTCAGAATTCAAAAAATCAGAAGGTAGAAGTTAGAAGTCCGAATTCAAAAATCAGAAGGTAGAAGTTAGAAGTCCGAATGCAAAAATCAGCAGTCAGAAGTCAGAGGTCCGAATTCAACAGTCAGAAGTTGGACGTCATAATTTTCAATAAAAACTTTGGAGAGACAACATGAGATCTTTTAAAAAACAGTCTTTGCGTAGTGGTGTGCAAAGCCTTAGTCTGGCATTGACGGCGACGTTGCTGTTCTCGACTTTCGGGACGTTTGCACAAACGGCAGCGACTCCTCCTGCAGCGACTGCCGCCACGGGTGCTGTGATTCAAGGGTTCTCAAGCGATCGGTTGGCTCGTATCGCCCCCTCGATGCAAGAGCAAGTGCGCACCGGTATGTTTCCAGGTGCGGTGACAATGGTGGCGCGCAACGGGGTTGTGGTGCACAACGAAGCGCACGGGTTTTTGGATGCTGCGAAGTCCAAACCGATGACAAAAGATGCGCTGTTTCGTTTGGCATCAATGACCAAGCCCTTGGTCACCGTGGCCGCCATGATGATGGTCGAGCAAGGCAAAATGGGTCTGAATGACCCGTTGACAAAATGGATGCCCGAATTAAAAGATTTGAAAGTTGAAACTGCAAGTGGTGATGTGCCACTGAACCGTCCGATCTGGGTGCAGGACGTGATGCGTCATACCTCAGGCTTTGTTTATGCAGGTGGTACTAAATCGCCTCGTATCAAAAAGATGTACGACGATCTCAACATCGAAGCGCGTGAAACCGACATCACGACTGATGAGATGTTGAAAAACCTGGGTCAAATTCCTTTGGCCAATCAGCCAGGGACTGTTTGGGAATATTCAATTTCAGTCGATGTCTTAGGCTTGTTACTTGAGCGTGTGGCTAAAAAACCGCTAGACGCAATTTTGAATGAATTGTTGCTTGGTCCCTTGGGCATGAAGGATACAACGTGGTGGGTACAGGCCGATCAGCTTGGCCGCATTGCCGAGACGCTTGATTCAGATCCATTGAAAGTTGAGATGCTGAAGTCGTATCGGCAGACCTATAACCCGCTCGGGAAAAGTTACTTTAAAGGCGGCGCGGGCCTGGTGGGCACCGCGAACGATTACCTGAAGTTTTTACAAATGATGGTCAATGGCGGTGAACTAGATGGCAAGCGCTATCTGTCACGCAAGGGCGTTGAGTTCATGTTGTCGCAGCACACCGTTGGGATGGGTGGCAGCACGATCGCCAGCACAGGCCCCGGTTACGGCTTTGGTCTGGGCTTTGCCGTGCGTTTAGATGAGGGTATGGCTTGGGTGCCAGGTTCAAAGGGTGACGCGATGTGGGCCGGTGCTTGGGGCACAAGCTTTTGGATTGATCCTAAAGAAAAACTTGCCGCTGTCATCATGGCGCAAGGGCCTTCGAATCGCACTCACACCCGGATGTTGTACAAAAATCTCGTTTATGGAGCGTTAGTTAAATAGTATGTCGGACACCATTTCGCAGCACGCTACACCTCCGCGCCTTGACCCGACCCGCTTGCGGCAGATCGCGACAGAGGTGTATCAAAGTATCGGCGTGCCAGCGCAAGACGCACAGCTGGCCGCCGACACCCTTGTGCAAGCGGATCTGTGGGGACATCAGTCACACGGGTTATTGAGGTTGGGTTGGTACTACGCGCGGCTGAAGTCTGGTGCTATGAAGGCTGTGACGCAAACCTCGTTAGCGGTCGACGCAGGTGCAATCTGTGTGATGGATGGACATGATGGCATTGGGCAAGTGATTACTCGCCAAGCTGTCGACCAAACCGTTACACGTGCCAAGTTGCACGGCGTTGGTGTGGTGTCGATCCGCAACTCAAACCACTTCGGTACCTGTATGTATTACACGCGGATCGCAGCCGAGCAAGGCTGCGTGATGCTGTTGATGAGCAACGCGGGGCCAAACATGGCACCTTGGGGCGGACTCAAAAAGAAAATTGGCACCAACCCTTGGTCGATTGCAGTTCCGGGCGGTGCGTATGGCCCGATCGTGATGGACATGGCAAATTCGGGGGTCGCGCGCGGCAAAATCTATCTTGCTAATAATCGCAATGAAGAGATTCCTTCGCACTGGGCGGTTGACTCAATGGGGCGCCCAACCACTGATCCGAAAGCTGCCATTGAAGGGTTTATCTTGCCGATGGCGGGGCACAAAGGCTACGTGATGGGTGTCATGATCGATATTCTGTCGGGTGTCTTGTCGGGGAGCCAGTTTCTTGACCGCGTGCACGGCCCCTACGATCCCGTGAACCGAAGTGGTGCAGGGCATTTGATGGTGGCGCTTAATGTGGCTGCTTTTCAACCGCTGACTGAGTTTCACCAACGAATCGACCAGTATGTGCGGTCATTAAAAGATGTGCCGCTGGCCGCCGGTCATTCGCAGGTGTATTACCCGGGCGAACTTGAAAAACAGGCAGACGCTGAAAACCGAGCAAAGGGTTTGTTGCTGGCGAGCGAAACTATTACCGAACTGGTGCGCGTGGCGCGCGAGGCGGGAGTAGAGTGCTCGCTTTGATGGGCAAGGGATATTCGACGCAACGTGGGGTCTGGGTGGGTTAGGTGGCTTAGGTGCCTTAGGTGCCTTAGGTGCGTTAGCCAGCCCCAGCCAATGTCTTCATACTTGGCACAGCATTTGCTTATACCTAAGTGTTATATGAAAGTGTCGAGATCCAGACTTGTTTGGTCGTATCATTTCGCTTGTCTTTTATTCCTTTTTTTGAGTTACTTGGAGCCCTTCAATGAGCAACGACAATGCCCCTTCAACAGTCAAAGCCTATTTGCGCCCAATTGATCGGGAAGGTTTGTTAGGCTTCGCTGAAAAAGGTCGTGCAGACCCAACGCGCAAAGGCACCAATAAAGTGCATACCGTGTGCGATGGTCAATATCGCACCTTAAGTTACGTTGGCAATCATCAGCCAGTTGTGGTCGACGAACCACCCCATTTATTTGGACAAGATACGGCGCCGGCACCCGGTGAAGTCGTGTTGTCAGCTCTCGGCGGCTGTTTGGCCGTGGGCATCACCGCTGTGGCGACCTGGAAGCAAGTCAAACTCTCAAAGCTCGAATTATTTTTAGAGGGTGATATTGGTAACCCCGCGGCCTGGGGCGCAGGTGGTGCAGAAATGGCACCGCCGCAAATGGGGTTTCAAGCAATACGCGTCAAGGTGGTGATCGAGGGTGATGCATCTCGCGAGCAACTCGATGAAATCGTGCGTCATGCCAACATGTATTCGCCCGTTGCGAATTCAATGCGTAACCCGATTGGGTTTGACATCGGACTGGCCTGAGCATGACTGACTCTCGCTTTTCTGACTCTTTACATCAGGGTCAGTGAGGCGAGAGTGATAAGACGAGCTTCAATTCAAACTGAATGAAGCGAGAGGAACAAAGCCACCTTGAGTTCGCACGATGAATCCTACAGATGCAAGCCCTGTATTGCTAAATAACTCGTCAAGCGATTTGCTTGATCGGGTTAAACATATCGCCAGTGGTGAGTTGGCCGGTGCTGCCTACAAGATTGATCACGAAGGCTTTTACCCTTCCGGCATTATGCAGTCCTTAGGTCAGGCCGGTGCCTTTGGCGCGCATCTCGACCGCAACGGTCAACGGTTTGGCGTTGCGATCGACGCGATGCGCGAAATTGCACGCAACTGCGGTTCAACAGGATTTTTATCCTGGTGCCATGACGTTTGTGGCTTATACATGGAACAGTCGGGTAACCCTGCGTTGATGGGGGCTCTTTTGGATGAACATGTCTGTGCGACTACCTTAGGTGGCACAGCGCTTTCCAATCCAATGAAAACCTTTGCTGGCATTGAAAAAATGTTGTTGCGTGCCAAACGCGTACCCGGTGGCTATCGTGTCAGCGGGGCTTTGCCCTGGGTCAGTCACATCGGTCGCGGGCAGTATTGTGGTGCGATTGCTGGTGTGTATCTTGATGATGGCAGTACCTCGCACGAAATTATGTTCATGTTGCACTGTGACGATGACGTGGTGCTCAGGCAATGCCCAGAATTTTCTGGCATGGAGGGAACGAGCACCTGGGGTATTCGTTTAGAAAATTATTTTGTCAACAAAGACGCGTTGATCGCCGACCCGGCCAAGCCTTTTATTGCTCGAGTCCGCGCGGCCTTCGTTTTACTTCAAACGGGTTGGGCACTTGGGGTGACTCAAGGCAGCATTGAATCGATGCTTGAGGTTGAGCCCTTGCTCGGACACGTCAATAAGTTTTTAGATAATCGCCCTGACGAATTACAGGCCGAACTCGATGACTTAAGTCAGCGCATTCAGACTCTTGCCTTGACCCCTTACGATGGCAGCACTGATTATGTGATCAGTGTGCTTGATGCGCGTGCGCAGAGTGCCGAGCTGTCACTGCGTGCCTCGCAGTCTGGTTTATTGCACCAGGGAGCGCGCGGTTACATGATGAACACTGCCCCGCAGCGTCGTATTCGTGAGGCGCACTTTGTAGCAATTGTCACGCCCGCGATTAAGCATTTGCGCTGGGAGATGGCGCGTTTATCTAAGCAAGTGTTGCCTGCATGACGCAAGACCAAGACTGGAAACAGTTTATTTGTCGTGCCTGTGGTCTGATCTACGATGAGCAACTTGGCGATCCCGACAGTGGGATTGCTGCGGGTACACGGTTTGCAGACATTCCGGATGACTGGGTGTGCCCCTTGTGCGGTGTGTTGAAAGCTGACTTTGAGCCGTATGATGCGGTGAGTGTTAAGCCGGTGTCTGGCGGCGCGCCTCTTAAGCTCGCACGTGGAGTCGGTGTTGTGATTATCGGCGCAGGCCATGCCGGCTGGGCCGCCGCCGAGGCGGTGCGTGCCCAAGACGCCTTAGTGCCAATTACGCTGGTGACGGCTTGCGTGGGCGATCGGTATCTGAAGCCCGAACTCTCTATTGCGCTGCGCCGTCATTCAAGTCGCGACTCACTCGTACGCGAAACTGGCTTGGCCAGTGCAGAACGCCTTCGCGTGCGGCTAATGACTGAGACCTTTGCTGTGGGGCTATCACCCGCTTTGCATCAGTTGCGTACCACTCGCGGTAACCTGCAATACACCTCATTAATCTTGGCGCAAGGGGCCCGACCCGCTCTGCCTGAAGTACTGCCGCCGCACCTGTGCTGGAGAGTCAACGACTTAGACGCGTGGGTCAGGCTCAAACGCCAGTTAGGTGATACGCCAAAGCACGTTGTTATTATCGGGGCTGGGATGGTAGGGTGCGAACTGGCAGACGATTTTATGACCGCTGGGCATCGGGTGACTTTGCTCGACGTGCAAAAGGCACCTCTGGCGGCTTTGTTGCCCGAGCAGGCTTCAGCGCGTTTGCGCGCGGCACTTGAGGGCGCTGGTGTGAAATTTTTGGGAGGAGCGCAGGTGGCAGGGGTGACCCAACTTGCTCATGGCGTAAAGTCAGTGTCGCTTTTCGGCGCACCAGCGATTGAGTGCAATGAGGTGGTTGCTGCAACAGGTTTAGTGACAGACACCCGCCTGGCAGTCGGCGCACAGCTAACCACAAATCGAGGCATCGTCGTCGACTCACTGACGCTGCAGACGAGCGCGCCTGATGTGTATGCCCTTGGGGATTGTGTCAGCATCAATGGCACCCCTTGTCGCTTTATTGAGCCGATCTCAAAGCAGGCGCACGCGATCGCAAGCGCAATCAATGGACATGTCGATAAACCCTATTTACACAGCCCTCCAGTCATTCGTCTGAAAACACATTCGCTGCCAGTGGTGATGCATGGACTACCAGCCGCTGATGGTCAATGGAGCGTCGTGTCAGAAACAACGACTCAGCTCAAAATGACTCAACTGGTTGAGGGCGTTAGCTGCTGTACGCTCGAGCTAGGCTGATTCACAACGCGAGTTTCTAGAAAATACGGCTTTGCGAAAGCGCTCAAATTGAGTATCGTAGGGTATTAAAAAACGGAGACTCCCATGAGATTCAGTATCCAACATGCAAAAGACAAGCCCTTTTCACACGATGGCTTGCGCGAATATTTTGACTACCGCGACTTAGGTATTTATGACTCGACTGACAAAAAGGTTGTGGCTCATGTGATTCGCGCCAGTAAAGGTAGCAACGCGCACGGCGACTGGCACTGCCACGAAGTTGAATTTCAGTTTGTGTTTGTTTTAAAAGGCTGGGCAATCTTTGAATATGAAGGCCACGGCACCCATAAGCTTGAGGCTGGCACCTGTGTGCATCAGGCCCCAGGCATTCGCCATCGCGAAATTGAGCACTCTGCAGATTTTGAAACGCTTGAGTTGATTTTGCCCGGTGATTTCAAAACCATTCAACTGCCGTAAGTCGAGCTGCTGTGTGGCTTGAGACTCAACGTTCAGCGGCCTTGAGTGAGCAGCTTCAATGGCCGTGATTGAATCGCAAGCTGTTACTTGAACGCCTCGCCAAAGTGCATCTCTTGGCTGAAAAGTCGTGCACTTTCTTGATACCCTGCGACCGTGAGGTGTATCAAGTCTCGTGCCATCAGAGTTGGCTTTTGTTTGAGCCAGGCATACGAGCCGCCTGGTCCGCCCATCGCTTGTTGCCAGTCCCAAAAACCACAGCCGTACTGTTGACTGACAGTTTGTTGAATGCGACTGATTTGTTCGTGAATGCGCGAGTACACAAGTAGCTCTTTTGCGATAGTAGGGGCGCCAGAGTCTTGTACCTGCTCTTTTTGAGTGTTCGCCCGTGACTTAGTTTTGCCAGAGCGGGCAATCAGTGTGCCGCGATCTGTTGGACCAAGTAACACGCAGATGGCATCTGGATAAATACGTCGTAAATTTTGCAGGCTGGCAGTCAGATCGTTTTCGTAGGTCTCTGGACTGAAGGGTTTTTGATTACCTTCGTTGGTGCCATATTGAAGCAAGACCACGTCATAGGGTGTTTGATTGCCTAGCGCCTTAAAGTATTCAGGGTCAACGAGTTTCCAACTGCGCGCTGTGGCTCCAGGAATGGCAAGAGTGTCAAAATATAGGCGAGCTTGTTCAGCATAGCTAGGGACAAAGCCTTCGAGGCTGAGCGACCCTTTCACGAGACGTAACTTGAGCGTGGACAGCAAGCCGCCTTGAGCTTGAATTTGTATCGCCCCTCGCTGGTTGAGCTTCAGCTCAACCAGCTGTTCAGGTAGCTGATCAATCGTGAGGCCTAGTGTGGTGGGCATCGTACTTGCCGCATACAAAATATCGACTCCGCGCAGATTGGGTTGTTGCCCTTGTGTTCTAAAGTCAATCCATTGGTAGCTGTTGTTGACGATTGTATTGAGGCGTGCCATCCCTCGTGAAAATTGCACGCCTTCTTGTCCGCCAACGTACGCGAGATCGTATTTCCAGCCTTGCCCCTGGCATTGCTTTCGAAGCGGCAAACGCACGCCACCACGTGCGAGCGTGGGTGGGATGAAGCGCGGTAGCACCTTATCTTTTGGTAAGTTGACTGACTGGATGAGTTCTTCGGCAAAAAAATTCGCAGCGGCGTGACTATCACCCCAAAGACCAATATGGAGTGGGCGTGATTTTGGTAGCTTTGAAAAAAGGCTGATTGCGCCCTCGGTGTTGGTAGTCGGGTGGGGCAAAGACTTTATCAGCTCAAGTAACAAATCTTCTTCAGGGATTTCGTAGAGCTCTTCAATTGGAGTGGGGGCAGTTGTCGGACGCGCAGCTGGTTTGCTTGTGGGGCACTGTAGGTCGGGGGGCTGGACGCTAACTTGAACAGTGAGGGTCTGCGCCTGTATGTTGTTGGCGAGGCTCGCTAAAAGTAGGCTCAAACACGTCGCGATCAGCGAGCTGCGTAGCAGTGGGTAAGCGCGTGAACACATCTTCATGGCTTGGCCTGTTTCTTAATCAAATCATATAAACGCGAACTAATTAAGCGTAGGCCGGCCTGTGTGAAATGGATGCCGTCATCTGCTCGAAGCATGACTTGCCCTTTACCTGGTTCGTCGACAAACTTTTTAAAGGGTTCGTCAAGACTGCCTAAAAAATCTTCTGTTGACAGGTAATCAAAATTAAATTGACTGGCTTGCTCTCTGAAGATTTTATTTTGTACGATAGCGCCGCGCTTCACGCGGTCTTCTCTCATATTTGGTAGGCCAATCCAAATAACATGCACTTGCCGATCTTGCGCAAATTGCATCACTTCGATGACTCGGTCACGGTATTTGTCTTCCCACTCGGGGGTGCCAAAGGCATAGCGCTTCGTACCTTCATAAATATCCCAGGGGTCATTGGGCCCTAAAAACACAGCAACCAGTTCGAAACCTCGACTAAGTGTTTCGTCTTTGATTTTGGTGGGCCAATCAAAATAGCGACGCACGGTGAGGCCAGTACTTTGTGCGCTGAGATCAACGAAGACACCTTTTGGATTTTCTTTGCGCAACTGGTTGATG
>JBAWWV010000015.1:0-28868 GCA_037146575.1 Alcaligenaceae bacterium | reverse complement strand
CATTCGGATCCGGCGCGTTACGCGGATCGACCGCGCTTGTTGTGTCAGGCGAACGACTCGCTTTATCGACAAACGGCATCGGCGACTTAATCACATAAAAGGCAACCGCCGCCGCCGCAACCAACCCAATCAACAGGCCAGCCAACACCCCATAGAGCGTGCTGCCACCACCAGAAGATTTTCGTTTAGCCATGAAGTAATCTTACATCCGTTCGGGGGCAGAAACACCCAACAACGCTAGGCCATTTGCAATCACCTGACGCGTGGCATCGGCCAGCCGTAACCGCGCCTGCTTTAACGCCATATCATCGACCAAGACGCGTTCAGCGTTGTACCAGCCATGAAAGTCTGCCGCACAATCACGTAACCAAAACGCCACGAGATGCGGTGACAAATCAAGCGCTGCCTGAGACACAAGTGCCGGAAACTCTGCCAGGCGCTGCATCAGCGCGATTTCTGTCTGTGCCACTAAGCGGGTGCTATCGGCCGCGCTCAACTCTTTGGTGCTTAGGCCAGCCTGCTGCAGCATCGAACAAATCCGCGCGTGCGCATACTGAATGTAGTAAACCGGATTTTCTTCACTTTTTGAACGCGCTAAATCAACGTCAAACACAAATTCGGTATCGGCGCGCCGTTGAATCAAAAAGAAACGGACGGCATCGCGGCCTACCCATTCAATCAAGTCTTGCAAAGTGACGTAGCTACCCGCGCGTTTTGAGATCTTGACCTCAACACCACCACGCATCACCTTCACCATCTTATGCAAAATATAAGCCGGGTAATCAACGGGGATGCCTAACGCCAGCGCCTGCAAACCTGCGCGCACGCGGGCAACGGTGCCGTGATGATCACTGCCTTGGATATTGATGGCGCGGGTATAGCCACGTTGCCATTTGGTGACATGGTACGCAATGTCTGGCACAAAGTACGTGTAACCACCCTCTGACTTACGCATCACGCGATCTTTATCGTCACCCGTACCCAGTTCTGTCGTACGCAGCCACAACGCGCCTTCGCTTTCGTAAGTGTGGCCCGACGCGACAAGCTGCTGCACGGTTTGCTCAACGCGCCCCGAGGTGTAGAGTGAACTTTCAAGGTAATAATGATCAAAGGCCAAGCCAAAGGCTTGCAAATCAAAATCTTGCTCGCGCCTGAGATACGCCACCGCAAAACGGCGAACGCTATCTAGATCAGCCAGATCACCGCTTGCCAACACGGGTTCGCCGTCGCTCGCGCTGACGGTTGCCTGTGCCAGAAAATCTTTGGCGATATCGACGATGTAATCGCCCTTGTAACCCTCGGCGGGGTAGGCTTCGTCATCGGGGCTTAAGCCCTGGCCTCGGGCCTGCACACTCAACGCAAGGTTATGGATCTGATTGCCCGCATCGTTGTAATAAAACTCGCGGCTCACTTCAAAACCACTTGCGTCAAACAGACGGCACAACGCATCGCCAAGCGCGGCCTGCCTGGCATGGCCAACATGCAAGGGCCCAGTCGGGTTCGCCGACACGAATTCAACCAACACCTTCTGCGCGTTGCGTGAAGCACGGCCAAACGTTGACCCCTGCTCAGAGATTGCCGTCAACACCGCAATGCGGGCCGCATGGGTTAAACGCAAATTAATAAAGCCTGGGCCGGCCAACTCGGCGCCCGCCACAAGTACTGTCGCAAGCGGGTTCGCCATGAGTGCATCAACTACCTGCTGCGCGAGTTCACGGGGGTTGCGCTTAGCCGGCTTGGCCAATTGCATCGCAACGTTCGTGGCGATATCGCCATGAGCCGCGACCTTCGGGCGCTCTAGCAAAATAACAGGCTTCGCCTCTGGCAGAATGCTTGCCACGGCGGCCTGCAAACAAGAAATAATGGTCTGGTGTTGCTCGGGCAGCATGGGCTTAAAAATACGACAAGTTGAAGTCTCAAATCATAGCCTGAAATGCGCTTAGTCCCAGTGCCAACCAACAGTATCGCGCAACCATTGTGTATAGCGCGGCATGTCGACCCAGCCAACAGCGTCGGGGGCCTGCGGCAAGAGCGGTGGCGTGCGCGCAAGCAACGACTCTACTTGGCGGCGGACTGGCGCACCCATCCCTGGGGCATGCTCCTGATACGTCACCCAAAGACGGCCATCAGGCTGGTTGACGCGGCGGTCACCGCGTTGCATAGATCGAGAAAATACCGCTCGCTCGTCATGAACAATCGGTCGCGTCACCGACGCTGCAGTCGGTCCAGCCCCAAGCGGCACGCCAGCCGCCTTTGCCTGCCAGTGCATCCAGGCCAGCGCCACCTGAGACAAATCTCCCGGGGTTGAGCCAGGCGACGCCTGTCGGGTTAGGTAACCACCGCCAATATCAGCATGCGCCCCAACAAAAGCGCGCTCAACAACATTGCCTCCCACCTGCGTGCCGCGCGCGGAGGTCAGCGGAAATAGCCACCGGTGCTCGTGCAGTGCCACCGCATGTGCCACCCACTTCCAGGCCGGTGCAATAGTCAGATCAAACGCAGCGTTGCCGGCACCCAGCACATTGAACTGTGCCACCGTATCAAATAAGCCCATAAAGCGTAGGTCTACACAACTCGATAAGACACCACGCTGCGGGTGTTGTAACCAAAACCGACCGTCGCGAGTGTGCTCCACCACTCTATTGCCAAAGTGTCGCGCAAGTGCTGCGCCACGCGAAAACCCCACCACGTCTAGCGAGAGGACTTCGGTGCCCTCCCTTTGTAACGCTACGGCATTGAGCCAACGCTCCCACTGTCGATCGACGCGACTACCGCCGGACCAAGCTACGGCCGCATCCGAGGCTTGCTTCGCCGTACCTGTTTCAAGATCGCCGGCCGGGCCTTCGATATATTGCACTGCCCCGCCCCGATATTGCCTGGCAAATAGCCATACATTGGTTTGCGACGTTGGACTGTTACCCGTGCCATCAAAGGCAAACAGCAATAGCCCCAGCGGGTCAACGTAGCGTCGAGGTTGCTGCTCTGCATACCCGTACTGACTGTTACCCGGGATTGGGCCCAAGGGATCAGGCTCAAGGTAATGCCCCCAGCGTGGATCGTAGGTTCTTTGATAGTTATCATGCCATCCCGTAAGCGGGTCTGCCACCTGTCCCGGCAAACGCAGCGGCTGCACAAAGTCTTTTCCCAAGTCGTGTTGTTGCTCAAGCAACTCACCAAGAGGGCTATAGATCGCACGCCAACGAATCGCCTGCCGAGCGTCAGTGAGAAGCTGTGGCAGCCCCACCGCGTCGGTATGAAAATAATAAAGCTCCGACTTCGCTGAATCATTGCCGTACTCAATCACACCGATCGGTACCTGATGCAAGTAGATAAACCGTCGCTTGATGCGAAGGCCGCTCTTATAAACGTAACCTTGAGCCACCATCTTTTGCTCATCAAATAAATATTGTGTCCGTCCTTGTTGATCTTCGCGCCAGATCCGCTCACCGAGGGCGTTATGACCATAGGTCACTGTCTGACCGGCGCCTTGCTGTTCGACCACGCCAGTTAGTCGGCGCTGTGCGTTGTAGCGCAACACGAAGCGGTCAGCGCGCGTCGGCAACCCCGTTGCGTCGCGAGCAATCGCTTGACGCGCTGCCCCTGACATATGCCACGCATACTCTCGCGTTGACGTGTGGTTCGAGGATGGCGACCACGTCCGATGCCGCCGCAATCGTTGCGCGACATCATAGTCATAGCTTGTGTGGCGCGTCTGTCCAGCCAGCGTCATGCTTTCGTGACTCAGCCTTGCGTGCGGATCGACAGCGATTTGATGCCGATACAACGGTAAGCGGGTTGCAGGTTGATACACCAGCAGTTGCTCAAGGTGCGTTGCCTGCCACTCGATTGCCTGTGATTGCGCCATCTGCCTGACCGTCAACAAGCCGTTGCCATGTAAAAGCCCTAGCGGACCCACCTCTAAAATCTTCTGCCGACCGCCGCTCGCATTCTCCCATTCAACCGCACGCAACGTTGAGTGTGACCAGTGATAATGCAACGCCCCACCTTCTGGCAACACATGCGTTAACCGTCGGCCCTGCGCGTCATACGTAAAGGTCTCGCGATAACTCCATTCAGGGTGAAACACTCTAGATAGACCAGTACCCGTTGTACGCCGAAACACGACCCGCTCACGCAGGTCGCCCGCTGCATTAAAGCGTCGCTGTTGCGTTTCTTCGGGATGTGCAATCACCGCTGGGTGCAGTCCTCTCCAGGCCACACGTGTATCAATCGGCTCTGCAAAGCTTGAGCGCGCCTGCAAGCTTCGGACCCTACCAAACGAATCCATATCCCAATGCCAAAGGCCTTGCTCGCCAAAGTGTCGCGCGACTAAGCGCGAGTGTGATCGCGGCTGTTCGCTCTGCGAAGCGATATGGCTTTTCTCAAATAGCCGCTGTGAAATGTTTCGGGTCTGATATTCAAAACGCTCTGGTGCAACACCACGACTGTGCCATTGCGTTAAGTGTCCGGTCGGATCAAACGATAAGCGCAAGCCAGGCCAGCCCTTGCCATGAAAAGACACTTGCCGAATCGCACCCTCAACATCTTGTTCAATCGCAAGCCCAAGGGCTGCATCAGGCAGTGCCGTTGGCAAACTAGGCCTGAGTAACGTTAACGCGCCTGGAGTAAAGGTCTGCACACGACCCGCTCGGTCATACTGCCACGTATGTGTTCTAAGCACCTGCGTCGCAGACTGATTCACAAGTGATATACCAGTCACGACATGCGTATGGCCCCCCTGTAAAAACTCTTCGTGATGATACCGACGACGCATCCCATCAGGACGAATCACCTCAGCCAAAGCGTTCGCTTGATAACGATAGTGAAAAATCCCCAATGGCGACTCAACCGCAAGCAGCTTGCCCAACGGTTTGGGCGTGGTTGTGTCTAGAGATGCTGTTTGTTGGCTTGCGCGTCGTTGCGTTGTGATTTTGTAATTTTGCGTTCCTTGTGTTGCTGCGATTTGATTTGTCGCATTGTGTGTTGTCAACGATGCAGGTTGGTGAGCCACTGGTGCTGCATAGATAAAGCGCAAACTCTGGTTGGTTCGGGTATCGGTCACGCGTTCGAGCTCGCCATGCCACCTCGACGGCGCCCGATGACGCGCGATATGCACAGCAAGCGCCTCGCGACAATAGGCCTGCAATTGGCCGCGCTTTTTCGCCTCTACAAACGACCAGCCAATCAAGCGACCCGGTTCGTCAAAGCGCAAGCACTTTCCAAACGGCCACTGCCACTGCCAGCCTTGAGCCACGCGTGTGATCACGCCCTCCTCGTTCGAGCGTCCAACGCAACGCGTTGTTGGATCACAATGAAAGGTCAAACGGCTACCGTCTGCTTGAAGCACTTGCAAATGCGCGCCCATCCAATACAGTCGCGTGTCATACGACCACGACCATCCCCGACCCAACGCACCCTTTCGAGGATCCATGGCGTTGTAGTGTCTGACTAACTCGAGGCCGGGCGCACTGGCTAACGAGGGCAAGTCGGTATCGCGTTGATATTTATTGCCCGTGCGGCGATCAACCGGATTGCCAATCCCATTGTTAGGGCTGCTTTGCGCGCGACCCAAGGTTGCAACTCCACCCTGTTGGCATGGGTTTCCCATCTCTGTCACTTGGCATGACGAGCCGCCTGCCCACGCTGCTTTAAATAAAAATAACAATGCTCCGATCAACAATAATCGCATCGGTTTTCTACCTGTGGCACAAAAGAGTAAGCTTGCAGCAATGAGCGTACAAACGGCTCAGTGCACGACGCTTTAAGCCATAAGGAAAACTACGATGCTAGTCACGTTTAGCAGTAAAGCTGGCGCAGATATTTTGATGCTGTCGCAACACGCCAAACCGATTCTGCAGATCATGGGTAAGCTCGATGGCACTGAGCTTGCGATGCGAGGGGTATTCATGCCAGAGCATATGGCCCAAACCATTGCCTCACTTGAGCAGGCCATTGCCCGAGCACCAGAGCCTACCGACGATGATGATCCGCCGAAAGATCTCATTTCCAGACAAGTCGGTCTGCGTCAACGCGCCTTTCCTTTGCTTGATCTGTTACGGCGAGCGAAAGACAAAAATCACCCAGTTCTTTGGGAAGCAAGCTCACCCTGGTGAGTTGAGCGACTGTTGATGATTGTGTGTGCTCGTGTAGCAATCAGCATTCCGTGCTCCGCATTTAGCTTCGCACGCTCGAACACATACTATCGATATCTGATCACGACTCGCAAGTGTTAACGCCTGAATTGCACCCAACCCTGATCGTCATGGTGTCAGCGCGATCTACTCTCGCGCTGACTCAGGGGGGGCACATGCCGTTAAAACGCTTTTTCAAACAACGCTCGAAAATCGGCGGTCGTTGTATGCCGCGGATTCCAGCGGTTGTAATTGGCTTGGGTACATAACTGCGCCATATCATCAAACGCTGCTGCGGTGACGCCAACATCCCTGAGCCGGGGCGGGATACCTAAGTCCAAACACATGGCTTCAATCGCCTGCACCGCGGCCTGCGCGGCATCGAGCGTTGGCCATTGCTGAGCCGGACGCCCCATCGCAATCGCCACGCGCGCAAATTTTTGCGGATTCGCCACCAAGTTAAACCGCGCTACGTGCGGCAAGCACAGCGCGTTAGACAAGCCATGCGACAAATGAAATTGCGCGCCGATAAAACGTGCCATGCAATGCACATTACCCAAACCGGTTTGTCCAAACGTCATCCCAGCGAGCGCCGAGCCGCACAGCATATTGAGCCCCGCTTCAAGATTGCCTCGATTCGCAACAAACGGACGTATGTTCGTGGCCAATAACTCTATCGCCTGCAAATTGATTGCATCGGTGATTAAGTTTGTTTGCAACGACAGATAAGATTCAAACGCATGTACGAAGGCGTCGATGCCAGAGTGCGCAGCAACATGCGCTGGCACAGTGCGCAACGCCAGCGGATCAAGTATTGCGAAGACGGCCGGATTCAACGCGGCGTGGCGGATCGACATCTTGAGGTTTTTTTCTGTATCGGTGATCACGCACGAACCCGAGACTTCTGACCCTGTGCCCGCGGTCGTAGGGATCGCGATTAAAGGCAGCGGTGCAATACTAAATTTATCAATCCCTTCGTAATCGTGTATCCGCCCGCCATTGGTCGCTAAAATCCCAACCGCTTTGGCCACATCGATCGTACTGCCGCCACCAATCGCAAGAATCGCTGTCGCAGCATGGGCGTGGCACACCTCAAATGCCTTCTGTACCGTGTGCGCACTTGGATCAGGTTCAATCTCAGTGAAGACTGCGCACTGAACTCCTGCCGCCTTTAACAACGTCTGTATCTGCGCGTAGAACTCACTTTTCAACAGTGCCCCGTCAAGCGCTACAAACATACGCTGACACGCCAACTTTGCAACGATCTCACTCATTTTTTCTGATGCACCGACCCCCATATAAATCGTCGAAGGGCAAAAAAAACTTGATAGTGTTGTTGTCATTATGTCGTTGTCGGCTAAGGAGCTAGTGGTTTAAAAAGCGACTGCTTGCGACGACTTGGTAGCGTAAGTCGTGAAATTGCCGAATGAAAGATGAAACCGTTATCTTTATTCAGGCGTAGCACCCAAGTCAATAATCAAAGGTTTCCAACGAGCAACTTCACTCACTAACATAGCGCGTGCGCCCTCTGGCGTTTTTTGGTCAGGCGCGGGATCTTCAATCCCTGAGGCCTCAAAGCGTGCTCGCAACTCTGGCGTTTGCAATGCCAATACCAGCGACTGATTTAATTTTTTTACCACGTCTGGAGGCGTCCCTTTGGGCACCAAAATCATATTCCAGACGTCGAAGTGCAGATCTGGAAATCCCGACTCACCTGCTGCGGGTACGTTGGGCAGCGCAGCGATACGTTTCGGTCGTAAAACCACCACCCCCCTTACCATTCCTGAATTAACGTATTTCACTGCCGTGGTGGTGCTCTCGACCATGTAGTCGATATGACCCGCCATAACATCATTGACTGCCTGGCCCGCGCCGCGATAATTCACGCCGTTAACCTTCACACCTAGTTTGACATTAATCAACTGGCCTCCCAACCACGTGCCCGAGCCCACACCTGCGGTTCCAAAATTCATGCGCGGTGCGTTTTGTTTAAGGTAGGCAGCAAACTCATCAAGCCCACTTGCCGGAAAATCTTTGCGGGCAGACACGATCTGTGGGGTATCGCCGATTGAGGCGAGCGGGATGAAGTCTGTTAGAACGTCGTAACTTAAATTTTTATATAACGTTGCGTTGACAGCAAGTGTGCCAACATTGCCAATCAGCATGGTGTATCCGTCACCTGGCGCGCGCGAAGCACGCGTGCCGCCGACAGTGCCACCGGCCCCTGGCGTGTTTTCAACGATGACGGACTGGCCCAAAACTTTGGATAGACTGTCTGCCACGACTCGCGCCAGTACATCCGTGGCGCCACCCGCGGCAAAGGGCACAATGAGGGTCAACGAACGGTCAGGGTACGCTGCAACCGCTAACGTACTTAAACTCGTCAGCAAAAGAGCACATAAACTTTGTGCTGTTTTTTGTTTTAATCGCTTAAACATAATGTTCCTCTTTTGTAATAGTTACCTGAAAAAAAAGGGCTGAATGACGCAGCCCTTTTTTCACTAACACTCTGATACTTAATTACACATCCAAGTTTGCCGCCTGGAGTGCATGCGTTTCGATAAAGGCCCGGCGCGGTTCGACATGGTCTCCCATCAGTGTTGTAAAAATCTGATCCGCACCAATCGCGTCTTCAATCTGAACTCGCAACAAACGACGCACTTTAGGATCCATGGTGGTTTCCCAAAGTTGCGATGGGTTCATCTCGCCCAAACCTTTATAGCGTTGCTTAGTCACATTGCGCTCAGCCTCAGCACGCAGCCATTGCATCGCCTCGCGAAAATCAGCAACCATGCTTTCTTTGCGCTTGTCGCCTTCGCCGCGCGTAACCATCGCACCTTTGCCAACCAAGCCTTGAAAGGTTGCCGCGGCACGCGCCAGCACGCCGTAATCCGCACCGCCCGTAAAGTCTGGATCAAGCACCGTCACGCGCACATTGCCGTGATGTTTGCGACGAACAATTAAACGATAGCGCTCTGAACCTTGATGATACTCAGGCGTCACTTCAACTTGATTGGGCAATAAGGGATCTTCAAGCGCCGCTTGCAAGCGCACGGCCGAAGCCTTGGCCAACTCATCTGTCTCGAGTTCAACGGTTGCGCCACCAACGATCGCAGACAAGGTCGACTCATCCATGAAACGACTCAAGCGTGCGATCACGCCATCTGACATCACATATTGTTTGGCCAACTCGGTCAGCGCAGCACCTGAGATTGCCTCGGCGCCTGCTTGCGGCACCAGTGAGGCGTCTTTAAGAGAGAGCGTCAACATGTAGCTGGACTCTTCAACTTCGTCTTTAAGATACCGTTCGTCTTTGCCCGCCTTGATCTTATAAAGCGGCGGTTGCGCAATATAGATATAGCCGCGCTCAACGAGTTGTGGCATCTGCCGATACAACAGCGTTAATAACAAGGTACGAATATGCGCGCCGTCAACGTCAGCATCGGTCATGATAATGATGCGGTGATAGCGCAACTTATCGACGTTGAAATCTGGGCCAATACTAGTGCCAAGTGCCGTGATCAGTGTTGTGATTTGCTCGCTAGCGATCAACTTATCAAAGCGCGCTTTTTCAACGTTCAACACCTTACCGCGCAACGGCAAAATCGCTTGAAACTTTCGATCGCGCCCTTGCTTAGCTGAGCCGCCTGCCGAGTCACCCTCGACGATATACAGCTCGCAAAGCGCCGGATCTTTCTCTTGGCAGTCAGCCAGTTTGCCAGGCAACCCAGCACCTTCTAGCACGCTCTTGCGGCGTGTCAGTTCACGCGCTTTACGTGCAGCTTCACGGGCCCGTGCCGCTTCAACAACTTTGGCGCACAGCGCCTTGGCATCGATTGGATTTTCAAGCAGCCAAGTTTCAAGTGTTCGCGCAACGGCCTCTTCAACGGCTGGGCGCACCTCGCTTGATACTAACTTGTCTTTGGTCTGACTACTAAATTTAGGCTCTGGCACTTTGACCGACAACACGCAAGTCAAGCCTTCGCGCATGTCGTCGCCGGTGGTTTCAACTTTGGCCTTCTTGGCCATTTCGTTGTCACCAATATACTTATTCAGAATGCGCGTCATCGCTGCGCGCAAACCGGTCATGTGCGTACCACCATCGCGCTGCGGAATGTTATTGGTGAAGGCGAGCACTTGTTCGCTATAGCCATCATTCCACTGCATGGCGACTTCAACGCCCACCATCGTGCCGCCGGCATTAGATTCGGTACTCACCGAAAATACATTCGGATGCAACACCGTCTTGCCGCGATTGATATATTCGACAAAGCCTTTGACGCCGCCTGAAAACGCAAAGTTTTCTTCTTTGCCATTTCGTTGATCAACGAGGCGAATTTTCACACCATTGTTCAAGAACGAAAGTTCACGCAAGCGCTTTGAAAGAATTTCGTAGTGATATTCGACGTTATTAAAAATATCGGTGTCGGCCAAAAAGTGGACTTCTGTCCCGCGCTTTTCGGTTTGACCCGTGACCGCCAAGGGAGCTAACCGCTCACCCTTGCGAAACTCCATTTGATGCACTTGGCCGTTACGACGAATCGTCAGTCGCAGCCACGAGGACAAGGCGTTAACGCAAGACACACCCACACCGTGCAAACCACCAGACACCTTGTACGAGTTTTGGTCAAACTTACCACCCGCGTGCAACTCAGTTAAAACAATTTCAGCTGCGCTACGTGCAAACTCATCCTCTTTATGGATATCAGTCGGAATACCGCGACCATTATCGGTAACAGAAATTGAGTTGTCGCCGTGGATCGTGACAACAATATCGTCGCAATGCCCCGCAAGCGATTCATCGATCGCGTTATCGACGACCTCAAACACCATATGATGCAAACCGGTGCCATCTGAGGTGTCCCCAATGTACATGCCGGGGCGCTTGCGCACGGCCTCAAGGCCTTTGAGCATTTTGATCGAGTCGGCGCCGTACGCATCCATATCTTCAGGAGCCTGGCCAGGTACTTGAGTGTTTTCTGACATTCTTTAGATCCGCATGGGCATGACGACGTATTTAAAAGACTCGTCATCAAGCAAAGTAATAAGGGCTGAGGCGTTCGCATCGGGCATCACTGACCAGCGAATCGTTTCGGCTTTGACGTTGGCTAAAAAATCTAGCAAGTAGCTGACGTTAAAACCAACGTCTAAAGCCTCGTGTTCGTAATCAACGTCGATTTCTTCTTGCGCCTCTTCTTGTTCGGCGTTGGTGGAAGAGATCTTTAACAAGTGCTGCCCCAATTGCAAGCGCACGCTGCGGAATTTATCTGTTGTCAAAATCGCTGCGCGCTGCAAGCAGCCCTGCAAAATTTCACGCGACACGTCAAAATGGCGCGTGTAATTCGAGGGGATCACACGGTTGAAGTCTGGAAACTTACCCTCTACCAATTTAGAAACCAATTCAACGTGCCCAAATGAGAAGCGGATTTGACCCGGCGCCACATCGACAGTGACCGGCTCATCTGAGTCGTCAAGTAACCGCTGCATTTCGAGCACTGTTTTACGTGGCACGATCACTTCGTGCTTGGCTAGCACACCCTCAACTGGGGTTGAACTATGTGCCAAACGATGACCATCGGTTGCCACCGCTCGCAACAGGCCTGGTTCAAACACCATTAACATGCCGTTCAAGTAATAACGAATGTCTTGTTGCGCCATGGCGAAGTGCGCCATATTAAATAAATGTTTCAGCGTTTTGCGTGGGAGTGTCAACGAAACATCCCAGCGCTCTGGCTGCGTCATCGTCGGAAACTCGGTTGCTGCAAGTGTTTGTAATGAAAACCGACTTTTACCTGTTTGGACTGCTAATTTGCCACCCGTCGTTGAGAGTTTGACGTCACCCGTGTCGGGCAGGGCGCGCAAGATATCTAAGAGTTTGCGGGCGGCGACCGTTAATGATTCGCTTTCTGCTCCGATACCAAAATCAGCATGCGTGGTGATTTGGACTTCAAGGTCCGTCGCAATGAACGATACCCTTTCAGCTTGCTTGCGCACCAAAATATTGGCAAGAATAGGAAGCGTGTGGCGCCGTTCAACAATTCCGGCAACCGTCGATAGCGGTTTGAGTAAAGCGTCGCGGGGGGTCTGGACAAGTTGCATGGATTATCCCTTTAAAGTTTGTTCAAGCACATGCAGCGTATGGTTAAAGTCTGCTTGTTTTGCACGAAGGTCGGTTATCTTTCTAACCGCGTGTAACACGGTGGTGTGATCGCGACCACCAAACAGATCGCCAATTTCTGGCAAGCTCTTTTGCGTCAGTTCTTTGGCTAAGTACATCGCGACCTGACGCGGCATCGCAATGTTGGCAGGTCGCCGCTTTGAGTACATATCAGCGACCTTCATTTTGTAATAATCAGCTACGGTTTTTTGAATGTTTTCAACCGTGACTTGGCCACTCGAGGCCGACAACAAATCTTTCAAGGCATCTTTGCAAATGTCAACGTTGGCAACTTCTCGCCCATGAAAACGAGCGTACGCCACGACTTTTTTAAGCGCACCCTCAAGCTCTCGTACGTTACTGCGCAGATGTTTGGCGATAAAAAATGCGACGTCCTCGGGCAGCGTGACGCCCTCTTGCTCGGCCTTACGCAACAAGATTGCAACACGCATTTCTAGCTCGGGTGGCTCGATCGCAACGGTGAGGCCTGAGTCAAACCGCGAGATCAACCGTGTATCAATGCCTGATAGTTCTTTCGGATAGGTATCGCTTGTAATGATGATTTGCTTGCGCTGCGCGACCATCGCCTCAAACGCATAGAAGAACTCTTCTTGCGTCCGGTTCTTGCCAGAAAAAAACTGAATATCATCAATTAGTAACAGATCAAGCGAGTGGTAATACCGCTTGAAATCATCGAACGCCTTGCGTTGATATGCCTTCACAACGTCTGACACGTATTGGTCGGCGTGGACGTACCTGACGCGCGCGCCTTTGCCTAAGCCGAGCAAAGCATTACCAATCGCATGAATCAAATGGGTTTTGCCCAACCCGACCCCACCATACAAAAACAACGGGTTGTACGAGGTGCCTGGGTTTTCAGCCACTTGTAACGCGGCAGCCCGTGCAAGCTGGTTCGCTTTGCCAGTGACAAAGTTATCGAAAGTCAGTTCGACATTCAGGCGCGACCGCTCATCGGCGGGCGAGGCCACTGATGGCGCTGCCGTAACGCCGATGAAAGAGCCAACCTGCGTTGTTGTTAGACCCGTCTGTGCAGATTGCGACTCTTGCGATTTGTCATTGAGCCCAGACAATGGCGCGTAGATCGCAGCGTCAGTTTGTCCGGCCGTGATGTCACTGTGTGCAGATACGTTTGCGTTTTGCGCACGAGTATCTTGTTCTGGAGCGGGCAATTCAAACAAAACATGTACCGGTCGTTTGTACCAAGTGGAGGCAAAGGTTTCAATTTGATGCGCAAAGTTTTTACGCACCCAATCGAGCTTGAAGCGATTTGGCGCGGACAGCCGTAAACACGCCTGCGCTTCATCAAAGGCAAGCGGAACCAGCGGACGTATCCACGCGCTGATTTGCTGGGGGGGAAACTCCTGCTCTAGGTGCAAGACGCAGGACTGCCAAAACTGGTTCATGTGACTCGCTATGTAAACCCTGATTCTACCCTGTCAATGCCAAGGTTATCCACAGGCATGGCGGCAATTTAAGCGTGGATTTGTCCTAACCATTTGACTAATTTCGGTTTTTTTGATGAAATAGAGGGCTTTTCGGGATTACCCTAAACCTTTTTCGCTCTTTGTTGGACCACTCATCATGAAACGTACCTACCAGCCTTCCGTTACCCGTCGTAAGCGTACTCACGGCTTTCGCGTGCGTATGAAAACACGCGGTGGTCGCGCAGTCATCAACGCTCGTCGTGCCAAAGGCCGTAAGCGTCTGGCCGTTTAATTAGCCAACCTAACTTATCAGCCAACTTGACTTTTGTGGGCAACTCGTCCACTTGCGAGAGTACAGCACTGATGACTAGCGCCACGTTTCCAACGGCGGCGCGCCTGCACCGCCCCACTGAGTTCTCTGCTGCCCTTTCCGGTCGCAGGGTATCCCGTGGGGCTTATTTTGTCTTGACTGCCAAAACAGTTGCTTTGCTTGAGACGCCCTGCGTGACACCACCGATCGCCCGCTTAGGCTTAATTATGGCGAAACGGTTCGCGCAGCATGCCTCAACGCGCAACGCTCTTAAGCGCGTTGTTCGTGAGGCTTTTCGGTCCTGTCGTCTATCTTTACCCCCGGCTGACTATGTTGTACGGCTGAATAAACGCATTGAGTCCGTAAGCTTAACCGCCCTGAAACGAGCAGCTCGCCAAGAGGCAGATGCGCACTTCGTTAAGGCCGGTCAATGCTAAAAGCTCTGTTAATTTTGCCGATTCGGGCATATAAGTTTTTCTTAAGCCCTTGGTTTGGCAACAGTTGCCGGTTTACGCCAACCTGCTCGAGCTATGCCATAGAGGCCATCGAGGTGTGGGGTGCAGTAAAGGGCTCTGGGCTTGCTATATCCCGTCTGGGGCGATGTCATCCCTGGTGCCAGGGTGGATTTGACCCCGTGCCACCACCGCCCGCAAAAATAGTTTCCAAAAACACTGATTGCAGTGCACCTTCACACCGCTGTCATCTAGATTAACGCTAAACTGCGAGCCTTCTCTGGTTCGCTTTTTTATATATTTAGGCACGCATGGATATCCGTCGCACCATTTTATTGATGATTTTTTCGTTTTCCTTGCTCATGCTATGGAACAACTGGCAAGTCCATCAAGGAAACCCTCCTCTTTTCGGCGCACCGACTCCGACCGCTAAGCCCAAGGCCGAAACTGCCGACGCGGCAGCCGCTGCAAACAGTGCCGGTGTACCCACAGCACCCGCGGCGGCTACCACCACAGCTAACAGCACTGTTGCCACGGTGCCGGGGTTAAGTCCTGTCGCAAGTATCGCGTCGCAAACTGTTTCATTTAAAACCGATGTTTTGGCATTGACGTTTGACCTTCAAGGTGCCCAGCTGATTCGTACAGACCTCCTAGCGTTTCCTTCTGTTGATGATCCCTTAAAACCGTTTACTTTGCTAGAGCGCGCTGCTGGTCATACCTACGTGGTTCAATCCGGTTTAACCGGCGCCTCTGCTGGTGCTGCGTTTCCTAATCATCTCGCACCGTTTGTACTAGAAACTGACGCACGCGAACTGACTGGCAATGCTCTGGTGATTAAATTTTCTTCGACGTCTGGGGATGTCAAACTCACGAAAACTTTCACGCTCAAGCGTGGTGATTATGCTGTTGAAGTTGCCCATCATATTGAGAATTTATCGGTTCAAGCGATTAACCCATCGGTCTATTTACAGATTACTCGCGATGGGTCTGATCCAGCCGGTACAAGCAGTGCGCCTAGTTTCTTAAGTGGGCCTGCAAACTTCGTTGGTGCGGCAATCTACTCTGAACAAGAGAAGTTTCAGAAAGTCACATTAACTGAAGTTGAAAAACGTAAAGCGAGTTACATCAAGCAAGCAGACAACGGCTGGTTCGCTTTTATTCAACATTACTTTGTCACGGCTTGGGTGCCTCCGCAGGGCAAGACACGTAATTACGACATGACAGAGCTTGAAAAAAATCTGTACGCACTGCGTAGTATCGAGCCTGCCGGCACCGTTGCACCGAACAGCAGCCTGACGATGAACTCCAAGTTGTGGGTAGGCCCTCAAGATCAAACCGCCCTTGAGGCATTGGCTCCCGGTCTAGAGCTAGTGGTCGATTACGGACTTCTCACCATTATCGCTAAGCCTGTTTTCGCCTTAATGACGTGGCTATTTTCGTTGTTAGGCAACTGGGGCTGGACCATCGTTCTATTAACGGTGTTAATTAAGGCTGCGTTTTATCCTTTGTCAGCGGCAAGTTACCGCTCGATGGCAAAGATGAAAATGGTGGCGCCACGCTTGCAAGCACTCAAAGAAAAGTTTGGTGATGATCGGCAAAAACTCAACACCGCAATGATGGAGATGTATCGCACTGAAAAAATCAACCCTCTCGGTGGTTGCTTACCGATTGTGATTCAGATCCCCGTTTTCATTTCCCTTTATTACGTGCTGGGCTCTAGTGTTGAATTGCGCGGCGCGCCTTGGATTTTATGGGTACACGATCTGGCCGTGCGTGACCCATACTTTATTTTGCCCGCCATCATGATGGCCACCATGTTCTTGCAAATGCGCCTGAACCCGACACCACCTGATCCAGTACAAGCCAAGGTGATGATGTTTATGCCGCTGGTGTTTGGTGGGATGATGTTCTTTTTCCCCTCAGGCTTGGTGCTGTACTGGTGCGTAAACAATATTTTGTCGATCGCGCAACAGTGGTACATCACACAAAAGATGGCGGCCCTTGCGACGGCAACACATCGCTAACCTCAAGCTCGAATGGGCTCTTTAAATCAGCGTCCTATCGCCGCAATTGCAACCGCCCCCGGTAGGGGTGGTATCGGTGTCGTTCGTGTCTCTGGGCCCCGTTTGGGGCCCTTTATCTATGCGTTGCTTGGTCGGGATCTTGAGCCGCGCCAAGCAACGTACTGTCGATTTCCAGACGCTGACGGCAATGCAATCGACCAGGGCATTGCACTTTATTTTATTGGGCCGGCCTCGTATACCGGCGAAGATGTGCTTGAGTTACAAGGCCACGGTGGGCCCGCGGTCTTACAACAATTACTGAACCGCTGTCTAACCGTTGGTGCGCCGTTTCATATGAGTATCGCCTCGCCTGGCGAATTTACTTTGCGAGCGTTTTTAAACGACAAAATCGATTTGGCGCAAGCTGAAGCGATCGCCGACTTAATTGATGCGTCGTCTGAGGCAGCTGCTCGGGCAGCTGCAGTATCACTGACGGGGGCTTTTTCAAAACGCGTCAACACGCTGTCTGCGTCGATTGTGCACCTGCGGATGTTGGTCGAAGCAACCCTTGATTTTCCAGAAGAAGAAATTGAGTTTCTCGAAAAATATCAAGCTCATGCACGGCTTGAAATACTACATCACGAGCTACTAGAAATTTTATCGTCATCGCGTCAAGGCGTGGTGTTACGAGAAGGTTTACATGTTGTGTTGGCTGGTGAGCCCAACGTCGGCAAATCTAGTTTACTTAACGCACTGTCGGGTCAAGAACTTGCCATCGTGACACATATTGCTGGGACAACCCGAGATAAAGTGAGCCAAGTGATTTCGCTTGATGGGGTCCCCATCACCATCACCGACACCGCCGGCCTGCGCGAGACCAATGACACGATTGAAACTATCGGTATTGAGCGCACCTGGGCTGCAATTGAGCAAGCAGATGTCATTCTGCATTTAAGTGCGATTGATACCAATCATCTAACACTTGATCCAAAGATTCAAAAACGTCGTTCAGAAAAATCCATTGTTCTTCGTGTTTGCAACAAAGTTGATTTAACAAATACGCTAATGGCCCCAGCAGACGATATGCTGTTTATCTCGGCAAAAACTGGTGAAGGGTTGCATGCCTTGCGTGCAAAGCTACTTGTGTTGGCTGGCTGGAACCCTGGGCAAGAATCGCCTTGGTTGGCTCGGCAGCGCCACGTTGATGCCTTAACTGCAGCACAACAACATCTCACCCAGGCAAGTGAATACGCTGTACAAAAAGACCTTGTGTTGGATCTGTTTGCAGAAGAACTTCGCTTAGCTCATAACCAACTGGGCCTAATTACCGGGCAAATGACTCCCGATGATTTGCTGGGCGAAATTTTTTCCCGCTTTTGCATTGGCAAATAACTTTCACTTTATTCGATCGTCCAGCCACCATCGACAGGTAACACGGCGCCAGTAATATCTTTTCCAGCCTCACTAGACAAAAAAACTGCAAAATTTGCCACACTCGTCATTGCGACAAAGCGACCGGTTGGGTGTCGACTAGAAATGTAATCTCGCTCTGCTTGTTCCATTGTGATCCCATCGCTTTTTGCTTGGCTCGCAATTTTTTCAAGAATCGGTGGCGTTGGAACAGAGCCTGGGCACAACGCATTACAAGTGATGCCCTCCTTCGCAACATCCATTGCTGTGCTCCGTGTTAAGCCTATAAGCGCCGTTTTAGTCGTGATGTAGGCAACACGATTCGTTGTTGCCGTCTGGCCATAAACAGACGATATATTGATGATCCTACCCCACTTATTTTTTTTCATCAGCGGTATCGTCAACCGCGAAGTATGAAACGCCGCTGATAAATTCACCGCTAGCGCTTGATCCCAGCTTGGTGTATCGAGGGTATCAACGGCGCCAAGGTTTCTAATAACGGCGTTGTTAATCAGTATGTCAACACTACCAAATCGCTGTTGTGCCAGTTGAATCATCGCCTCGATCTCAGACACTTTTGTTAAATTCGCTTGGCTATGGATGACAGATACCCCATACATTGACTGCAATCGCTCGCTGGCTTTCTGGGCCTGTTCTAAGGGTTCAAGTCCATGCAAAATAATGTTGGCCTTTTGTTGTGCGAGGGCCTCAGCCATTGAATACCCTAAGCCCGCAACCGAGCCGGTCACCAATGCCGTTTTACCGTTCAACATAACAGTCCTTTATTCGAGGCAAAAAGATCAAGATTCGTGTTGTTTAAACACATCAACTGATAATTAGTTACAAAAATTTTGGCTGTGGATAACAAGGGCTAGGTGCCTGTGAACAAACTGTGCATGAACAACGAATAACTCGTTGGACTGAATCATGGATAAAAGTTATTCAACTTGCTCCACAAAAGCAAACAGAGGTTATGCACATGTTAAAAATTACATAACCAATTGAAAGTAATGAACTAAATTTAGTTATACCTTTTATCCACAGCCCTTATTATCCATTAGTTGTTATATATAAAACAAAAGAAAGAGATACAACAGCAAGACAGCAACGGGATCAAATCAAAGGGTTTTAAAAAAAATGTTTTCAGTATTTTCTCGTGGTTAAATCAAACCTTCGCTAAACGTTCAATTGCTAAATCAAGGGTCGCAACCTGTTTGGCAAAACAAAAGCGGATGAGTTTGTGATTCGATGAGGGGGCTTCGGATGACTGATAAAAGGCTGAAACCGGAATGACAGTGACGCCATGGGTCTGCGTCAGCCAGATGGCAAAATCAGCTTCTGCTTGATCTGAAATGTCGCTGTAATCTGCAAGTAAAAAAAACGTACCTGGGCTTGGCAAAGCTTTGAAACGTGTTTGTTGTAGTCCTGCGGTGAGGTGGTCGCGCTTGGCCTGATAAAAATCAGGCAGATTTAGATAAGTACTTGAGTCGGCGGTATAGGTTGCTAAGGCGTGTTGAAAAGGCGACGGTACCGTAAAAACCATAAATTGATGAACTTTTCGTAATTCGGCGGTCATGGATTTTGGCGCGCAACAGTAGCCAATCTTCCAACCCGTTGTATGGGTAGTTTTGCCAAACGATGAGATCACGAAGCTTCTGGCTGCTAGCGCTGGTCGTGTTGATAAGCTGACGTGTTTGACACCATCAAAAATGATGTGCTCGTAGACTTCGTCTGATAGCAAAAAGATGCCATGTTGTTCGACTAAGGTTTCGAGTTGATCAAGGTCAGCAGCTGTTATAACAGCCCCGGTCGGATTATGTGGAAAGTTGACAATCAGTAATTTGGTTTTCTGGGTAATGGCAGCATTAACCAGGCCCCAGTCAACGCTATACACGGGATTGGTTGGGCTTGGTGCTCGCATTGGAACGCTAATCGGTATGGCACCCGCGAGTTTGATAGCGGGTATGTAGCAGTCGTAGCAGGGCTCTAAAACGATGACTTCGTCGCCTGCTCCGACGCAAGCCAGCACACTTGCCATGATTGCCTGTGTGGCGCCGCTAGTAATCGTGATTTCGGTATCTGGATCATAGTGATGTTGATACAGATCAGTTATTTTTTGTCTAATGATGTCGCGCAGTTGCATGACACCAGCCATTGCAGGATATTGATTAAAACCGCCCGCCATGGCTTCAGAGACTAAACCCAGCAGTTGTGGATCAGTATTGAAGTCAGGAAACCCCTGCCCCAAGTTGATTGCGCGGTACTCGAGCGCCATCTTGCTCATTGTGGTGAAGATGGTGGCGCCAACTTCGGGCAATTTCGAGTTTATTTGCATAATCGCTGGTGAGGTATAGGTTGAGGTCAGATAAAACAGATATTCAAGGTCAAGAGGATGGTGCCAGGCCCAAACGAGCTAACGTCAGGATTTCGCTGTGACTTGTAGGCTATCAACAGGATACCCACTAGTTGTACACACAATATTAACAAGTTACTCACAGAGTTATGAACAGAATGGTGGGTTGAGAGCGGTGAAATGAACAACTTGTCCCTAGCTATACAGAGATATTCAAAAGTTATACCGTAGTTATGCACAGAGTTATTAAGTGCAGTGTTTCACGTGAAACATTGAGTGGTGTTCGCCATGAAATGTAGGTGGAGAGCCTACTTTGTATTGCGTTCTTTAATGCACAGCGTTATTAATAGTAAATTTGATTAAATAGGATGAAAAAACACCCTCCCTCAGTTATGCAAAGTTATCCAAAGATATACCTAAGTTATGCACAAAGTTATACACAAGGTTATAAAGTACCTTGTTTCACGTGAAACAAAGGTTTATCTCGTGCGCAGCTGTGATGATGAATCGTCACTTTGTTCAGCGTAGGTCGCCACTGTATCAACACCGACTTAATTTGAGACAAGGCATCTGTTGCTGGATGCAACAATAGTCAGGTTTTTATAACCAAGCGCTGTGAGCATAAGGCCGAAGCTTCCTGGTTAGCATTCGTTAACGCAGGTGTTTGTTAAACATAGCCTCATCACCTTCGACTGCGACTCCCTTCCCCGCACTAAAACAGGATAGACAATTGGGAATACGGCCTGGCTGCTTTTTGGTGAATTGTTCATGTTGGCAGTAAAACTTGCGTGAGAAATATGATTTAGCCCTAATACTTTGTTGTACGGCGGTCTTTTCATCAATGTTTCACGTGAAACAATCCATCAACTTAAAGCGACAAGTCTATAATCCATCCCCCAAGCCTATTAAATGTACGAATGATGAATCACCCTACTGTTTTTGATGTTCTCGTAGTTGGCGGTGGCCACGCTGGGACTGAGGCTGCGCTTGCTTCAGCAAGAAGTGGCGCAAAGACGCTTTTGCTCACACATAATATCGAAACGCTTGGGCAAATGTCGTGCAACCCTTCTATTGGGGGAATCGGTAAAGGTCATTTAGTTAAAGAAATTGATGCCCTTGGCGGCGCAATGGCGATCGCTACAGATGAGGCAGGAATTCAATTTCGAATATTGAACGCTTCAAAAGGCCCAGCGGTTCGCGCAACACGTGCTCAGGCCGATCGGGTGTTATATCGACAGGCCATCCGGACGCGGCTTGAAAATCAACCCAACCTTTGGTTATTTCAACAATCGGTCGACGACCTGATCCTTGAAGGCGATCGTGTGGTTGCTGCAGTAACCCAATCAGGAATCACCTTTCAAACGAAGGCTCTAGTACTTACTGCAGGGACCTTTCTGAACGGCTTAATTCATATTGGCTTACAAAACTATTCTGCTGGTCGTGCAGGCGATCCTTCGGCCTCTTCTCTAGGAGCTCGTCTACGAGAGCTAAAGCTGCCGCAAGGTCGCCTGAAAACGGGCACTCCTCCGCGGATTGATGGTCGAACCATTAATTACTCATTGACCACTGAACAGCCGGGTGATCTCGACCCTGTTCCGGTCTTTTCATACTTAGGCAGCCAAGCACTTCACCCAAAACAAGTCCCTTGCTGGGTCACTCACACCAATGCCTTGACACACGAAATTATCCGAGGTGGGCTTGATCGTTCTCCCATGTATAGCGGAGTCATCGAAGGCGTTGGTCCTCGATATTGCCCGTCAATTGAAGATAAGGTACATCGGTTTGCAGATAAAGACTCGCATCAAATTTTTCTCGAGCCAGAGGGCCTGACGACACACGAAATCTATCCAAATGGGGTATCAACGAGTCTACCTTTTGATATTCAATTGGCGCTGATACGCTCGATGAAGGGTCTTGAAAACGCCCACATTGTCCGCCCTGGGTACGCGATCGAATATGACTATTTTGACCCCAGAGAGTTAAAGGCTACGCTTGAAACCAAAAGTATCCAAGGTCTGTTTTTTGCTGGACAAATTAACGGAACAACGGGTTATGAAGAGGCGGCGGCTCAAGGACTGATTGCGGGTATTAACGCCGCCCGCGCGGCTAAACACGAGAGCCCTTTTATATTACGTCGTGATCAAGCGTATATGGGTGTGTTGATCGATGACCTCATTACCAAAGGCGTCACGGAACCCTATCGCATGTTTACGTCACGTGCTGAATATCGTTTAAGTTTGCGAGAAGATAATGCTGATTGGCGTTTGACTGAAAAAGGCAGAGAGTTTGGTCTGGTTGATGATCAACGTTGGAATGCCTTTACAAAGAAGAGAGAAACCGTTGAAAACGAGGTTGCTCGGTTGCGCGCGACATGGGTAAATCCTCGCATGTTAGACCCTATTGTTGCCGCAAACACACTTGGAAAAGAGATCGAACGCGAGTACTTACTATCCGATTTATTGAAGCGCCCTAACGTTTCTTACCAAAGCCTCGTCAACATGCCCTTGCAACAAGGCTTCGACTTACCTGCAGGACTATTGCCCGGGGATGAGGCTGAGCAGGTGCAAATCCAAATTAAGTACGAAGGCTATATTGCGCGTCAGCAAGAAGAAGTCGATCGCCACCAGGCACAAGATACGCTCGAAATACCACCAGATCTTGACTTTGGTGTTGTCACAAGTTTGTCCATCGAAGTCCGCCAAAAACTGAATATCCACAGACCAGAAACCATTGGCCAAGCTTCCAGAATTTCTGGCATCACACCCGCCGCCATTTCCTTGCTCTTGATTCATCTCAAGCGCCACCAATATGGCAAAGCCGCGTAACGTGAGCACCACTGCAACGCCAACAGCCGCGGCTGCCACCACAATGGCAAACGCCAAGACAAGCGTCCCAGAACGTCTCGCGCAGGCGCTTGCTGAGCTGGGTCTAACCGCGACGCCTCAACAGCAAGCGGCCTTGCTCCGCTACCTCTCAGAACTCTTGCGCTGGAATCAAACTTACAACCTGACGGCAATTCGAGATCCCGATCAAGCGCTTGTTCATCATATTTTTGATAGCCTGTCTCTAGTTGCCCCGATTAGCCAAAGGTTAGCGTCCTACCCAACCGAGGAAGCGACAATCTTAGATGTTGGCTCGGGTGGTGGATTGCCTGGGGTCATTCTTGCGATCGTGCTGCCCAACGTACAAGTGACGTGTGTGGATGCGGTTGAAAAGAAGACCATGTTCGTGCGACAAATGGCTGGCGTCCTCGCCCTTCCGAACCTGACAGCTCTGCATGCACGCATTGAAACTCTCGAACCTCTTGAACGCACGATCGTGACCTCACGCGCCTTCGCGTCCCTAGAAGACTTTGCCCAGCTCGCCGGCCAGCATGTTCGCGACGGCGGATCTCTCTTAGCGATGAAAGGCCGAACCCCAAGCGAAGAAATCAACACGCTTCATACCTTGACGTCTTGGTCTGCACACGCAGTCCAACCCTTGATCGTTCCCGAGCTTGATAGCCAGCGCTGCCTGGTTTGGATGCAGAGGAAAGGAACCCAATGAACACGCCCGTCACACCAACGACTGCTCGAGTATTTTGTATTGCCAATCAAAAAGGCGGGGTTGGAAAAACCACCACCGCCATTAATCTGGCCGCTGGCTTGGCCCTGCTAAAACAGCGCGTCTTACTCATCGATCTTGACCCACAAGGTAACTCAACGATGGGCAGCGGGATTGATAAAAGCACCCTCGCCCATAATCTCTATCAGGTGCTGATTAGTGAGGCGACCATACAAGATGCGGTGGTCGCGTCTGAAAGCGGTGGTTATGACGTACTTCCGTCAAACCGCGAACTGTCGGGTGCCGAAATTGATTTGGTTGGCATGGATCATAGGGAGTTACAACTGAAGCAGGCCCTCTCAAAGGTCGAGTTGCAATACGACTTCGTGTTAATTGACTGCCCTCCAACGCTCTCCTTGTTGACGTTAAATGGTTTAGCTGCCGCGCACGGCGTCATCATCCCAATGCAGTGTGAATACTTTGCGCTCGAAGGATTATCTGACCTCGTTAACACGATTAAGAGAGTTCATCGCAACATTAATCCTGATCTCAGTTTGATCGGCTTATTGCGTGTCATGTTTGATCCCCGTGTCACCTTGCAGCAGCAAGTGTCGGCTCAACTCGAAGCACATTTCGGCGACAAGGTATTCAAGACGGTCGTGCCCCGTAACGTACGCCTCGCAGAAGCGCCGAGCCACGGAATGCCCGGGGTCGTCTATGACCCAACGTCGCGCGGAGCACAAGCCTACATTGCTTTTGGCGCCGAGGTCATTGAACGTGTTCGTGCTGTTCAAACATAAAACACATACTCGTGCACGCCATGCGCGCACACGCATCAAAAGGAAACACCATGGTAACGAAGAAACCTAAGGGCTTGGGGCGAGGCCTCGATGCATTGCTCGGCGCAGACACCAATACTCTAGACCAGGTCGGCCAACCCACAACGCTTGCGAGCGCGCCAAGCACCCTGCGTATTGCGCAACTACAAGCGGGCAAATATCAGCCACGAACACGTATGGACGAAGGCGCACTGGCCGAGCTTGCGGATTCAATACGCGCTCAAGGAATCATGCAACCGATCTTGGTTCGGCCGCTTAATTCGCTCAAGGGCCAATACGAAATCATCGCAGGAGAACGACGTTTTCGCGCAGCACAGTTGGCAGGTTTAACAGAAGTTCCTGTACTCGTTAAAGACGTTGCAGACGAACATGCTGCTGCGATGGCGCTGATTGAAAATATTCAACGTGAAGATTTAAATCCCCTAGAAGAGGCGCAGGGAGTTAAACGACTCATTGAAGAATTTGGCTTAACCCATGAGCTGGCCGCAACGGCGATTGGGCGCTCACGCTCAGCCACCAGTAACTTATTAAGGTTGCTAAACCTCGCGGCTCCAGTGCAAACGATGTTGCTAGCGGGCGATATCGACATGGGCCACGCCCGCGCCTTGCTCGCGGTCGACGCGGCAATACAAATCCAACTCGCGAATCAGATCATTGCGAAACGACTTTCCGTGCGCGACGCTGAGGCCTTGGTCACACGCACCAGCAAAGAACCCGTTACGACAACGACAGCCAAGCCAACCAGCCAGTCACGCGATGTCACGCGCCTTGAAGATACTCTCTCTGACCAACTCGGCACGAAGGTATCACTCAAGCTTGCAAGCAAAGGTCGAGGGCAATTGATCATCGATTTTCATGGCTGGGAGCATTGCTCTTCGCTGATCGAAAAACTTAATCTCAAAGAAGACATAGACGCTTAACAACCGTGCCGCGCACATGCCTGAGATAGGCGTTGCCGAGTAAGCTGCCATACCTTGATCACCCTAGCCAGCCGTGAGAAAAAATGAAACAAGACCAATACAAACTCGTCGCACCAGCAACATTAAAAAGCTGGTTACACGATAAAAAAGAGATTGCATTGCTTGATGTGCGTGAGCATGGCCAGTACGGTGAAGAGCATCTATTTTATGTCGTCTCTGCACCCTATAGCAGGTTAGAGTTAGAGGTGCAACGGCTGGTGCCACGAAAAACGGTACGACTGGTTTTGGTTGGCGATGACGCAAATGAACTCACGGCACGCGCCGCGCACAGGCTTGCTCAGCTTGGGTACACCGACCTCTATCTGTTAGACGGCGGAATCGCCAAATGGAAAAGCGCGGGCTATCAAGTATTTTCTGGAGTCAATTTACCCAGCAAGGCGTTTGGTGAGTTAGCAGAACATGCCTTTCACACGCCGCGCATTACAGCGCAAGAACTCAATGCCAAAATTGCAGCGCACGAAGATATCGTTATTCTTGACGGCAGACCGTACTCAGAATATCGAAAAATGAGCATCCCCACCGCGACGTGCTGTCCTAATGGTGAGCTGCCCTTGCGCATCGAAGAGTTAGTGACTCGTCCCGAAACGACTATTGTGATTAATTGCGCGGGGCGCACGCGCAGCATCATTGGCGCCCAAACCTTGATCAACCTCGGGGTAAAAAATAAAATTCTGGCACTTGAAAATGGCACCCAAGGTTGGTACCTCGCCGATTTGAAGCTTGATCACGGCGCAACAAGAAAATACCCCGAAGTCGTTGATGTCAAAAAGCTAAGCGCGCAACAACATCGGGCCAAAGCACTTGCCGAAAAAAATGACGTCACGTTTGTTGATGGCGCAACAGTTGCGCGTTGGTTAGGTGACACGACACGCACCACGTTTTTGTGTGATGTGCGCTCACCCGAAGAGTTTTCTCAAAGAACAATCCCCCGAGCTCAACATACGCCCGGAGGGCAACTCGTTCAAGCAACCGATCAATTCATCGGAGTCCGTGGCGCACGCTTGGTTGTGTTTGATGACGAGAATGTTCGTGCGCCAGCGATGGCATCCTGGCTTGCCATGATGGGCTGGGAAGTTGCGGTGTTGACAAATGCGTTTGCCCACCAGTGGGATGCAAATCCAACACCAGCTCTTGCCGCGGAGCAACACAACGCCAATATCGCTACAACGATTTCTGCTGAGCAACTCAAACAAGTACAAACACCAGCAACACGTTGTATCGACATACGCTCAAGTACAAAATATCGACAGGCACATCTTAAAGATTTTGTTTGGTCGGTCCGCCCACACCTCAAGCAATTGCCATCACTCAAGGATGCTGCCGTTGTGTTAGCGGCAGATGATTTGGCTGTTGCGCAGATCGCCGCGCAAGAGTTGTCAGAGGCGGGTGCGTCTCAGATACACATCACAGTGGATACCGTTGAGCAGTGGCGTGCTGCAGGCCTTGAGGTGATTGCTACGCCAAACTCTCCGACAGACCAAGAGAGCATTGATTATTTGTTTTTTGTGCACGATCGTCATGAGGGCAATCGCGCCGCGGCGATACGTTACCTTGAATGGGAAATCAATCTGCTCAATCAAATTGACGAACAAGAGCGGCAAAGTTATCGCTTGCCCCATTAACTTTTAAAAAGCCAAGAGGTGTTTATGCGTCGCACTCATTATGCTGGTCTCGCCCCGAGGCACCTGTTGGTTGGTGTGTTCGCGGCGCTATGTCTAAATATTGTGGTGGCGCAGCCACTTACCCCCCTGGTTGATTTTCCAAAACAGCCTTTCACAATTATTTCGCCGTTTCCGCCCGGTGGCGGTAACGATAGCCTCGCACGTATCCTTGCAGCAGAGTTAGCGCCGATTATTGGGCAACCGGTTGTTGTCGAAAATAAAGCCGGCGCGGGGGGTAATTTAGGCACCGCGTACGCGGCTCGTGCTAAAGCCGATGGATATACGTTGTTAATGTCCCAGACCAGCATCATTGCAGTTAATCCTGTCATGTATCAGAATGCAGGATTTGTACCAGAGGTAGATTTTGAACCCTTGTCACAGCTGACAAACGCGTCTGTCATCTTTGTGGTGCGTGAACAAAGTCCGTACAAGACGCTTGGCCAGTACATCACTGACGCAAAAGCTCGGCCGCAAGCGGTTAATTTTGCAACACCCGGAAATGGCACACTTTCCCACCTCACGACCGAGCGCTTAGCCAAGCAGACCAGCATTCAAATAACACATATCCCCTACCGGGGCGCCGGCCCGGCCACCACCGACCTGTTGGGCGGCCAGGTTGACCTTCTAGTCACCTCGCCCTCGTCGGTTGAAAGCCTTGTCTCGGCGGGTAAACTAAGGGTACTCGCGGCCACTAATTCTGACTTAATCGGCGTGTTTGCAGGCACCCCGACCCTAGAAGGCCAAGGAATCACGGGTATGCAAGTTGCCGACTGGTATGGGCTGTTTGTGCAAAAAGCCACGCCAACAGACCGCGTTGAGTACTTGTTGAAGGCAGTTCAGCAGGCCATGAACACAAAAACAGCGGTCGCAAAGGTCAATCAGGGCGGGTCTCAGGTTGTCGCGAGCGACCGAAAAGACTTCAGCCAAAAAGTGACAAAAGAGATCGCCGAGTGGTCTGCTGTGGTCAAAGCCGCTGGCGTCAAAGCCGAATAACGCAGGTACGGCCGAACAATCTTAGCTATATCACGCCTTTAACGCGGACTTGTAACAAGGTGCTCAACTTGACAATGCGTAAAAACTCCCCCATAATCGTTGGTTCTCTTGTGGAGAGGTGCCCGAGTGGTTAAAGGGGGCAGACTGTAAATCTGTTGGCCTTGCGCCTACGTTGGTTCGAATCCAACCTTCTCCACCAAGACTCCAGCGTGTATGGGGATGAAACAGCTCGAATCGGGCGGGTGTAGCTCAATGGTAGAGCAGAAGCCTTCCAAGCTTACGACGAGGGTTCGATTCCCTTCACCCGCTCCAGCGGTTTAAGTAATGTGAAGTGCAGTAGTTAGTGAGTACAGATTAGTTCTTCGTGGGGTGCGAACCCGGCGAATGCGCCCATGTGGCTCAGTGGTAGAGCACTCCCTTGGTAAGGGAGAGGTCACGCGTTCGATCCGCGTCATGGGCACCAGTAAGGTTTAAGCAGGCGACGGAAGTATAGTTTTTTATCTCATTCAATAGCGTCAATCTAGGTCAGGAGCCCGTCATGGCAAAAGGCAAATTCGAACGAACCAAACCACACGTCAACGTTGGCACCAT
>JBAWWV010000014.1:0-32090 GCA_037146575.1 Alcaligenaceae bacterium | reverse complement strand
GGCGCAAATACCAACATCGGCTCGGCGTTGGTCGCGAAGGCAACTGCTGATGGGTACACCTTGCTTCTTGGTACGCCGGCGAATGTCATCAATCCGCAAATTTATAGCGCGATGCCTTACGATTTTCAAAAAGACTTTAAAGCGGTCGCACTGCTTGGAGATGTTCCTAATATTCTTCTGATTAAAAAATCATTAGATGTTCGCACGTTGGCTGAGCTGCTGACTCTGGCGCGTAATAAGCCGGGGGATCTCAACTATGCGTCGGGTGGGATTGGTAGTCCACAACATTTTTCACTAGAGTTACTTAAGTATGAGGCGGGGGTGAACATTACGCATGTACCCTACAAAGGAGGGGGGCCAGCAACCAACGATCTTCTAGCAGGTCATGTCGATATGATGGCGTCGAGCGCAGTATTAGCGTTGCCGCACATCAAGTCTGGTGCAGTCAAAGCACTAACAGTCGCTGCTGCCGTGAGATTGAAGGCGTTACCTGATATACCAACTGCGCTAGAGTCGGGTTTGCCCGGTTTCGAAGCTAGTACCTGGTTTGGATTGTTAGCGCCCTCTGGTACGCCTGACAAGGTGATTGAATACATCAATAAAAGCGTTTTACTCGAGATGCACTCTGCTGACATCATTGAAAAACTAGCGCAAATGGGGGCGATCCCAAATCAAATGCAGTCTGTGCAATTTGCAATGTTTTTGAATAACGAATACCTCAAATGGGGAAAGGTTATTAAGACTGCTGGGATCGTCGCAGAATAAATAATCAACAATCATGTGGTGAGCATCTCTGCATGCGTTGAGCTGAGGCTGGCATCATTCAAAGATAGTAGACACAGATCAATGAATTGGCGAAGATTACTGTTTAATCGTTTTGATGAGAGGTTGTGATGAGTATGGATAGCAAAGGCAGACGAGTGTTAATTACCGGAGGAAGCGCCGGCCTTGGCTACGCTGCTGCCTTAATTCTAGTAGAGCAAGGGTATCGAGTGGCTATTGCTGCACGAGATCAGACTCGTTTAGAGCGCGCTGCCGAACGCTTGCGTAAGTCATCGACGACTGAAGTTTTGTCAATTGTGTGTGATGTGATGTCGGCAAGTGCAATCCAAAATCTCTACGCAACCGTAGAGAAGCGCTGGGGTGGCGTTGACATACTGATGAATAATGCAGGTGGGTCATCTCGAGGCAACATTGACGAGTTATCTGATTCAGATTGGCAACACGATTTTGACCTTAAACTATTCTCAGCAATCAGATTGACCCGCTTGGTTCTGCCGGGCATGAAAGATCGCAGATGGGGTCGTATCATAAATGTGTTGAACACTCTTGCAAAAACCCCGGGCGCTGGGACCGCCCCTACCTCTGTAACACGGGCGGCCGGAATGGCTTACAGCAAGGTTTTGGCTAATGAGATGGCGCCCTTTAATGTCTTGGTCAACTCGCTTTGTATCGGCCGTATTGATAGCGAGCAATGGCAACGCTTTCACAAGAAAAATGATTCTGGTATCGGGTATGAAGAGTATCTTGAAAAGCAAGGGCGAGAAATCCCTTTGGGTCGGTTGGGTAAGCCCGAAGAATTTGCTGGCTTGGTGGCGTTATTAGCCTCTGATGCAGGCGGCTATTTGACAGGTACCGCAATTAACATCGATGGCGGATTGTCACCTGCCTATTAATATCTATGAATTCTCTCACCGCTAAGCCGTAGCTGTAGCGGGAGGAGAATTCATGAGCTCGCGCAGCGAAAACCAATATTATGATGACCCGCTTTTGGATTGCGAGATAGATTTCTGCCTCTTTGGGTGGTCGTGATTTCGTCCTCGCTTGAATCATGCCCGCCACCGCGAGTCGAGCGAATTGGCCCAGGAGTTTGATCTTCTCGCCCATCATCAGCGCTGTAGGGATAGGGTCGATAGGCGCTAGATACCCATTCCCATTGATTGCCAGACAAGTCTAAAACTCCGTATGGACTTGCCCCTGCTGGAAAGGCATCAACAGGCGCTGACGAGTTGTATGCTGCGCCGTACAGGGCTTGTTTGTTATTCGGCTTTGAATTGCCCCACGGATATTTTCTTGCATCGGTGCCGCGTGCTGCTTTTTCCCATTCTGCCTCGGTAGGTAATCGCTTATTTAACCAAGCGCAGTAATCACGGGCACCCACCCAACTCACTTCATTGACTGGGTGCGTTGCGTAACCTTGATTTGCTTGCCATTTCAGGTCTTGCTGATGAATCCTGGCATCGCGGTCATCGTCATCATAAAACGATTCGCCGATATGATTTTTCAAGCCTCGCGCATTCAGAAATGTCGCAAACTCAGCATTGGTAACCGGAAGCACATCCATAAAAAATGATCTAACAAAAATACGATGCTCTGGTTTTTCATCATCGGGCCCATTATTAGAGCCCATCACGAAATCTCCCTCTGCAATAAGAGTCATCGCCTTTAACGCGCTGGCGTCAACTGCAGGCCTTTGGGCTTGAATGCTTGCCGCGACTCCAAATAACGCCAGCAAAAGGAATCGCGCTCTTGTCCTAATCATTTTCGGTTACGCTGCTTATTCTCAACCATAATTTCTGGAGTCTCTATGTTTAGTCACGTAATGGTAGGTGCAAACGATTTAGAAGCATCACGAAAATTCTATGATGCAGTCTTTGGTGCCTTGGGTATTGCGCCAGGTGTCATCAACCGAGATGTTCGTTACTTCTATCGCACGCCTACAGGTGTGTTTTCGTTCACTCTGCCAATTGATAACAAAGCGGCTACCCCAGCTAACGGCGGAACGATCGGATTTTCGGCGCAATCGTCAGAGCAGGTTGATGCATTTCACGCTGCTGCCTTGGCGAATGGCGGAACAACCTGTGAAGATCCTCCTGGTTATCGTGAAGGCCCCGCTGGAAAATTATATCTCGCTTATGTGCGTGATCCAATCGGCAACAAGATTTGCGCGATGTTGAGAGTTCCAAAGTAAGTGTTTGGGGGCAAATAAGCGTTGTTGACATCCTCCCCGCCCTGAACGGCGAGGTTTTACGCGCAAACCCGATAAGATCTTTGTCCAAGATGCTGTTTTGCCGAAGGGTTAAGCAGCATCGTTTTATGATAATTTAGAAGCCACTTTGAAGTAGTACGATCAGCCAAAAATACCTTTAACAGGAAACCGTATATGCAGCTTTACATCAGCCCAGGTTCACCCTATGCGCGTATCGTACGCATCGTCGTCATCGAGAAAAAATTATCAGACAAAGTAGAAGTGCTTGCGGCCAAGACTCGCACGACTGATAGCCCTTATTATCAAATCAACCCGTCTGGCAGGGTGCCGCATCTAGTGTGTGATGATGGCCTCGCGCTAGAAGATTCGGCGCTAATCTGTTCTTACTTGGATGACCTTGAGGGTCAGCCTAGCTTTGCGCTGCCTGCGGGTAAACAAGGGTTTGAAGCCAAGCGCCTTGAAGCGCTTGTGCGTAGCACGCTTGACGGTCTGGCGGTGCTAGGGCGTGAAAAGTGGCGACCCGTCAACGAACAGTCTCCTAAAATTGTTCTTCACGAAACAGAGCGCGCCAACCGTTTACTGAATCTGTGGGAGCAACAAATCAATCATCCCTTGTTTCAGGGTCAGCTCAATATGGTGCAAATCGTCTTTGGTTGCACCTTGGGCTTTGCTGACTTGATCCCTGATTTTTCATGGCGGCCGAAGCATCCAAAATTGAATAGTTGGTTTGAAGCGATGTCTGCAAGGCCGTCGTTTGTAGAGACAAGGCCACCGATGCCTAAGTGATACTCGTTAGTGCACAGGCAGCAACCGTTGCACAGCGACGCACACTGGCGTGAGATCAGGGATGATCAAACGCGTAAAACGCTCTAGTGCAGGCCGCATTTCTGCGACGTTGGGTGGCGCTGGGTCAAACGCGGGCAACAACTTCAAGGCTTCGCGCTCAGCTGCGCGACAAGTGCTTTCGCGTGCTTTGCGCATTGCTGAGGGTTCGTAAAGCGCTTCAAGCCACTGCGGGAAGGTATCCGTTAGGGCGGGCCAACGGGCAAGTTCGAGATAGAGGCTAGGGATAATGCCCCCTTGTGCGCCCTCGTGACACTGTGCAAGCGCGCGAATGGCGCTAGCAAGCTTTAGGTCTAACGTATCGATGCGAGGCAAGGGCGCGGATGGCGTCATTGCTACGGGAGCCGGCGCCGCTGAAAAAGCGGGTGTGGCGTAGTCGATCCCTTCGAGGCGTAAGCGCAGCGCGGTCAAGACGATGATGTTGGTGCTGTTGCCGCGCACATAGTCGGCCATCATGTCACGAAAGACAGTTAACTCAGCGCCACTGACTCCCGCAGTGCGCCACGCCTCAGCGGTGATGGTGGGTAGTGTCGGTAGTTCGATGGCGTCAATCAGGCGTTTACGTGCATCGACCAATTCTTGTGAAGCGACCAGCGGACGCACACCTTTCCAGGCCCATTCGATGATGTCGGGCAAGGCTGCAAAGTGTCTCCAAATCAGGTTGACCATTGCTAAACCTGATACGGCGCGAATGTCGGCGTAGATTGCCGCGATCTTGGGCGAGGCGTTGAGGGGATGTACTTCCGGAAAATTTGTCATGGCTTCAATGTATATTTTTTGTTGACCTTAAGCCAGTCATTTCATCGCACAGCTGCTCGCTTGCGCCAAACAAGTCGGCGGCGTTGTCCAGTTGCTCTAGAGTCAGACAACCACCCCACAGTTGTTTAAGCGTAGTAGGTGACCAAACTCTGCAGCCAAGTGCAAAGAATTTTTCGCGAATTTGTTCAATCGTGTTGGGAAATTCGGGCTCGCCTTTCATCACTCGGCAATAGCCAGAGAGTCTCGTACCATCTATCAGATGAATCTCTACATCGCAGCGCTGTTCGGTCGGATAAATATGGCTGTAAGCCAGATCTTCAGAGACAGTCACTAAGCGTGAGAGTCTTTGTATGTCAGGGTTAGCCACTGCCACCTCATCAAAGCAATCCAGACTGCTATGTCCGTGAAACAAAATCGATGCCAGCGCAAAGGGAATCGAAAATTTAGCCCCAAAACTATTCACGACGAACTGATTGTTTTTTGCAGCGGCTAGACGATAGGTTCGAACGGTAATGGCTGCAATTAGATCGAACTGCAAACGTTGCTTTGGTACGTTTTTGACTGCATCTTCTAGCGCGTCGATCGCACTGTGCAATGAACGTGCTGTGGGATGTAGCTTAAAGTAATTTTGCGCAAGCAACCAGCGCGAGCCTAAGTCAGCAGTCGCCTTTTTAGGCTCAAACTGCTCGGCTAGCACCCTGCCATAGATCGAAGCAACGCCATCGTGTTCACCGGTAAAACCACATTCGACCAGACGCACCGCCATCAGGCCCATATAGGCGCTATGACCCGTATAGATGTTCCGTACAGTCGCACCATCGTTGAGGGTTTCGTAACTAGTCGCTAGCCCCATTGTTGCCGCCACATTGATCAGGCGGCGCATGGCAGTGATATCGAAGCGCTTGAGCACCCCGAGTGCTACGGCAGCGCCAATGACCCCGAAGGTTCCGTGTGGGTGCACAATCGGTCGAATTTGTGCTGCGTAATTAATTCGAGCGCAGACCTCGTAGCCGATTGCGATTGCACGGATTAAGTCAGTGCCACACACCGAATATTCTTGAGCGTAAGCTAACGCGATTGGCACAATTTGAATGCCTGGATGCCCTTTGGCTAACGTGCTTCCTTCGTCAAGCTCGACCCAGGTACCCGCACAGCCGTTTAGCATTCCGGCATCGGCAACGGATGTTTTTAATCCAGTTCCAATGATCCATGAGTTTGCGCCTGACTGCCCGTTGGTATGAGCGCGAACAAGTTTTTTCATTTCTGAGGTCTGCATTCCCACCGCGATCACTGCAATCGAGTCAGCGACAATCCATTTGGTACGCTCTTTCACCTCAGCAGGTAAAGCATCCCACGGTGTTAGGCAGGCAAACTCAGACAAATCATCTAAATAATCTTTCATGTGTTTAGTCGACCTGAGCGCCTGATTTCTTCACCACTTCTGCCCACTTTGCAATATCTTTTTTTAGAAATTGCGCAAACTCGTTAGGCTGGTCACCAAATAATTCAATATTCATGGTGGCTAAGCGTTCGGCCACACTAGGTGTCTTGAGCGCACGGATAAATTGTTGATTTAACCAGGCAATGACGTCTGCAGGGGTGTCGGCAGGGGACAACACCCCTTGCCACACCATCACTTCAAACCCAGGTAAGCCAGACTCTGCTACGGTAGGAATTGAGGGGAGTTTAGACGTACGATGCGCTGCGCTCGAGGCAATGGGTCGTAGTTGGTTCGCCTCAATATAAGGCAGTGCTGACAACACGTTATCAAACCCCACCAACACACGGCCACCAATTAGATCAGTCAGCATGGGTGAGCTTCCTTTATAAGGCACATGCAGCATATCAGTGTCTGTCAAACTTTTTAGTAATTCCATCGCCAAATGACCTGCAGTCCCATTGCCGGCAGAGCCATAGGCAATCGGTTTGTTTGCAGCGCGTGCAAAAGCGATCAGTTCGGTTAGATTTTTGACGTTAAGAGAAGGGTTCACAACCAAAAGATACGGGGCGCCAGTCAAGAGCGTAATCGGTGAAAAATCTTTGATTGGATCGTAGCTCAAACTACGAAACAAGCTCACGTTGGTCGTATGATTTGGGCCCGTCAGTAGTAGCGTATAACCATCAGGTTTGCTTTTTGCAACGTATGACGCCCCGATGTTGCCAGCAGCGCCGGCCCGGTTTTCAACAATCATTTGCTGACCGACGTTTTCGCTGATTTTTTGAGCAATTAGGCGTCCGACGATGTCAGCGCCACCTCCGGCGGCAAAGGGCACCACCAAGGTAATCGCCCGATTTGGAAATGTTTGAGCGGTGACGAGCCCGCTGACTAAGCTGAGTAAAGCAGTGAAGAAGATCTGATAAATCGGGTGCTTTCTCATCATTCATGATTTCCAAACGTTAGACCTAGAAGCTGACATTACGTATATGCTAACGCTTATGTTAACCAAAGCGATCTAAGTCAAGCCATGACAACCCAAAACCGTCCAATTTATCTGGATCAAGCCAGCGAATTTCTTTACGCGACGACGCTTGGAAGCATCAGTCAGCAGGCTCGCGCTCGCGCCATCGCAATAGTTGCTGACTGCCTTGCGGTAATCGCAGCGGGGATGCAAGTCAAAGAGATGCAATCTTTTTATCTGGCTCATAGCCGCACATCGGCAAAGGGTGTCGCGTCGATCATTGGCACTGGTTCAAGTGCTTCAACCCTTGATGCAGCCTTACTTAACGGTACTGCCGGTACTTGGTTAGAACTTGATGAAGGTAATTTGTTTGCCATGGGTCATCCTGGCATACAAATCGTGCCTGCAGCGTTCGCGGTGGCGCAAGAAATCGGGGCCTCGGGCGCCGAACTGTTGCGTGCCGTGACCTTGGGCTATGAGTTATCGGCCCGTATCGCGCGCTCAGCAACCCTGCGTATCAACGTACACCCTCACGGAACCTATGGCGTAATTGGCGCCGCGATCGCCGTTGGGCTACTTAAAAAATTCAAGGCCTCGCAGCTGCGCGAACTGCTGAACGTTTCGGCGACGATGGGCTTAGCCACCAGCCGAAACACCTTGCTTGAGGGGGCGACCGTGCGCAATATTTACACCGGCCACTCGGCTTATATGGGACAAATGGCTGTCAAACTGGTCGAGGCCGGCTTCACTGGCGAAAAAGACGGTGTCGGTACAACGTTTGGAAAAGTGTTGTCGGATACTTTTGATGCTCAGCGTGTTGTTGCTGAGTTAGGTGCTGAGTGGCTGATTGCACAAAACTATTTCAAGCTGCATTGCACAGGGCGCTATGTTCATTCGGCGATTGATGCGCTAGAAGACGCACTCACACACACCGACGCGCAAGCGTTCACTTTTGCAGCAATCGAGCGCATTGAGGTTAAGGCCTATAAATTCGCGGCAATGCTAGGTGGTAAAAATATCTCAACAAGCTTTGGCGCGCGTTTCTCAATTCCCTTTGCTCTCGCAACGATCCTTTATCATGGAAAATCTGACCTCAAGGGTTTTGATGAAGACGCGGTTGCAAATCCGGACATTCAAACATTAATGCAACGTATTGATGTCGTTGAAGAGCCAGTGTTTAATCTCACGTACCCAGCCGAACAGCGGTGCCGTGTAGAAATCACCTTACAAAACGGTATCCGCTTCGTTGGAAATTGTTTCGTGACTAAGGGCGAGTCAGCTAAACCTCACACTGCGTCTGAACTCAAAAATAAATTTATGAATCTGGGTAGCCCGATTTGGGGGCAAGAGCAGGCCCTTGAACTCTTTGAGACGCTCTCAAGCCTCGAGACGCTTCAGAACATATCCGACCTCTCAACGCGTTTTGCCCTTTGATGTTTCGTTCGCTAATAAAAAATATTCGACGGCGTTGCTAGTGGTCGCTGCAATCTTGAGTTCGGTTGGCATCGTAGCTATAGGGTAATCCTGTGTTCAAAAGTGAAGCCTTGTGTTGACCTGACTGAAGCGTGAACATAGAATCCTAGCAGCAAGACGTGTTTAGTGGCACAACACCAATGTCATGGTTTCGCAATAATAAATAAGCAATAAGCAGCGACTGATAAAAAGAATAGTTAGAGTTTTTCCACCGCAGTACGTTTTAAGCTTTTGTGTCAGCCATTTCATATTGCACTGCAATATGTTGGATTCTCATTTGCGCAAGGACTTCAAAACGTATTGTTTAACCTTCGCATGAGGATAGAGACATTCATGAAAATCAATACTTTGAAAACAATCGCGGGCCTTGCGTTTGCGGGTATGGCGTTTACAAGCCAGGCCGTCCTTGCACAAGACTGTGAAGTAAAAATTGGCGCGGTGGCAGTGCTTTCAGGACCCGCAGCGAACTGGGGTCAGTCTTTGCGTGCTGCAGTCGCGATGAACGTCAGAGAAGTCAATGACGCTGGTGGACTGAAAGTTGGTAACAAGACATGCAAAGTGAGTTTCGTCGCGCTTGACAGCAAGTACACCGCTGAGGGTGCTGCGGCTGCTCTTAACGAGTTGGCAAGTCAGGGTATTAAGTTGATTGTCGGTCCGCTTGGCTCGCCAGAAGTCACGGGCGGCAAGCCAGTCGCTTTGCGCAATAGCATGCTCATGATGTCCAACAGTTACGCTAAAGACGCCATTGGTCCGAAATGGCCTCTCGTATTTTACGTTGGCCCTGGTGCTAGCGGCTGGGCAGATCCAATCATTGCCGAAGCGAAGGCTCGGTTTAAGATCACACGTGCGGTTGTCGTGGCGCCCAATGATCAAGGTGGAACAGACATCGCTTCAGTCGATGCCGCAATGTACAAAAAGAATGGCATCGAGGTCAGTGAAGAATACTACCAACGTGGCACCACAAACTTTGCACCGATCGTCTTACGCATCTTGAGTAAGAATCCTGATGCGATTGATCTGGCGTCTTCTCCAGGAGGCGATGCGGGGACTTTTGTTAAGCAATTGCGTCAAGCGGGTTTCAAAGGCGTGTTCGGCCGTCTTGGGGGGCCAAGCACTGACGAAATCGTTCGTATTGCCGGAGGCTTGGATGTTGTCAAAAACATGTACTGGTATGAGCCTATTCTGCGGACTCCTGCGATTGATAAGGTCGATGCCAAATACAAGCAAATGTTTAACCAAGACCCACCAGCGATCACCTTTTTCTATCAATGGTTAGCGGGCTCACGGATGGTGATGAAAGCGATTGAAGCTGCAGGTACCGCTGACGATACCGCTAAGGTGGCTGAGGCTATGCGAAAGCTGCCAGTCGATGATCCAGATCTGGGTCAAGGTCACTGGATTGGTCAGGATTTCTTTGGCATTAACCAAGAGATGTCGCACCCCTTTGGTGTAGGTTTGATTGCGGATGGTAAGTATTTGGCGGTTGTGGCCAAGCCGGCAGCGACTGGCAAATAAGTCAACCGCACAAACCTACAAGAGGCTGGGGCGCCACAAGCACGAGCTAAGAATCAAACAAGAATAGGTAGAGGGGCGAACCATGAGTATGTTTTTTGCTACGGGATTGATTGGTATGACGCTTGGGGGTCAGTATGCATTACTGGCCTTGGGTTTTACACTGATCTTTGGAATTATCGGAGTGATGAACTTTGCTCATGGCGCCTTTTTTGTCTTTGGTGGCTATATTGCTTTTGCTGCTGTGCAATTTTTGCAGTTTCCCTATCCGATTGCCGTTCTGGCTGCGGGTGCTGCGTCTGCAGCCCTTGGCTATCTATTCGAAAGATTTTTTATTGAACGTACGATCGATGATGAGTTGAGCACACTCATGCTAACGCTGGGCCTTGCGCTGATCATGATCACGTTCCTGGTGGTTATTTTTGGTGTGGAAGGGGCTAGATTCGAATTTCCGATTAGCGATGTCTTGGTCTTTCAAGGGATGTTTTTGCCAGTTGCCAACATCATTCTGGTGCTGTGCTGTACGGTCATCATCTTGGGGGTGTATTACCTGCTGTACCGGACAAGTTTCGGTCGCTCTTTGCGCGCAATCTCGTGTGATCGCGAAATTGCAGCGACGCTGGGTTTACGCGCCAATTTGTTGTTTCCCTTGGCCTTTGCCCTTGCGACTGCTCTGGCGGGTGTGACGGGTGCGCTAGTCACGCCGATACTGGCGTTGCATCCCCATGTTGGGGATCATGTCCTAGCGATGTCCTTTATCGTCGTCATTCTAGGCGGCCTAGGCAGTTTATGGGGGGCTGTTGTTGCGGCCTTTTTTGTCGGACTGACTGAAGCGTATTCAAGCGTCTACCTCGGCGGCACCAAAGGTGCGCTGGCTTTATTTGTGTTGGTCATGATCTTGTTAGTCGTTAAACCCTCCGGTCTGTTTGGCCGAGAGACGAGAGGGGCGTGATCATGATTCAGCAAAAAGTGAATCAAAAAATTCATTTTGACAACACGTGCATCATCTCTCTGTTGATGATTGCGGCATCGCTGTACATCCCTTTGTTTAGCACAAACTTGTTGGCCTATTCTGTTCTCAACCAGATCATGATGGTGCTTCCGGCTGCGCTGAGTGTGTTCTTGATGCTCAGGATGGATCTGCTGAGCTTTGCTGTTCCTGCTTTTATGTGTTTAGGGGGCTATGCGGCTGCCCTGTGCGCGATGAAGCTCTCGACCAATGTCTTTGTATTGATTGCCATCAGTTTTATCGTCCCAATGCTCGCTGCGATCCCAATAGGAGCGATGATTCTAAAGTTGCGCGGGGTCTATTTTGTGTTGGTGACATACGTTATGGCTGAAATTTTACAACTCGTGTTGGTTGAGTTTCCTGAGTTGACTGGTGGCACCAACGGTCTGACAGACTTGCCCGCATCAACTATTTTTGGTGCAGCGATCATCAGCAATCAGGCCATTCTGATTGTGGCGATTTTGACTGCTTTACTTGCGGCAGTTGTCACATTTTTTGCAATTTTAAAATATCACAAACAGTTTGATGCTATTCGCGAAAATGAACTTCTAGCGCGCAGTCTAGGTTTAGTCGTTTGGCATTACAAAGCGATTGGCTTTGCCCTAGCTGCTGGGTTGGCTGGGTTGTCGGGCTATTCGGTGGTCAACATGTTGTTGACGGCGCATCCCTCTTCGTTCACGTCAATTAGTGGCGTGAATTACATCGCCTATGCCTACATTGGTGGACAAGCTGTCATGCTCGGATCTCTCATCGGCTCAACGTTGCTGGTCTGGGCCACCAACTACTTTAGGGTTGGTGGAGAATATTCACCTGGCATGCTCGGTCTGCTGATCATCGTTGTGGTGCTTGTTTCTCGCGGCGGCATCTACGCTACGCTGCTGAATCTTTATTACCGATTTCGTAAAAATAAAATAAAAGAGTCAGATCCTTTGCCAACTGTAGAGCGGAGGGGCTGATGATGCAACCCACTATGAAAGTCATTAGTTTGACCAAGCATTTTGGAGGGGTCAAGGTTTTCGAGAATTTGAGTTTTGATTTAAATAAGAATGAAATTCTTGGTGTTGTGGGACCCAATGGCGCGGGTAAAACGACGCTGATTAATGTTTTGTGTGGGGCGATTGCCGCTAACTCAGGAGAAATCTGGCTTGAGGGTAAGCAGGTGAATGGGAGCTTGCTTCACGAAATGAGCAAACTTGGTGTGCTGAGATCCTTTCAGCAGGCTAATACCTTTGGCGTGAAAACGGTCAGAGAAAATCTTCTCTACGCACTGACTTTTAGTGGTCAGGATTTGAATCCTGATCAGACTGCCATCGATTTGCTTTCTCAATTTGATCTCTTGCCAAGACTCGATGAGCAAAGTAACAAGCTGGCCTACGGTTTGCAAAAAGTGTTGGGCATGATGATGATTTTTTTGGCACGACCCCGAGTATTGCTTCTCGATGAGCCTGCGGCAGGCCTAGAGGTTAGCGAACGCCCGAGGATTGATGCTTTTATCGCGGCAGCGCAGCGTGCCTATTCAACCAGTGTTTTGATCGTCGAGCACGATATGACGCTGATCAGGCGACTTTGCGCCAGGATGATCGTGCTCGATGCGGGGCAGTTAATCGCGATTGGCGAACCGCAAGAGGTCTTAAGCAGAAAAGAGGTACTGAACGCTTATATCGGCGAAACAGAGGACCAATGATGCTAAGCGTGAAGAATGTTGATGTACGTTATGGCGGCATCCGAGCGTTGCAAGGTGTCTCTATCGAGATTGAGCGAGGCGAGACGGTGCTGCTGCTGGGAGCAAATGGTGCCGGTAAATCTAGTTTGCTTAAGTCTGTGATTGGTACAGTCAAACCCGTAGCAGGCGAAATTGCCTTTGCCGGAAAGTCTATTTCGTCTTTGCGCTCGGATCAACGCGCGCGACTGGGCATGGGCTATTCGCCCGAAGGCCGTAGAGTGTTTGCCACGATGTCAGTCTTTGACAATGTCTTGTCGGGTGCGCCTGGCCTGTCTGAAACCTCTAGAAAAGACGCCTATAAGCGCTTGTCAGGGATGTTTCCGTTGTTGTCTGAGCGTGCTACGCAGCCTGCAGGGCAGTTAAGTGGCGGACAGCAGCAGTTGGTCGCGTTTGCCCGGGCGATGTGTTCATCCCCGACTTTGCTGTTGCTTGATGAACCCTTTCTAGGCTTGGCACCCATCTGGATCAAACAGGTTAGCGATGCCATCCGCGAAATGAAAAAGTCAGGCACCACAATCCTGATGAGTGAACAAATGGCGGTGCCCGCCTTGAAGGTCGCGGATCGTGGCTATGTGTTACGCGGAGGCGAAATTCGCCACAGCGGAACGACAGCAGAGCTCAAAGAACTGTCATTAAATGAAGAGTATCTCTAGCACTCTGTGAAGGCTATTAAGATGAGAAATAATTTTCTCATCCTAACAACGGGGCTCACGTTTCGACGAAAAATAATTGTCTTATCCTAACAACGCGGCTCAGGTTTCGACAAAAACTAATTGTCTTGTCAGATCAACATGACTGATTAAGCAGTCCGATCATTGAGCTAGGTAGCACGTTGATCGAGTACCTCTTTAGCGACCCGCGAGGCTTCGAGCGCCGCAGGCCAGCCGCAATAGCAAGATGAATGAATCAAAATTTCTTGCAATTCAGCTTTCGTCCAGCCGTTGTTTAGGGCGCCATTGATATGCACAGCTAACTCATGGGTTCTTCCCAACGCAATGAGAATACTGATGGTCACTAGGCTACGCGATTTTACGTCGAGTCCTGGACGGCCCCAGATCGCCCCCCAACCGATTCCCATCACAGCCTCTTGAAGCGGTTGAAGAAATTCATCCTCTTTTGCTTTTTGCAATGAGCGATCAACATGCGCGTCACCTAGCGTGGCGCGACGCATGCGCTCGCCTAAGGCAAGAGTTTCGGGTGAAATCAGGTTAACGGGCTTTGAAGAATTTGTCATGTGTGATCCTGTATCAATGTTTAATGTGGAAGATAAATGTTTAGCGTGGCAGATTCACCAAGCCGCCGCCATCGACGGGCAGCTCGACACCAGTAATAAATTGCGCCTCATCAGACGCTAAAAATAAAGCTGCATTCGCTACGTCCCAGCCCGATCCCATGCGATTGCGCAACGGGACTCTGACATTGCGCTCAGCAACGACTTGCTCGCGCGTCTTGCCAAAAACAGTGGCGCGCGTATCGACCGACATCGGGGTGTCCATCAGGCCCGGCAAAATTGTGTTCGCACGAATGCCGTACTCAGCGTTTTCGATCGCTATTTGTTTGGTGTAAACAATCAAGGCGGCTTTGGTGGCTTTGTAAGCGACCCAGGGGTAGCGCTGATAGGCCGAGATCGACGAAATAGTCAGGATGACGCCAGACTGTTGCTCACGCATAATCGGCAATACATGCTTGCAGGCCATCACGCAGCCTCGCAGATTGACGTTGGTAATGAGATCAAAGGCCTCTTCGGTAATTTCGGTTGGGCTGCCGTCATTGCCGGAAACGCTGATGCCAACGTTGTAATGCAAGATGTCGATTCGGCCCCACTTTTGTTTGGCAAAGGCCATCACGGCAGCCAAATCACTTTCTTTACACACATCGGCTTCAAATGGGATGATTTCTAATGCACCGTATTCTTCAGTCGCAATCTTGCAGGTCTCTGTGACTGAGGCAAGGCTGCGATCGACCGCAAGAATGCGCGCGCCTTCTTGCGCAAAACGTAAAACGGTGGCGCGACCATTGCCAGTTGTCATGCCCGGGCTCTGTCCAGCGCCAATGATGACAGCAATCTTATCCTTGAGCCTCATGTTTTATCCTTGTTGTCGCCGCGAACGACTTGATCTTTCAGTGTCACGCTTCATCCTTTTTCTTGCTGCGTACCACTACGCCCGCCCATTTCTCGTAGTACTGAATCAGTGTGGTGAAATCAAGATCGGTTCCGCCTTGGGTCATGGCAAATTCCCACACTTGACGGGTATTGTTGGCAACCCACATCGGCACTTTGAGCTCTTCGGCTTCGATCAGACCCAGAGTGATGTCTTTATGCAAGGTGTGTGTTGAGGCGCCATAATCAAAGGTGCCTGGTAAAACGGATTTCGGAACTTTATCTGTCGTGGCGCTATTGCGCCCAGTGCTCGCATTGATCACCTTGACCATCAGATCGGCGTCTAGTCCCGCTTTCGCACCCAGCACGAGCGCTTCAAAGGCTGAAGCCATATTGCTTGCGGAGATGATGTTGTTGACCAGCTTCATCATTTGCGCCATGCCCGGTTCAGGTCCAATATCAAACACATTTTTACCGATTATGTTCAAGACCTTTCGAACGCTTTCGATCACTTCAGCGTCACCTGCCACCATAATCGCGAGGGTACCATCGTCCGCGCCGCGTGGTCCGCCGCTGACTGGGCAATCCAACACCTTGATATTTTTAGCTGCAAGGGTGTTTGCGATGTCGATTACCGGGCGACGACCAATGGTCGAGGTTTCGATATAGACCTTGAGCTTGTTGCCATGGATCACACCCTCTGCACCATACGCAACAGCTTTACTCACCTCGCCATCGGGCAGGCAGGCAAACACCACCTCGACCGCATCAGCGATTGCTGTTGGGTTGGAGTGAACAACAACATTCCACTTAGCAAAGGCGGCGATCTTAGAAGGATCGACATCGTAGACGTGCAGCTTGATGCCCGCCTGGGCTAACCGACGGGCAATGCCGCCGCCCATTGCACCGAGCCCGATAAAGCCAATTTCTGCTTGTTCAAGCGACATTCAGTTCTCCGATTAGTCTATTTTTTTAATTGTAATTGCAGCCAAACACTAAACCTCGAAGATCGCTTCGGGGAGTATGGCGCTTACGCAAACGTTAGGCAAATCGACCGCGTTGCTGATACGTAGATCGACGGCGAGCGAACAAATGACGTAGGCTTGCTCGCGACTAAAACCGCGTTCGCCAAGTAGTTCGATCATCTCGAGCAAAGCATTGCGGGCTGCCAAGGTTAAATCTTCACACTCTTGGGTGCCATCGTCACGGATAGGTAGGCCAGTCGTTGCGACGAAATTATGCGGTGCCGCCCATTGCGGTGCCGCAAAGTAACCTGGATGAGAAAAGCGAGGGAAGCGAGTCTTGCGACGCGCGCCTTCGCCCGCCAACAAACGAAAACGCACCACGGCGGTGGCGCCCATTTCGATGGCGGTGATGCAACATTCAGAGTCACCCTGAGCGTAGTGGGCATCGCCTAGTGAAAACAGTGCGCCGTCGACGCCTACTGGTAGTTGTAGTCGCGAGCCCCGTGTCAGTTGACGAATATCTGCGTTGCCGCCGTTTTCGCGCGGAGGCATGGTGCGCAAGCCAGTGCTAGCAATAGGTTCGCGCGTCGGTACCGCATCGAGTGCGTCGGGTAATAAAGCGATGCCACCGCGACGAACCAAATCAGTTTCGCGATCATTCCAAAGGCGTAATTGATCGTGTGAGGGGGCAACGCCGGCTGTCCCCATAAAGATGCCCTCGGGGATTTTGACGCCCGGAATTTGCGCTGACCGCGCAAAGCCCTGATCGACATGCCAGTGAGCCAGAAACTTTGCATCAAAAATTTCGCGTAGAAAGCCAGCGCCTGGGCGAATGACCGTCCACCCATAGTTCTGAGGGATCAGGTCAACAAATTCGACTTCTAAGATATCGCCAGGTTTCGCACCTTTGACAAAAATGGGCCCGGTCAGGGGGTGCCCAGCCTTTTTGTCGTTACGCGCTAAATCTTCGAACACCATGTGCGGTTTGACCTGGCCATCAGCGGCGTCTCGGGTCTCAAGCAGAATGTCTTCGCCCGGAGCGACTTCAAGAAGTGGCTCGATATCAGGGTGCCAACGGTTATGGCCTGTGCCAGGGTCGTCGCGTAGGCGACGGTTACGATCGATATGGATAGATTTCATGAAAATACGATAACCTAAGATTACTAAATGGTAATGTGTCCGTCAGGCAAAAAATGACAAATTGTCTGAACTTTATGCCACTATAAGCATACTAACGGAATGAGTGACTGTTTTGGTTAGGGGTTGAGCGCTAAGGTTAACCTGCAGACCAAACAAGATCTCGAAGTCAATAGCCAAGATGTCGAAGTCAATAGCCTCAAAGTGTAGTTTGATCGTTCACGACTGTGGGGGACGTATGAAAAAAATTCTTTTAGCCTTGTCGTTAGTGTTCAGTGTGATGGCAGCAGCAAATGCTGACGCTTATTGCTGTCGCGGCGGCGGTTATCGCGGTGGGTACGGCGGCAGCTACGGTGCTGGTTGGGTTATCGGTGGCGTTGTCGCAGGTGCCGTGATTGGGTCGGCCTTGGCGGCACCTTATTACTATCCACCTGGCTACTACGGGCCAGCCCCGTACTACGCAGCGCCGCAGGTGGTTGTTCAGCAACCCGTTGTTCAAGTGCAACAGCCGTTAATTGTTCAGTCCCAATCAAATAATGGCAGCGTGTCGACGACAACGCTTAAGCCTGCGCCCGCAGGTTACCACTGGCAGATTATGACAAATCCCCAGACAAACGCCTCGCAAGTTGTGTTGGTGCCTAACTAACACTTTGCCCTTGCTAAATTGCTCTAGCAAGGGCGATCGGTGCCCGAAGTCCGTAACCGTCTGGCAGTGCAAACCCTAAGCTTTAGGGCTGCTGGATTTGTAGACTCCCCTCTATACTAGGACTCCGAGTGACCATTCATGGTGATCGTCGGTTCGGCATGCGCCTAGCGATTGCCGATGCGGGTTAGCGGGTATTTGGCACAAAAATTGCGTAATCTAAACACGCAAATTATTGATTTTTGAGAGCCCAGCCATGTCCACACAACGCGTTTTTACACTTGCCGATTATCTACAGCCCTCAGATCAAGAGCCTGTCAGATCGGTCGTCTCTCGCACGCAAGACACCGCGATCGTCGCCTGGCATGTCAAACCTGGCCAACACTTACCAGCGCACTCGCACCCTACGGGCCAAGATACTTGGGTCATTATGTCTGGCACGGGTACTTATCAGTTAGACAAAGAAGGAAATACGAAGATTATCAAAGCGGGCGATATTGTCATCGCGCCAACGGGTTCCGTGCATGGTGTCTATAACCACGGTACAGAGCCTTTGATATTTGCAGGTGTCGTTGCCCCGGCAGAGTCTGGTTTTGAATTGCTTGGCTAAGACTGGACTCATTCGATCGAGGCTAAAGACAGTTCGAGAACTGTACGCTGTGCGTGGCTGCCGCCCACAGAGACTGAATGTTTAACACACTCAGTCAGGGCTTCGCGCGCTGTTGACACATCATGCGCGAGCCACGACGCTAAGCCGTCAACCCACGCTAAAGCACTTAAGGCGCCGCCATGCCCTGCGTCAGCGTGTTTTTGTAGGCGCAGGCGACAGGCCTCTAACGCCCTCGGCTGCTCCGTGCCCACCGCCAGCATAGCCAAATGGAGTTCGGCAAAGACGTTGCCCCCATTTGCAAATTTATCGCGCGCGAATTTTTCTGCCGCGGTCCACTTCAGATCACTTACACCCCGTAATTTCAAACGCCACAACAAAGAGGCGGTATCAGTCATACCCACTAAAGGTGGGGCATAGGCAAGGTGGGGTTCGATCACTGTGAGCAAACGGTGAATAGCCTGTTCAGTCTGACCTAATTCAAGTTCGCAGAGCGCCGTGTGCCAGTGCACGTGACCAAAAAGCATCGCTGTGTCGGGGTAATGCGCCAACCATGTTTTGGCAAAATTCATTGCAAGTTCTGGCTCATTGAGCTCAAACCTTGCATGCATCATGACATGGGCCGCGTTACCATTTTCGGGCCGCAGTTCAAGACTGCGAGAGACGAAAGGTAAGCCGGCCTCGGGTTGATTGGTCTCAATCAGTACCCAGCCGCGATGACTGAGAAACCAAGGGTGGTCGGTAGGATAATGTGGGATGAGTTTTTGTACGAAATCAAAACGCTGTTGATCATGATCCGCTTGACCGCTGAAGGTGATCAAGCCAAAGGCCCCTAAAGCCAGTGACATGACGAGGGCGTCGAATGGCCAGCGTTCAGCATGCGCCCGCACGGTTTGCAGAGCGGCCGCTGAACGGCCTTCAAGAATCAGATTGATAACGCCAATATGAGAGTGCTCGCGTTCTGTCACCGCGTTGGCTAAGCGCAGCGCTTGCGTTGAGGCCTCGCGCGCTTCAATGCCACGACCTGCAGACTGCAACAGCAGCGCACGGGTGCTATGTGCCAACGCAAAGTCAGGCGCCTGTTTAAGCGCCAAATCAACCGCCGCAAGCGCCCCAGGCCAGGCGTGTAACTGACAATCGACCGCCTGGTCGTATGCCTGTAGGGCGGCTGTAGAGTGACACGTTATAACTTGATCAAAAGAATCTTTCACGAATCACCTGATTAATATGTCTGCCACTTGAGAGCAACTTGTCTGCAAAAAACGTATCATGCACGCGATGCTTCAATCTTTTGCAAGTCTGACACCCGTTAGTTGCCAGCGCGCATGCGTCGGAAAAAAATTACGATAGGTATTGCGCGAGTGCCCGGCAGAGGTGTAAGCCGAACTACCTCGTAACACCATTTGGTTCACCATAAATTTGCCGTTGTACTCGCCAGCGATACCGCCCCAAGGCTTGTAGCCAGGGTAGGGGCTGTAGTTGCTGCTTGTCCATTGCCATACCTTGCCAAAGAGATCTGTTGCTTGGTGTTGTGCTGCAAAGGCTTCCCACTCGAACTCGGTCGGCAAACGCGCACCTGCATATCGTTCAATATTTTTAGAGGCCCAGCGCGCAAAGGCCTCAGCTTCGAAGTAACTAATATGAGTGACTGCCTCTTGCTCAACTAGAGGGCGTTGACCATAAAGTGAAAAATGACAATACGAACCGTCTTGTTGAAGACTCCAATACATGGGTGCAGAAATTTTTTCTGCCTGTACCCAGGCCCAGCCCGCATCTAACCACCATTGGGCATCTTGGTAACCCTTATCTTCAATAAACAACAACCAGTCAGCGTTGGTGACCAACGTGCTACCAAGAGAGTGAGGCGAATTAAAAACCGTATGCCTTGGGCCCTCGTTATCAAAACAAAATTGGTCACCCTGATACCCAGCTTCATTTAAGCCAGATTGTCCTTCGATCCATTTAAAGTCTTCGACGTTAGCGGTTGATGGCTTATCTTTCGAAAAATAACAGGGCAGCAACGAACTAGTAGAAAAAAGATGCTGAATATCAGTCAACAAAAGTTCTTGATGTTGCTGCTCATGATTGATGCCAAGTTTAATCAACCACTGAAGCTCGGCTGTCTGATTGTCTTTGAGTAAAGCATTGATTCGGGTATCAATGTTTTTACGCCATTCAAAGACCTCGGCTAAGGTTGGTCGCGTAAGTAACCCGCGTTGATGACGTGGATGTTTATCCCCCACCCCGTTGTAATAACTATTGAACAAGACGGCGAACTGAGGGTTCCAAAATTTGAAATTGCTCTCGTAAGGCTTAAGAATCATGACTTCATAAAACCAAGTCACATGGGCGAGATGCCACTTGGCAGGGCTCGCGTCAGCCATCGATTGAGACTGACAGTCTTCAGGGCTTAGAGGCTCGACTAAACGCGTTGAATAGCGTCGTGACGCATTGAATTGCGCTAAAAGGCTTTCAAGCGAGGCTTTGACTGTAGGGCGATCACTGGGCATAAATGAGTGCGTAGTATTGTCGTGGATCTGTCCAAATTTTGGTGGACTGAAAGCCAGAGCGATTCAGCAGCTGTTGGATAGAAGCGAGCGAGTATTTGTGAGAATTTTCAGTATGGATGAGCTCGCCTTGTTTGAATAAACGTTGCTTGCTGTGCCATGACACAGCGGTATCAATGCGTGCTTCAAGATAAAGTTCGACGCGTTCTTTTGAATGATTGATCACGACTTTATGGCAAAAATGACTGACATCAAAATCCGAATCTATGATGGTGTTCACTGAGCGAAGAATATTCAAATTGAACGCAGCGGTGATTTTGAGAGGATCGTCGTAGGCTGCCTGTAAGACGTGCTCTGCCTTCATTAGGTCAACGCCTAAAAGCAAAGCGCCACCCAGTGCTTCACGTTTGATCTGTTTAAGTAGCCTCTCAGCCTCAGTTGGTAGAAAATTACCGATGCTCGAACCCGGGTAAAAAAAGGTTCTTGGCGATTGAGTGATTGAAGTGGGGAGTGTGAGCGTTTGTGAAAAATCCATGCCGAGCCCGTACATCGGGATATCAACATACTGACTCTGTAGTTTTTCTAAAGCCCCTTTCAGATAGTCAACCGAAAAGTCGATGGCCAAATACGATGCGGGTTGAATCGACTCAAAGAGTCGTGCCGCCTTCTTACAGTCCCCTGCGCCCAAATCAATCAAGACTGGATTCTTGCCCACAGCTGTCGCAATTTCATTTTTGTATTGAGTCAGCAAACCTGTCTCAACGGCGCTTGGATAGTATTCTGGGATGAGTGTGATGGCAGTAAAAAGATGCGCGCCAAGCGCGTCGTATAAAAATTTGGGCGAGATCGATGCCTGTTTGGCCAATAACCCTGCTTCAATCTCAGAGATCAGACTGGAGGGGTGAGTGACTTGGTGGCTTTCAAGAAAGACTGGCTTTTGCATGAATAACATTTGACCTTTGCTAGACTAAGCGGTCTATATACCATGAGATATCATTGCGCAGATGAAAATCAGTTTGGGTGTATTTTCAGACTTTCTCCGGAGAAACACATGAAAGCGATTTGGAATGGCGAAGTTCTAGCCGAGTCTAATGACACGGTGGTAGTTGAAGGAAATCATTATTTCCCTAGTTCGGCGTTAAAAACAGAGTTTTTTAAGCCTTCCGCCAAGCAAACCGTATGTTCTTGGAAGGGCACCGCGCACTACCATGACGTCTGCGTGAACGGTAAGACCAACAAAGAGGCGGCCTGGTTTTACCCTCATCCTAAGGTTGAGGCTAATCACATTCTGGGATATGTCGCGTTTTGGAAGGGTGTTGAAGTGCGTGCTTGACCGTAAGGCTTGCAAGGGTTAACTGCCTAAGCAGGCCTACATTGCGTACAATCGGTCTGATTGATTGACTGATATGACCACCTACACCGACGTTTCCCTCTTTCCACGCAACGCCAAGCCCCTGAGCAGCTATCGTAAGTTCTGGGCGGCGCGTTTTGGTGTGGCCCCTTTCTTGCCAATGAGTCGCGACGAGATGACTCAGCTCGGCTGGGATAGCTGTGACATCATCATTGTTACGGGTGACGCCTACGTTGATCACCCCAGTTTTGGCATGGCCGTGATTGGGCGGATGCTTGAAAACCAAGGCTTTCGTGTCGGCATTATCGCGCAACCCGACTGGCAAAGCGCCGAGCCGTTTAAAGCCCTTGGCAAGCCAAATCTTTTTTTTGGCGTGACTGCTGGCAATATGGATTCGATGATCAATCGCTACACCGCTGATCGCAAAATGCGAAGCGATGATGCGTATACCGCGGGTGATGTTGGGGGCAAGCGCCCCGATCGTGCCGCAATTGTGTACACGCAACGGTGTAAAGAGGCATACAAAGAGACGCCAGTGATTTTGGGTGGCATTGAAGGATCGTTGCGTCGAATTGCCCATTACGATTATTGGTCTGACAAGGTGCGTCGCTCTGTCGTCATCGATAGCAAGTGTGATCTGCTGCTGTATGGCAATGCCGAGCGTGCCGTGGTTGAGATTGCGCATCGGTTGGCCGCGAAAGAGCCGATCACCCAAATGACTGATATTCGCGGGACGGCTTTCATGCGTCGCGAAACTCCCGAGGGCTGGTTCGCAATTGACTCGACGAGTGTCGATGCGCCTGGCCGTGTCGAAGCTCATGTCAACCCGTACCTGATGATCAGCGAGCAGGCGCTTGAGCAGGGCGAAAGCTGTGCGCGCAATGATGAAGCGCGCGAAGTGGCTAACGCAGCGAATGCCAAAAGTGCTAAGGCAACCAGCGCCAAAGCAATCACTAACGAAGCGCCGCTGGTCTTTGCGCCTAATCCTGCCCTGCAAACCAAAGGCAAGCTCAAAGTACCCCCGCGTGAGCGCAGCGTGATCCGTTTGCCCTCTTACGAGCAAGTGAAATCGGATCCAGTTTTGTATGCGCATGCCAACCGTGTACTGCATTTAGAAACCAATCCCGGTAACGCCCGCGCGATCGTGCAAGCACACGGCGAGGGTCGCACAGCGCGTGATGTCTGGATCAATCCGCCCCCCATCCCGCTGACAACTCCTGAAATGGATTTGGTATTTGATTTGCCGTATGCCCGTAGCCCTCATCCTGTGTATGCTGATGAAAATGGTGGTCACGATGGCGCAACCAAGATCCCCGCCTGGGAGATGATTCGGTTTAGCGTGAACATCATGCGCGGCTGTTTTGGTGGTTGTACTTTTTGCTCCATCACCGAGCACGAAGGCCGCATCATTCAAAGCCGCAGTGAAGACTCGGTGATTCGCGAAATCGAAGACATTCGCGACAAGGTGCCTGGCTTCACCGGAGTGATTTCAGATCTTGGTGGACCAACCGCCAACATGTACCGCATTGGCTGTAAAAGCCCTGAAATTGAATCGGCCTGTCGCAAGCCAAGTTGCGTGTACCCCGATGTTTGTCAAAATTTAAATACCGATCACAGCTCGTTGATTCATATGTATCGGCGTGCGCGCGCCTTGAAGGGTGTAAAAAAAGTCCTGATCAGTTCAGGTCTGCGTTACGACTTGGCTGTGAAGTCGCCCGAATATATCCGTGAGCTCGTCACACATCATGTGGGTGGCTATTTGAAGATAGCACCCGAGCATACCGAGATGGGGCCTTTGTCTAAGATGATGAAGCCTGGTATCGGTAGCTACGACAAGTTCAAACAAATGTTTGATAAGTTCAGCTTAGAAGCTGGCAAAAAACAGTTTTTGGTTCCGTACTTTATTGCTGCCCATCCAGGTACCAGTGATGAAGACATGATGCATCTGGCGGTTTGGTTAAAAAGCCATGGCTTTCGTGCCGATCAAGTCCAAACCTTTTATCCAAGCCCGATGGCAACGGCAACGGCGATGTACCACTCTGGCCGCAACCCACTAGGGCGAGTCACGCGCACAAGCGAAACAGTTGATATTGTGCGGGGCGATCGCCGTCGTCGTCTGCATAAGGCATTTTTGCGCTATCACGATGCCAATAATTGGCCCTTGCTGCGTGAGGCGCTTAAGGCAATGGGGCGCTCGGATCTGATTGGTAACGGCAAAAAACATTTGATCCCGTTTCATCAGCCTAGAACAGATGGCAGCTATACCAGTGCCCGACGTAAAAACAGTACTGACTCTACGGTACGCAAAGCGGTTACGCCAGGTCGCATGTTGACCCAACATACAGGTTTACCGCCGCGTAAAAAATAGTCAAAAAAAACCCTGACACAGATTAGTGAGTCAGGGCTTGTAGCGATCAACTGGCTTTATTCGAAGACTGCCGTGGTGACGTCGGTAGCCTTGTTGTAGCGCAGAGTGATTTTGTTGATTGAACATAGGTCAATTTGTTCCCATGTTCTGTCGTCGGCTTCACCGTAGCCTTCCCAATGTATCAGCATGTCATAGATGCAAGCTGAACCTGATTTGTTAAAGACCATTTCGCGAGACTTGCCATTCGCCAAAATAGCCTTGCCGAGACGGTCCTGCCCCCAGCTTTTAGATTTACTCTGTGTAATGTAGACCGACTCGATGTCGTAGCCTGTGCGATTGGTTAACGTGAAATCGGCATCCCCGGCAAGGGCAACACCGCAGGTTTGTAAAGATACGGCAAACACAAATGATTTGAAGAAAGTTTTATAGTTCATTTTCATACTGCCCTATGCGTGTTGAGCGCCTGACGATCGCGCATTTAATTATTAAATTTTTCACGCGCCTTGGTCAAGAGGTCTTAGCCCAGAGCGTCGGCGGTATTGCGAGGGATTGCACAAATTAGAAATGCTCTGCACCGGATGGCTTTGTACCAAAACATCGCCTGGGGTCATCAACCCTAAATAAAAACGCTACACGCTATAGCGTTTGATAATCTCAGGGTCAGGGTCGCGGCCAAGGCCCGGCCCAGAGGGCACAGCGATAAAGCCATTCTTTACCTCAATCGCATCGCCCAAGGGGTTGGCGCCAAGGTCGGCAAACGAGTATTCGATCATCGGTGCGTGCGCCAGCGCTGCGGCGATATGAACGCTGGCTAACAACCCTGGACCGAAGTAGGGGCAATGTGGGGTCATGACAACATTGTGCTGGGCAGAGAGTGCGGCGATCTCCATCATTGGCGAGATACCGCCAATTTTTGTGACGCTTGGTTGCGCAATATCGACCGCGCCCGCCTTAAACATTTGCTCAAAATTCTTGACGCTCATGGCGTTCTCTCCAGCCGCGATTTTTAAACCGCTCTGCGCTCTGACTTTTGCAAGGCTTTCAAAATCTTCAGGAGGCCAGATGGGTTCTTCGAACCAACTTAGATCGTAGGGGCGCACCGCGTCAGCGACAGCCAGGGCTTCTTTCACAGACCACGGACAATTGACGTCCATCATCAGCCCGATCTTTGGCCCAATTGCTTGGCGTGCGGCTTTGACCTGTTCAACACCAAGTTCATGAAGTTTGACTGCGCCATAGCCTCGTTCAACCACACGGGCACTGTTTTCAGCGACCAGGCCTGGATCGGTATAGCGCATCAAACTTGCGTAGCAGGGCAGGCGGGTGTGCTTGGTGCCGCCAAGCAAGGCCGATACCGGTTTACCTGCGGCTTTGCCGGCAATATCCCACAGGGCGATATCCAAGCCCGAGAGGGCGAAGACCACGGGCCCGGTGCGCCCGACGATATGAAGTTTTCTGTTGAGATCCTCCATCAAAGCAGGGATCTTGGTTTCGTCACGACCTAGTGCAAGCGGCGCTACCATGGCGTGGATTGCGGCACGCGTGGCGGGCCAAGTGCCAAAGCCGAAGGCTTCACCCCAACCGACGATGCCGGAGTCGGTCTCAACGCGAACCAAAAGAATCTCCATCGAGCGGTCAAGCCCCGCGAACTTTGGACGGGGTCCGTAGATTTCGAAGGGAAGGCTTAAGGCGAAGGTGTCTATTTTTCGGATTGTCATGAGTTTTTTAGCAGTGTTTGATGCGGATGCGACGCTGGGCGTTTTTTTCGTTCAAATTTTCTTCAGCGTTAGGGTAAGCACAGAGCCTATTCTGTTTCAATATTAGCGTCAGTTCACGAGTCGCGTTCATTCAGCTTTGATATTGGCATCTTTAATGATCTTCGCCCACTTCGTAATTTCAGACGAGATCCAAGTTGCGAAATCATTGGACGAGCCACCAACCGTGACATAGCCCTGTTGCTTGAGCTTGGCTTGCAGCGCGTCGGTTGCCTCGCCCGGGCAATAGGGCACAATCATTCGAATGCCTTTAGTGATGGGTGTTTGGGCCTGAGCGACTGGCGCCAATAGGCACAGTAGCCCCAAGAGCGGCAGCCATCTGCAAAACCAGAAAGATACGGAAAGGTGTTTCAAAGTTGCCTCAAGGGGGGCGGTAAACGATATTAGTGCTGTGCAGCAGTGCGGTAGTGTTACGATATTTCTTAGTAAACTTAGTCCACCAAGAAAAATATCCGGAGCGAGCGATGAAACTAACGGGCGGTTGTTATTGCAAGCAGATTCGTTACAGTTTTGAGGGCGAGGTCATGGCTTCGCTGCAGTGCCATTGTCGTGAGTGTCAATACATCGCAGGCGGGCATCCTAATGCTCTGATGGTATTGCCAAGTGAGGGGTTTAACTACGAGGCGGGCGTGCCGGCTAAATTTACACGCACAGACATCGACAAGGCCGTGACTCGCCACTTTTGTTCGAACTGCGGGACCAGTCTTGCTACCCAATCACCGTTTCGCCCTGGCGCGATGATCATTAAAGTCGGTACCCTTGACGATCCGTCAGTTTACAAGCCAACGGCTGCAATTTTTACGATTGATAAACAGCCGTTTCATCATATTCCTGATGGTATCCCTGCTTTTGAACGTCGACCTGGCTAAGGCTTAGCCTCCCCCTGTTGTTGCTAAAGGAGTTCTGACATGGCTTCAGTTTTTTCTGCTGCGCAAGCGGCCGCCTTTGCTGCAGATGGTTACGTGATTGTTCGGCAGCTCTTCGATCAAGAAGAGGTTGCTTTAATGGCGGGTGCAATCGAGCAAGACCCTGACTTACAAAAGAGTCTTTACGATCGCAAAGACGCGCAGGGCAAGGCGACCAAAATGGCGACCTGGAATCACCCGGGTGACAGCGTCTACGGTTTGGCGGCTCGATCGCAACGGGTGGTTGACACCGTTGAGCAGATGTTGGGCGGCGAGGTTTATCACTACCACTCAAAACTCACCGCCAAAGAGCCGCTTGAAGGCGGTGCCTGGGAGTGGCATCAGGATTATGGCTATTGGTACCATAATGGCTGCTTATTGCCCCATATGGCCAGTGTGATGGTGGCGCTCGATCATGCAACGCCTGAAAACGGTTGTTTACAGGTGATTCGTGGCTCGCATTTGGTGGGCCGAGTTGAACACGGCATCATTCCGGGTGAACAGGTGGGTGCCGATCCAAAGCGTGTCGAGCAGATGTTGCAGCATATGCCACTCGAGTACGTTGAAATGGCACCTGGCGATGCATTATTTTTTCATGCAAATGTGATGCATCGGTCTGATCAAAACCGTTCGCCGAACCGGCGTTGGACCGTGATTTTTTGTTATAACGCGGCGCGCAACAACCCGTTTATTGAACACCATCATCCGTTTTATACACCCTTGCACAAAGTCAGTGACGAGGCGGTCAAACAGGCTGGCTTGAAGTTTTCAAATGCAGGGCAGTCGGCTTTCAGAAAGACCTTTTCAAATCCGCCTGGTTTGACACAAAAGCTAGGTGCTGATCGTTGATGGGTGTTGTTAAGCAGTATGGGTGGTGTGGTGCAAAAAGCTTGGCATGAAATTTGCTGTACTTAATTGGTGCGTGATCTAGCCTGCCCTGTGCGCATATGTCGTTCAACGTGCCCCAATGTGTGGCACAACTCTTATTTGAGGATACTGTATGCGTTCCCGTTCATTCTTTAGCCGTGCAATCTTATTGCCGCTCGCCTTAGGGCTCTTTGCTCAGGCCGCACAAGCTCAGAGCAGTGCCTATCCGGACAAGTCTGTTCGCATTGTTGTGCCTTTTCCGCCAGGTGGAGCCGCTGATATCTTTGCGCGCCTGATTGGGCAAAAATACACCGAACTTTGGGGTGGCAAGCACGCTGTTGTGATTGAAAATCGCGCGGGTGCAGGGGGAGTGATTGGTAGTGATGTGGCGGCCAAGGCGCCCGCTGACGGCTATACCTTGTTGATGGTGACCGTCGGACACGCTTTAAATCCTTTCGTCTACGCGAAGCTTCCTTATGACACCAAAAAAGATTTCACTCCAGTGGGTGTCATTGCTAATGTCCCGAGCTTGGTGGTAGTGAGCCCAACATCCTCGGCAAACTCTCTAAAAGACTTTCTTGCTAAGGCAAAGAGCAAACCCAGCACCTTGACCTTCGCGAGTTCAGGGGCTGGTACAACGAGCCATATCGGTGCCGCACTGATGGAGTCGCTGGGTGGTGTTGAGATGGTTCATGTGCCATACAAAGGTGCAGCACCCGCACTGCAAGACATCATGGGTGATCGAGTGGACATGTCTGTGGATATCATTTTGTCGTCACTACCCTTGGTTCAGGGGGGCAAACTGAAAGCCCTGGCTGTGACGAGCCCCGTGCGTTCACCACTTTTGCCTGACGTGCCCACGGTTGCCGAGGCGGGCTTGCCTGGCTATGATTTTATGGCGTGGTACATGCTAGTGGCACCGGCAGGTGTGCCAGAGCCGATTCTCGTTAAGCTTAACGACGATTTAAGAAAAATTGCAGCGCTACCCGACGTACGTTCGCGTATTGAGGGCATGGGTGGGGTAGTTGCAAACTCAACTTTAAAAGATGTCCGTGAACAATTGAATAACGAGTTTGATCGCTGGGCTAAGGTGTCTAAAGAACGAAATATTAAAGTTGAATAATCAAGGTTTGGCACCTTTCTGGTGCTGAGTGATCAGCGCTAAAAGAAAGACGAATGAAAACCTTACCCTCGTGCTGTATGACAAGGTTTAATAAAAAAATGATAACGTTGTGCTCGCTACCGTTAGAAGATATCAAAAAGAAAAAATATGACAAATAAACGTGATTTATTCGGTTATGGAAATGTCGCCCCACCAGTAAAGTGGCCGAATGAAAAACGCGTTGCTGTATCGTTTGTGTTGAACTTTGAAGAGGGCGGAGAGTTTTCGATGGCAGACGGCGATTCTGTCAACGAGGCTGTGTACGAAGTGATCGATCGACAAGCACAGATTGATCCTTGTATCGACTCTCACTTTGAGTACGGAACTCGCGTAGGGTATTGGCGTATCGCAGACTTGTTTGAGCGCTTTGGTGCCAACTTTACCTTAAGTTCATGCGGACGCGCAGTCGAGCGCTCGCCTTGGCTGGTTCAAGATGCAGTCAAGCGCGGACACGAGATTTCTGCGCATGGCTATCGCTGGGAGCGCCACGTCGCGATGGATGAGCGCACTGAGCGCCAGTCGATCATCGCAACAATGAAAGCGATCGAACAAGTCAGTGGTAAGCCCCCAGTTGGGTGGCACACAAGATCAAGCCCTAGCCCCAATACGCGTCGTCTTCTTTCTGAACTGGGTTTTTTGTATGACAGCGATGCCTATAACGACGATACGCCTTACTTTGTTGATGTCGGCTTAGCGAAGCATTTGGTATTACCTTACGCGTTTGACACCAACGATATGCATTTTCAGCATAGCGATCGCTTTTCAACAGCAGAGCAATTTAGTCAATATGTTTGCGAGGCCTACGACTGGTTAGAGCAAGAAGGACAGACTTGGCCACGCATGTTGTCGATTGGACTGCATTTGCGCATGATCGCCAGGCCTGGCCGTATCGGGGCTGTACAGCGCATACTCAGTCATCTGCAACAACGTGACTCGGCGTGGATTACGACACGCAGTCATATTGCGCAACATTGGCTTGCAGCGCATCAAGCCTAAAGATTGGAGACTAAAAATGAAAAACATCAATCTGGCGCTTGGCGCCTCGCTCACCTTGGCGGCTTCGCTGCCTCTTGTTGCTGCTGCGGCGATTACAGAGTTTGCGATTAAGTCGACCCAGCCTTATGGTGACTTTGCGCATGGCAAGTTCGTGCGTATCGAGGCAGAGGCCTCAGGTGAGTTGTCGCCCAATGAGCCAATCCCAGGACTTGACAAGGCGCCGCGCAACGCGCGTGGGCTTGTTGAGTATCGTACGCCCGTGACGTTAATTATCCCTGAGTCACCCAGCACCGGTAACGGCAACTTATTGGTTGATGTGCCTAATCGCGGTCGTCCCATTACTCACGGGCTTTACAACAGCCCTCGGGCTCGGCCGCTTGCGGTCGGTTCACTCGATCAGGGTAATGGATTTTTGCAGAATCGAGGCTGGTCAGTCGCAGTCGTGCAGTGGGAGCAGGGAGAAGGTCCCGTGTTTCCGACGTTTGCGGATAGCAAAGGTGGCAAGCTTTACGCCGAAGGGGTGGGCTTCGCTGCGGTACGCGACATCACGCTGTTTTTGCGTGACGCTCGGGCAGGTAATCCACTAGCTGGTGCGATTGAGCACACCTACGCGGTCGGCTATTCGCAAACTGGGCGTTTCTTAAAGAGCTTTTTGCTGAACGGTTTCAACCAGCTTGGCGATAAGATGGTCTTTGATGGGTTGCACATCACACAAGCTGGGGCAGGTCAGTTGCCTTTGCTTGACGCGGGGCCTGGGCCTGGCTCAGTTGCGTGGCAAACGCCTAGCTACACCGAACCCGAGCTTCGCGGTGTTCACGAAGAGCCCTTCACCTACGGCGATGCGATGAAAGTCGCGCAACCCAAGTATCGCGCGCTTCCGCGCGTTGTGGTGAGTCACGCTTATAACGACTATCTGGGCGGACGTGCGGCGCTGACTCGCACAGGGGCGAAGGGCATCGTTGATTTACCCCTTCCTGAAAATGTTCGCATGTTCGACATCTCAGGCTCGCCACATATCAATGGTCGCGATAAAAATCCAGAGTGCGTCGAAGCGCCGGGCCAAATTGACTGGGCGCCTGCCGTGCGGGCTCAGTTGGTTGCTTTAGATGAGTGGGTACGAGGCAAGACACCTCCAGCCAGTCGACTATTCGAGCTCGAAGCGCGTCTAAGCGACGCCGAAGTGTTTCAAGCACCGAACTTTCTTGTGGGGGCGATGGTGATGGTGCCGAAGCGCGATGTCGACGGCAATGCCATGAGTGGTGTCGTGCTGCCTGATATTGCAGTGCCAATTGCAAGCCATGGTTATATGAATGCGCCACTCACTGTGATGGCTTGCCGTCAGAGTGGTACCTATCGACCCTTTGCAAAAACGACAGCAGGCCAAAAACCTGACGACTTGCGTCAAGCACTTGACGCACGGTATCCCGGTGGCATCAACGAATATCTGACAAAAATACGCTTGGCCACGCGCGCTCTTGTTGCAGACAGATTGCTGCTCGCAGAAGATGCCGCGGTGATTGAGAACGCGGCCGCCGAAAATCCATCATTTACCCCCACCAAACCGCGTGTGCGAGGTGCTACGACAGCTCGCTGAGGCCGTGTCGTTACAATGTCATTGCACTGAGTACCAACGCACGCTTGGCAGGCTGCCCCACGCACTGCTGGCGTGACCCTCTTGAAGGTTTCAACGCTCCGGAAAATAAAAATGAAGAATCACTTCAAAAAAATATTAGTCAGCGTTTGGATACTCATCTCTGTTAGCCAACTTGGCGTTACCGTCTCTGCTCAACCTGTCGTTGCTCAGCAACCCAAAAACATCATTGTGCTGTTCGCTGATGGTGTGAGCGGCTCGCAGTGGGAGTTTGGACGAAAGACTAGCGAACTCATCCGTCAAAAGCCTTTTTTGGTTACTGACGTTGTCATGAAAACTGGGCACTTTGGCCTCATGACAAGTCATCCTGCAAATGCCTATATCACTGACTCTGCTGCTGCCGCCTCG
>JBAWWV010000013.1:0-32191 GCA_037146575.1 Alcaligenaceae bacterium | reverse complement strand
CACGGCCGCGCTCGCTATGAAAATCATACTGATACCACATACGATGCTCGCGATCAGGGGTGTCGGGCACCAGTGCTTGGGCAATGTTTTGAATGTTGTAGCTATTAAAAGAGACAAGCCCTTTACAACGCTGGGGCCACAACGCAGCCACTACACACGCTGCGCGCCCACCCCAGTCGTAGCCTGCCAGATAGGCGCTGGGGATTTGCAAGGCATCCATCAAGGCCAACAAATCGGCCCCTAAGGCTGCCTGCTCACCCGAGCGTGGCGTGGTCGTATCCAAGAATGTTGTCGAGCCGTAGCCTCGTAGGTAAGGCACAATCACGCGGCAACCTGCAGCGGCTAAAAGCGGTGCAACCTCGGCGTAGGCTTGAATGTCGTACGGAAACCCATGCATCAAAAACACAGGTGTGCCCGTAACGGGGCCAGACTCGGCGTAGCCGATGTTTAAAACGCCTGCGTGGATTTGCTTGATAAGCATGTTTGATAAAAACCGTGATAACTAACTGATTTTATGGGGAAATAATCGATTTTATGCCTACGGTGAGACACCAGGGGCTATCACTCACCTCAACGCACCTATAGTAAACCCGCTAACGGTCAAGAACAGACTTCAAATATTCTCAAATTTCGCTAGGCCACGAACTTAACGGTATTATGCGCCAGCACAACCGACCTAAAGGAAGCCATACATGTTGCAGCGCTTAACGATACTAAGCACTTTGCTCATTTCGATTTTTGCCACGGCTACAAACGTGGCTCACGCACAGACCTATCCCACTCAGCCCATCAAAATGGTGGTGGCGTTTCCGGCGGGCGGCACCACTGATATTTTGGCGAGGGTATTTGCCAAAAAAATGTCTGAACTGTTGAATCAACCCGTCACTGTTGATAATCGCACCGGAGCGGGCGGAATCATTGGCACTGAATACGTGGCGCGCGCGACACCAGATGGCCAAGTCATCATGCTGGGTACCGTCGGAACGATGTCTGTCAACCAAAGTCTCTATAAAAAATTACCCTACGATGTTGAAAAAGATTTTGTGCCGATCACGCTCTTGGCCACACTGCCCAATATCTTATTAATCAACCCATCGTTACCGTACAAAAATATCAAAGAGTTAGTCGCCTTCGCCAAAGCAAATCCAGGTAAGTTGACCTATGCCTCGGCAGGCACAGGTACAGCCTCGTACCTTGCTGGCGAAATGTTTAAACAAGAGGCTGGCGTCGACATTACCCATGTACCCTATCGCGGCAGTGCGCCAGCCTTAAATGATTTGATGGCAGGCCACGTGTCAATCGGTTTTGATTATCCACCCAGCAGCATGCCGTTTGTGACAAGTGGCAAATTAAAAGCGCTTGGAGTCACTAGCCTGACGCGCGTGAAAATCAGTCCAGACACCCCGACATTGAATGAAGATGGGCTGCCCGGCTTTAATCTTTTAACTTGGTATGGGGTGTTTGCACCTAAAGGCACTTCGCCAGACATCATCAACAAACTTCAAGCCACGATGGCCCAAGCTGCGAACGCGCCCGATGTCATCAAACGCATGGATGAATTGGCCGTAGATGTCGTGGTGAACAGCCCTGCAGAATTTACCAAGTTTCACCAAGCAGACGTTGCGACTTGGACGAAATTTATTAAAGATAAAAATATCAAGATTGAAGAGTAAAGAGGCGAAACAAACTCTTTGGCTAAGGTTTGAACAATTGCTTTGGGGGTTGCCGCCGGTACAAGCATGCCGTACCAGCCGGTAAACTCAAAGCCCTTGAAGCTCTGGGATGGGTATGGCGCCCTCTGGTAGCGGCGAACGATTTACGTTTAACGCCATCGCCACCATTACGTAATAGCCGCTTACCACCATCAAGTCGACAATGCCTTGTTCACCAAAAAGCTTGAGCACTGCGTTGTAGTGTGCGTCGCTTACGCTGTGACGCGTGTGAAGCTCATGACAAAAATCATACACAGCTTCTTCATCTGGTTTCATCTTTGAAGGACGTTGCCCTTGTGCAAGTTCTTCACCAACTAAAGGATCGAGCCCCTCTTTAAGGGCCAAGCGTAAGTGTGCGTACCATTCGTATTGGGCGGTCCAGGTGCGAGCAGTGATCAGAATCGCAAACTCGTTTAAGCGTTTTGGGATGGTACTTTCAAAGCGCAGATATTCTCCGACTTTGCGCATACGCTCTGCCAAAACCGGGCTTCTTAAAAAAACGTTGAAAGGAGCCCCTAAGCTTGTCGCTCCCTGCACGACACCCTTGCTTCCTGTTCCAGAGATGGGACCAGCCATCAGCGAATTGAAATAAATCTTTTGCTCGTCTGTCATTTGATCGACGTGAAGGCGAGCAAAGCGTTGTTTGTCTGCTGAGGGATTTGTCATGTTTAAGGCTCCGAGAATCAAAAACTATAAACTAACAGAAAAGTGTTCTAAAACGTTAGCGTCAATCAACTTACTCCCACTCAATAGTCGCCGGCGGTTTGCTCGATACGTCGTACACCACACGGTTAATACCGCGTACTTCATTAATAATGCGCGAAGACACTTTGCCCAATAACGGATAAGGCAACGGTGCCCAATCGGCAGTCATAAAATCTGACGTTTGCACCGCGCGAAGCGCCACCACGTAATCGTAGGTGCGCCCGTCGCCCATCACGCCCACTGACTTGACAGGCAAGAACACTGCAAAGGCTTGCGAGGTTAAGTCGTACCAGCTTTGTTTGGTTTCTGGATCAATGGTGTTGCGCAATTCTTCAATAAAGATCGCATCAGCGCGGCGCAATAGATCTGCAAACTCAGTTGTGACGGCACCTAGGATGCGCACGCCTAGGCCCGGGCCTGGAAATGGATGGCGATACACCATGCCGTGCGGCAAACCAAGGGCCACACCGAGTTTTCGAACTTCATCTTTAAAGAGTTCGCGCAGCGGCTCGAGCAATTTCAAGTTCAAGGTATCAGGCAAGCCACCAACGTTGTGATGCGACTTAATCGCAACCGCCTTACCTGTTTTTGCACCGGCAGATTCGATCACATCAGGATAGATCGTGCCTTGTGCCAGCCACTTGGCTTGTTTGAGTTTGCCCGCTTCAACCTGAAACACTTCAACAAACTCACGGCCAATAATTTTGCGCTTGGCCTCGGGGTCAGACACCCCAGCAAGTTTGCCCATAAATTGCTCGGTGGCATCAACATGAATAATGCGCACGCCCATGTTTTGAGCGAAGGTCTCCATCACCTGCTTGCCTTCGTCTAAGCGCAGCAAACCGTGATCGACAAACACGCAGGTTAAACGATCGCCAATGGCCTTGTGAATCAAAGCAGCAGCAACAGACGAATCGACGCCACCCGACAAGCCCAAGATCACTTCATCTGTACCGACTTGTTCACGAATACGGGCAATCGCTTCGTCAACGTAATTCGGCATGGTCCAATCGCCCTGGCACTCACAGATCTCGTGCACAAAGCGCTCGAGTAAGGCTTGGCCTTTGACTGTGTGTGTGACCTCAGGATGAAACTGTACTGCGTAAAACTTACGGGCTTCGTCAGCCATGCCGGCGATCGGGCATGACGCGGTCGAGGCCATCACTTTAAAACCATCAGGCAAACGCGTGACCTGATCGCCGTGACTCATCCATACTTTGAGCATGCCATGCCCTTCGGGCGTGGTGAAGTCATCGATATCTTTAAGTAAACGTGTGTGCCCACGTGCGCGCACTTCGGCGTAGCCAAATTCACGGTGATCGGCGTAACTGACCTCGCCGCCAAGCTGCTGTGCCATGGCCTGCATGCCATAGCAAATACCTAGTACCGGTACCCCTGCGCTAAAGACTTCAGCGGGCACTTTCAGTGAAGACGCATCGTAAGCCGAAGCATGACTACCCGACAGAATGATGCCTTTTAAACCTAGCGACAATTGATTCTTTAAAAACTCTGCCGAGACATCGCCCGGATGAAGCTCGCAATACACACCAGCCTCGCGCACACGACGCGCAATCAACTGGGTTACCTGTGAACCGTAATCAAGAATCAAGATGCGCTGGTGCATGAAAAATTAACCTGTGTAAATATCTAAATGAAAGACACCGGCTACTAGGCCGGTGCAAAAATGAACCTTGGTCGACAATGACTATTTTCAAATAATCAAGGCGAACATTTAAAGAAATTACCGCGAGCTACCCACTTGATAAACGTAGCCAATTCAAACAACAACCGGCCACATTCATCAGCGACCTCAACCAAGAAAAAATTACTCTGAGCGATAGTTTGGTGCTTCTTTTGTAATTTGCACATCGTGCACGTGTGATTCGCGAAAGCCGGCCGAAGTGATCTGTACAAACTCGGGCTTGGTACGCATCTCTTCAATCGTTGCGCAACCGCAATAACCCATTGAGGCGCGCACACCACCCACCAATTGAAAAATAATCTGCAGAACGCTGCCTTTGTAGGGCACCCGACCTTCGACACCTTCAGGCACCAGCTTATCTGCATTGTTAGCCGGATCTTGAAAGTAACGATCAGCCGAGCCATCAGTCATGGCGCCTAAGCTGCCCATGCCACGGTACGATTTATACGAACGCCCTTGATACAAGACCACTTCACCTGGGGCCTCTTCGGTGCCAGCAAACATACCACCCATCATCACCGACGACGCACCCGCAACAAGCGCTTTGGCCACGTCGCCTGAGAAACGTACGCCACCGTCAGCGATCAGTGGCACGCCAGTGCCTTTTAAAGCACGGGCCACGTCTGAAATCGCCGTGATTTGCGGTACGCCAACCCCTGCTACGACACGCGTTGTGCAAATCGAACCTGGACCAATCCCGACTTTAACGGCGTCTGCACCGGCTTCGTGTAGCGCGCGCGCGGCGTCAGCCGTTGCGATGTTGCCACCGATCACTTCGACTTTTGGATAGTTAGCTTTGACCCAACGCACGCGCTCGATCACACCACTTGAATGGCCATGCGCCGTGTCAACCACAATGACATCGACACCCGCAGCCACCAATTTTTCAACCCGCTCTTCAGTGCCATCGCCCACACCCACCGCAGCACCCACCAGCAATTGCCCGTGACTATCTTTGCAGGCTGCAGGGTGTTCGGTATTTTTGACAATATCTTTAACTGTTGCCAAACCACGCAGTTCAAAAGCGTCGTTGACGATTAATACTCGCTCGAGGCGATGCTGATGCATCAGTTTTTGCGCCTCGGCCAGTGTTGCGCCTTCTTTCATGGTGATGAGGCGTTCTTGCTGCGTCATGACGCTGCTAAGCGGCGCATCCAGACGGTCTTCAAAGCGCAAATCACGGTTGGTCACAATGCCCACGACCTTGCGGCCTTGCACCACCGGCAAACCCGAAATGCCGTGCTGACGCTGCAACGCAATCGCGTCGCGCACTTTCATGTCAGGGGTCACTGTGATTGGGTCAGTGACGATACCAAACTCGTGGCGCTTGACACGCGAAACCTGTTTGGCTTGTTCGTCAGCGGTTAAGTTTTTGTGAATAATCCCGATACCGCCCTCTTGGGCCATGGCAATCGCCAGACGAGATTCAGTCACGGTATCCATCGCGGCCGAGACTAAGGGGATATTGAGTGAGATGTTTCGGGTTAAGCGGGTAACCAACGACGTGTCGCGAGGCAACACCTGTGAAAACGCCGGCACAAGCAGTACGTCATCGAAGGTGAGCGCAGTTTGGATAAGACGCATAAAAAGCTCCGGGCGCAAAGCGTGATTATACGATGGACGAACGACTTCTTTTGAGAGGCAACTAGTGCTAAAAAGCAGCTTGCGAGCGTGATTTAAGCGCGATTTGCTTAGATTTTGACCAACGACCACCAAAATATCTCAAAAACCTGACTCATGACGACTGAAAACACCCTGGCACAATGGCTGGAAGACGAACAAAAACTATTAGACAGCATGCCTAAAGGGAGGTTGATCGGACTGCTAGACAAGTCAAAAACCGCAACAATGACAGGCATGGAAGTCATGCAGGCGGTGATGCATGGTGAACTGCCCAATGGCCCAATGGCTGCCACCTGCGGCTACATGATTATTGCGCTCTCGCCAGGCGAGGCCACGCTGCAGGGCAACCCCACTGAGAGTGTCATGAATGTTCAAGGTTCGGTACACGGGGGCTGGTTTGCCAGTATTTTGGACGGCGCCGTCGGCAACGCCATCCACACGATGTTACCCGCTGGCACCGGCTACACCACCTTAGATCTAAGCGTAAAAATGACTCGCGCCATTGTGCCCGCACCGGGGATCCGAGTACGCGCTATTGGCAAGATCATCCAAGTGGGACGCCAGATTGCCACCGCAGAGGGGCGAATTGTTGGCCCAGACGGCAAACTTTATGCCCATGCAACAACAACCTGCCTGATCTTGAGTCACGCTAAAAAGTAGGCGGCTCGACCAGGGGCGAGTCACCCTTCCGAAGGGATGGCAGCGTTGCAAGCGCACGCGCCATCTCCCAAAGACCTTAGCCAATCGCCACCCGCGCGTTTTGGAAGAATCTCATCCACGGGGTGTAGGCACCCTTTGTGTCATTTGAACCCCAACTAGGCGGCGACCACGACATCATCACATTACGGGTCACGCGTTCGGGATGAGGCATTAGCACCGTGAAACGCCCGTCGGCAGTTGTCACTGACGTTAGGCCATTTGGGCTGCCATTTGGATTAAACGGATAGGCCTCGGTAGCCTGCCCTTTGTGATCCACAAAGCGTAAGGCGGCAAGCGCGGCCTGCGCATTACCTTGACGACTGAAATTTGCAAAGCCTTCGCCATGCGCCACGGCAACGGGGATGGTTGCACCCGTCATGCCATTGAAGAACAAGGACGGTGATTCAAGCACTTCGACCAACGAAAAACGAGCTTCGTATTTTTCAGACTGATTGCGGGTAAACCGTGGCCAGTTTTCAGCACCTGGGATCATCGTGGCTAACGCTGCCATCATCTGACAACCATTACACACACCCAAACCAAAGGTATCAGTGCGCGCAAAGTATTGCGCGAATTGATCAGATAATTGCGTGTTGAACAAAATACTGCGCGCCCAGCCCTCGCCCGCACCAAGTGTGTCGCCATAACTAAAGCCACCCACCGCAACCAATCCTTTAAAACTGGCTAGGTCTGCCGAGCCAGCCTGCAGATCAGTCATGTGCACATCAACGGCTTCGAAGCCAGCTTTATCAAAGGCCCAAGCCATTTCAACTTGGCTATTGCAGCCCTGTTCTCGCAAGATCGCAACGCGTGGGCGAGCACCCTTGCCGATATAAGGTGCCGCAACATCTTGTTGAGGATCAAACTGAACGAGTGGCGACATCCCTGGGTCTGTCGCATCAGCCCACACATCAAGCTCGGCCTGGGCGCAGGCTGGATTATCGCGTCGCAATGCGATGCGGTAGCTAACATCGCTCCAGAGAGTGCCCAGCTCGGCACGAGGGCGTGACCAGATGCGATTGCCGTCGCGAAAGACCTCAAGCTTATCTGTCGTGTTAAGAGAGCCAATCACATGCGAATGCGTCGATAGGCCAGCAGCCCGCAACACTTGCATCACGGCATCGCGCTCGGCCGTTGGCACTTGGATCACCGCACCTGCTTCTTCTGAGAACAGGGCTTTGAGAGTTAATTCGTTACGCTGTACCGCAACTTGTGCGGCGCGAATATTGTAGGCATCCCAGTCTTGCGCGTTGTGATCAAAGCACAACATGTCGATATTGAGCGACACACCTGTGTGTCCGGCAAAGGCCATCTCGGCGACAGTTGCCAACAGACCGCCATCAGAGCGATCGTGATAGGCCAACACGATGCCTGACTGCGCGAGCGCGCGAATCGTCACAAAGAACGTACGCAGCGCTTGCGCATCATCGATGTCAGGCGTTTGCTCACCCAATTGATTACACACTTGAGTCAGTATCGAGCCACCCATACGCTGTTTACCACCACCCAGATCGATCAAGATCAAGCTCGTTGGGCCCACATCCGTACGCAGTTGTGGCGTTAAGGTCGTGCGAACATCTTGCACAGGTGAAAAAGCTGTCACGATTAACGAAACGGGTGCAATCACTTTACGATTTTCGCCGTCTTGCGACCAACCTGTTTGCATCGATAACGAATCTTTACCCACCGGAATCGACAGCCCAACCTCTTGACAGAGCTGACTGACCGCAGCCACCGTGTCGTACAGCGCCGCATCTTGCCCGGGTGCCCCACAGGCTGCCATCCAATTGGCCGACAATTTAATATCTTCAAGGCAAGCCACATCCGCTGCGGCCAGGTTAGTTAAGGCTTCGGCCACGGCCATGCGTCCAGAGGCGGCAGCGTCGATCACCGCAAGCGGCGTACGTTCGCCCATTGCCATCGCCTCGCCTCGCGTACCATCGTGATCGGCCAAGGTCACCGCACAATCGGCAACTGGCACTTGCCACGGGCCCACCATCTGATCACGGCTGGATAAGCCGCCCACGGTGCGGTCACCAATCGTAATCAAAAATGTTTTATTTGCAACCGTTGGATGTTGCAACACACGCGTGATCGCGTCATCTAGCGTAATCAAAGTCAAATCTAAAGGCGCGCTTTGACCTGGCAAGCGCTTCACATCGCGCGTCATACGGGGGGGCTTGCCCAGGATGACGTCGATCGGCACATCGACTGGGCGCAGGCCTTGGATTGCCACGGGCTGATCTAAACCTGGTAAGCCCTCGCCGTTTAACACCGTTAACTGACGCGCCTCGGTGGCCACACCAATCACCGCAAACGGACAACGTTCGCGCTCTGTGATCGCTTTGAAGCGTTCAAGATCTTGCGGCATCACGGCCAACACATAACGCTCTTGCGATTCGTTGCTCCAGATCTCGGCTGGTGACATGCCTGATTCTTCAAGATGCACGCGCTTGAGTTCAAACGTTGCACCACGACCCGCATCATTCACGAGTTCTGGAAACGCATTCGATAAGCCACCGGCGCCCACATCGTGAATCGCTACGATCGGGTTATTGACACCTTGTTGCCAACAGCGATCAATCACCTCTTGGCAACGGCGCTCGAGCTCGGGGTTGCCACGTTGCACCGAATCAAAATCCAGTGCCGCAGTATTTGACCCCACCGACATGCTTGAAGCAGCACTGCCCCCCATGCCGATGCGCAAACCAGGCCCGCCCAATTGAATCAACAAGGCACCGGGCTGGATCACATCTTTTTTGGTCAAGCCAGCATCAATACTACCTAAGCCGCCCGCGATCATAATGGGCTTGTGATAACCCCAACGCGTATCAGCGGTAGATTGTTCAAACGACCTGAAATAGCCAAGTAAGTTGGGGCGACCAAACTCGTTGTTAAACGCGGCCGCACCCAAAGGGCCTTCGATCATGATCGATAAGGGGCTTGCAATACGGTCGGGGCTGCCGTGATGGTCGGCTTCGTAAACACGCGGCGCATCATCAAAACGCAAATGTGAAACCGTAAAACCGGCTAACCCCGCCTTAGGCTTAGAGCCTCTGCCGGTCGCGCCCTCGTCACGAATCTCGCCACCCGCGCCGGTTGCCGCACCTTCAAACGGTGCGATAGCGGTTGGATGATTGTGAGTTTCGACTTTCATGACGGTATGCACAAGCTGAGACTTGGCTGCATACACCGCGCCCTGTGGCCCGCCTGGCAGCGCCGCCTGAAACCGCAGTGCCTCGCCGCCCAACATGATGGCTGAGTTATCTGAGTAAGCCACCACGGTGCCCAAGGGCTGCGCCGCATGGGTTTCACGAATCATGCCAAACAAGGTTTTGTCCGTGGGCTTGCCATCGATGACCCACTGCGCATTAAAGATTTTATGGCGACAGTGTTCGCTGTTTGCTTGCGCAAACATCATCAACTCAACATCAGTTGGGTCACGACCAAGCTCAGTAAACGAGTGCGCCAGGTAATCGATTTCGTCTTCAGATAACGCCAGGCCCAAAACAGTGTTGGCCTCGAGTAAGGCTTGCTTGCCTTGGGCCATCACGTCGACGGTGCGCATGGGCTTGCCCGGTAACGAAGTGAACAGCGCTTGAGGATCAAAGCCCGCATCGACGACGGTTTCAGTCATACGATCGTGCAGACAATCAGCAGCCTGCGCGAGCATCGACGCATCAAGTTTTTGTGTTTTTAACCAAGTGCGCTCGGGGGTCAACACATAGCGAATACCACGTTCGATGCGCAGCACGCTGGCAAAGCCGCAGTTGTGAGCGATATCGGTAGCCTTGCTGGCCCAGGCAGAAATCGTGCCCAAGCGCGGAATCACACGCAAAATCAAGTCAGACGCTTGCGGCTCTGTAGTCTGGGCGGTTGGCCCGTAATCAAGGAGTTGTTGCAGACGCTGCGTCGTGGCCGCATCAGGAGTTTGCTCGCACCACACAAAATGTTCGAAACGCGCCTCAATACCAGCAATAGGTAAGTCCTGCGCTTTGAACTTGGCTAGCAAGCGTTCTTGGCGAAATTGGGACAAAACAGAAGAGCCGAGCACATGCAGAATATGGGACACAGTCAGGACCAATTAACGGTTAATTTAGGGCAAAAAACTCGGTAAATCGCGCTTAAAAACTTGCTAAATCTAAGGTAAAAATTCGGTAAATCTCAAGCAAAAATTCGGTAAATCTCGATTAAAAACTCGGCCAAGCTAGGGGAAAACGCCTATTTTAGCTCTCATCTAGACATAAAACAGCCGAGATCCTTGGGTTCGTTGCTATGATGCGCAACGATACAAATCACTATAGAGGATACCCAAATGTCAATCACTCGACGTAACCTACTCGCTGGCGTTGGCGCCGGTGCTATTGTCATGGCGGCTCCGTTGCGCAGCGCCTGGGCGCAGTCCAAAGCAGAGTTTTCATACAAATACGCCAATAATCTGCCTTTGACCCACCCCATGAACATTCGCGCCAAAGAAATGGCCGATGCCATTCAGGCAGAAACTGCCGGGCGCGTTGAAATTCGCATTTTTCCAAGCAGCCAACTCGGCTCTGATACCGACATGTTGAGCCAGGTCCGTAATGGTGGCGTCGAATTCTTTACCTTATCGGGTTTAATTTTGGCCACCTTGGTACCAGCCTCTTCCATTACTGGCATCGGTTTCGCGTTCAGCGACTATGACGCGGTCTGGAAAGCACTTGATGGCGACTTAGGTGCTCACGTGCGCAAAGAGATTGGCAAATCCAACCTGGTGGCCATGGATAACATCTGGGATAACGGCTTTCGCCAAATCACCTCGTCGACTAAGCCGATCCAAAGCGCCGATGATTTAAAAGGTTTTAAGATTCGCGTGCCGGTGTCACCACTTTGGACGTCAATGTTCAAAGCCTTTGACTCAGCGCCTGCCTCGATTAACTTTAATGAGGTGTACAGCGCCTTGCAAACCAAAGTGGTCGACGGTCAAGAAAACCCCTTGGCGATTATTGACACCGCAAAACTGAACGAAGTGCAAAAGTTCTGCTCGATCACCAACCACATGTGGGATGGCTTTTGGTTCTTGGCGAACAAACGCGCCTGGGAGAAACTGCCAGAAAACATGCGCACGATCGTGGCAAAGAATATCAACGCAGCAGGTATGAAAGAGCGTGCCGATGTCGCAGCCATGAACGCTGGATTGCAAAAAGGCTTAACCGAAAAAGGTATGGTCTTTAATCAAACCAAACCTGATTCATTCCGTGACCGCTTGCGTCAAGGTGGCTTTTACACCGAATGGAAAGGCAAGCTGGGTGACGAGGCGTGGTCGATGCTTGAACGCTATAGCGGCAAGCTCGCTTAAGCGCAACGCTCGTGTGCTGGTGAAGGCATTTGCTTCGCCACACGCCCGCTCCGGATGCAACGCTGGTTAAAAGCGGCATCCGGATTTTTTTCATTTAAGCCATTAAAGATTCGACCATGACCACAGAGCTCACTCTTGCCCCCAACCCCCTGGTCTCGCGACTATTGAAACCAATCGAAGTCATCAGTGCAGGGCTAATGACTGTGATTGTGGTCATGTTGTTGGTAGGAGTGGTATCGCGCTATGTTTTTTCGCTGCCAATCGTGTGGATTGATGAAGTCGTTTCAATTTCTTTTTTATGGCTTGCCATGCTGGGCGCGGCAATCGCCATGTATCGCAATGAGCATCTACGCTTGACGCTGTTTTTGCAAATGATGCCAGAACGCTTGCGAGGTTTTGTGCATGCCGTAGCACTGGTGACCATCGTGGCGTTTCTGTTGGCCTTGGTGACACCCGCGCTTGAATATGCGCAAGACGAATGGTTTGTCACCTCGCCTGCGCTTGGGATCCCCAATAGTTTTAGAGTATCGGCACTGGCGTTTGGCATCTTGGCAATGCTTGGGGTGTTGATCACCTACGCCGCACAGACCGTTACCAAGCTAAACCTTCTGGGCGCCGTGGTGGTGGTCAGTGCCTTTGCCGCGCTCTGTTGGGCAGGCTCAGCGTGGCTGACTTCGCTTGGCCTTTACAACATTCTATTTTTCTTGGTGATCTTGGTGGCGCTGTGCTTGGTTGCTGGCGTTCCGATTGCATTTTGCTTTGGTGCGGGGGCGTTGTGCTACCTGGCCTTCTCAACCACTGTCCCTTTAATGGTTGTCATTGGACGCATGGATGAGGGCATGTCAAGCCTGATTCTTGTCTCGGTTCCCATCTTTGTTTTGCTAGGTTGTGTGCTCGATGCCACCGGTATGGGCAAGGCTATTGTCGATTTCTTAGCCTCGTTGTTGGGCCACATTAAGGCCGGTATGTCTTATGTATTGCTGGGCTCGCTGTTTATTGTGTCTGGTATCTCGGGCTCAAAAGTGTCTGATATGGCCACCATCGCACCAGCGTTGTTTCCTGAAATGAAACGCCGCGGCCATAAACCGCGCGAAATGATTGCCTTACTAGCCACCGGTGCTGCGATGGCCGATACGGTGCCGCCCAGCATCGTACTGATTGTGCTGGGATCAGTTGCAGGTGTCTCGATCGCTGGCTTGTTTCAAAGTGGCGTTGTCATTGCAGGGGTATTGTTGCTAGCTTTAGTTGCGTTAGCGCGTTGGAAAGCTCGTCACGAGCAACTCGATAACGTCAAACGCTCAACCTTCAAAATGATCTGGAAAGCCTTGTTGATTGCTGGCCCAGCTCTGGTCTTACCTTTTTTGATTCGCAGTGCGGTGGGCGGTGGTGTGGCCACTGCCACTGAGGTCTCGACCATTGCCGTGCTCTATGCCATGATTATTGGGCAAGTGTTGTACGGTGGCCTTGGTTGGCGCAAAGTCTATGCCATGCTGGTTGAGACAGCAGCCTTAAGCGGTGCTATCTTACTGATTTTGGGTACGGCATCAGCCATGGCTTGGGCCATCACACAAAGCGGTGTCGTGCAAAGCTTATCGACTTTTTTAACCACCCTGCCTGGCGGCGTAGCTGCCTTCATGGTGGTGACGATTTTGGTGTTCTTGATTTTGGGCTGCTTGCTTGAAGGCTTACCAGCGATTTTGATCTTGGCACCAATCATGTTTCCGATTGCCAAAAAATTAGGGATTCACGATATTCACTATTCAATGGTGGTGGTCACCGCCATGAACATTGGTTTAATGATGCCCCCGATCGGTGTGGGCGTTTACGTTGCCTGCCGCATTGGCGACGCCTCGCCTGACGATGTGATGGGTGCGATTTGGCCGTACATCATTGCCTTGTTGGTGGGTTTGATTGCAATTGCGGCCGTGCCGTGGTTTTCGACGGTGGCGTTGTGACGTAAGCGCGATGACGGTGACGCTGTAACGGCAACACCCTAACGTTTACTCATTCTGTCTAAAAGAAACCGCAATCTTCAAATCACGAAGAGTGCGGTTTTTTTACGACGCAATGGCACACGAACTACCAGAGGACCCAGACCCTTATCCAATCAACGGCTACTTCTTTTTTACCGGCGGTAAATCAGTGCAATGGCCTTCGGCAGCCTCTGCAGCTAAGCCCACTGACTCCCCAAGGGTTGGGTGTGGATGAATGGTTTTACCAATATCCACCATATCCGCGCCCATTTCAATTGCAAGCGCGACTTCACTAATCAGATCGCCCGCGTTGGTACCTACGATGCCACCGCCCAGAATTTTGTGTGTTGCAGCATCAAACAACAGCTTTGTAAAACCTTCATCGCGACCGTTGGCAATTGCACGACCAGAAGCCGCCCACGGAAACATCCCTTTCGTAATGGCAACACCTTGCTGCTTGGCTTGGTCTTCTGTGATACCAACCCAGGCCACTTCAGGGTCGGTGTAAGCGACTGACGGAATCACACGCGCGTCAAAATAACTCTTTTGCCCAGCGGCGACTTCAGCGGCAACATGGCCCTCGTGCACGGCTTTATGTGCAAGCATCGGTTGGCCAATCAAATCGCCAATCGCAAAAATGTTAGGTACATTCGTGCGCATTTGCCGATCGACTTCGATAAAACCACGGTCGCTTACCAACACACCTGCCTTATCAGCACCAATTTTTTTGCCATTCGGCGTACGGCCAACCGCTTGCAAGACCAAATCGTAGCGCTGCGCCTCTTTGGGTGCGCCAGCACCTTCAAACAAAACATAGATGCCGTCTTTTTTTGCGACAGCACCAACGGTTTTTGTATTGAGCATGAGGTTATCAAAGCGATGGGCATTTTTCTTTTGCCAGACTTTTACCAAATCACGATCTGCGCCTTGCATTAACCCATCTTGCATTTCGACCACATCCAGACGCGAACCCAGCGCTGAATACACGGTACCCATTTCAAGGCCAATGATGCCGCCACCAACAATCAACATTTTTTTGGGGATATTGCGCAACAACAGCGCACCCGTTGAATCCACCACGCGCTCGTCGTCTGGCATAAACGGCAGTTTCACCGACTGGCTACCCGCAGCAATAATCGCCTGACCAAACTCAATCGTTTGCACACCCGAGGCCGTTTGTACTGAAACGTGATTCGCACTGACAAATGCGCCGACACCAGTGACGACGGTCACTTTACGCGCCTTAGCCATACCCGCCAGGCCGCCGGTCAGCTTGCCAATCACGCCGTCTTTAAAGGCACGCAACTTATCCAGATCAATCTTTGGCTTGCCAAACGTGATCCCGTGGTCGGCTAAGGCTTGCGCCTCTTCGAGCACAGCTGCAGTATGCAACAACGCCTTTGAAGGGATACATCCAACGTTTAAACACACACCACCAAGCGTTGAATAGCGCTCAACCAACACCACATTTAAACCAAGATCAGCGGCACGAAAAGCGGCTGAATAACCGCCGGGGCCTGCGCCCAACACCAGCAGGTCGAATTTGCTGTCAACCTTACCGTTGTATGTTGCGATTGCGAAGGTCGGAGCAGCACTGGCAGCAGCAACGCCTGCGGTCGTCGCAGACGCTGACGCCTTGTTTGCGCCGTGAGCGCCGACCGATGCTGCAGTCTGCGTCAAACCAAGCGAGGTCGCAGCGGTAGCAACCGCTGCTAATGCTGATGCGTTGGCGCTGGCTGGCGAGTTTGCGCTCGAAGACGCCGAAGCTGCAGCGCCCACTGCAGCGCCCGCCTCTGCACTTGCCTCTAACTGCAAGATCACCGAGCCTTGTTTAACTTTGTCGCCGATCTTAACCAACACTGCTTTGACGACACCGCCTTGATTAGAGGGGATTTCCATCGAAGATTTGTCGGACTCAACCGTGATCAGGCTTTGCTCTGCCTTAACCGTATCGCCAACCGCCACCAGCACTTCAATCACATCGACCGTATCAAAGTCACCAATATCAGGGATCGGTATATCAATCAGTTTGCTCATCTTGCCCCCTTACAGTGCGATACGGCGGAAATCCGCCAACAGACTGCCTAGGTAAGCGTTAAAGCGAGCCCCTGACGCGCCATCAATCACACGATGGTCGTATGACAATGACAACGGCAAGGTCAGCTGTGGCACAAACTGTTTGCCATCCCAAACCGGTTTCATATAAGACTTTGACACGCCTAAGATCGCGAGCTCTGGCGCGTTAATGATGGGTGTGAAATGCGTACCACCTATGCCACCGAGCGATGAGATCGACATACAACCGCCTTGCATTTCAGCGGGTGCCAGCTTGCCATCGCGCGCTTTTTTGGCGAGCTCACTGCTTTCAGCGGCGAGTTGCAAAATACCTTTTTTATCGGCATCACGAATGACAGGTACAACCAACCCATTTGGGGTGTCTGCCGCAAAGCCAATATGAAAGTACTGCTTCAACACTAAGTTATCGCCATCAAGCGAGGCGTTGAATTCAGGAAACTTCTTCAGTCCCGCCACAACCGCTTTAATCAAGAATGCAAGCATCGTGACTTTGATGCCTGATTTTTCGTTCTCTTTATTCAACGTCACGCGAAACGCTTCAAGCTCTGTGATGCTTGCTTCATCGTTATTTGTCACGTGTGGGATCATCACCCAGTTGCGGTGCAAATTAGCACCCGAAATCTTTTTAATGCGCGACAGCGGCTTAGACGTGATCTCACCAAATTTAGTGAAATCAACTTTCGGCCACGGTAGCAGGTCAAGCCCGCCACCCAACGAAGCGCCCGACGCAGAGGCTGAACTAGCCGTACCACCCGCCAGCGCTTGTTTGACGAAATTTTGAATATCTTCTTGAACGATACGCTCTTTGGCGCCCGTGCCCTTAACAAGCGCAAGATCAACACCAAGTTCACGCGCAAACTTTCGTACCGAAGGCGATGCGTGCGGCAGCCCGGCTGTAGAGGCCGGCAGTTCAAGCTTGCCAGCCGAAGGCGACACTGCTGATGCTGATGCAGATTCAGACGCCGCGCTGGAAGCAGCCGCTGAGGCTGCTGCGGGTGTTGCGCTCGTTGAGGTACTCGAGGCAGTTACCGCAGTCTGACTACTTACAATCTGACTACTTACAGTCTGACCACTTGCGGCCTGACCACCCGCAGTCTGGCCACCCGCAGTCTGGCCACCCGCAGTCTGAGCGCCGGAACTTTGAGCGCTTTCAGACGAAGCCGCAGACGCAGCAGGCGCGATAGCACCACTCGGCGCAGTCGCCTCAATGCTAAGCATCACACTGCCTTGCTTGATCTTATCGCCCACCTTTACTGCAATTGCTTTGACGATGCCGGCGATCGCGGTTGGGATTTCCATTGAAGCTTTATCAGACTCAACTGTAATCAAGCTTTGTTCGGCTTTGACTGTATCGCCGACTTTGACCAAAATTTCAATCACTTCAACGGTGTCGAAATCCCCAATATCTGGAACTTCAATAGCTGTGAGGTTACTCATAATGGATCTCTTTGTTAAGCGTATTGGGGGTTGGCTTTATCGGGATCAATGCCGTACTTTTTAATTGCTGCGGCGACTTGACTTACCGGCACTGTGCCCTCGTCAGCCAACGCACGCAAGGTTGCCAAGACAACAAAGTGTCGATCGACTTCAAAGTGCTCGCGCAGTTTTGACCGAAAATCCGAGCGACCAAACCCGTCAGTGCCCAACACTTTGTAAGCACGATTCTTTGGCATAAACGGACGAATCTGATCCGCAAAAAGTTTCATGTAGTCGGTCGAGGCAATAATCGGACCTTCTGTTTTTTCTAGCAGACTGGTCACATAAGGCACCTTACCCTTCGCGGTTGGATGCAACATATTGTGGCGTTCGCAATCTAGACCATCACGACGCAACTCTGTAAAACTGGTGACGCTGAAGATATCGGCAGAAACGCCCCAGTCTTTTTCAAGCAACTCGGCACCCGCCATCACTTCACGCAAAATCGTACCCGAGCCCAACAACTGCGCCTTAACCTTGTTTTTACCGCCCTTCTTCAAACGATACATCCCGCGGATAATGCCAGCCTCGTCGCCTTTCGTCAGACCAGGCTGCGCGTAGTTTTCGTTCATCAACGTCAAGTAGTAATAAACGTTTTCTTGATCTTCGATCATGCGCTTCATGCCGTGCTGAATAATCACAGCGACCTCATGCGCAAAGGTTGGGTCATACGACACGCAATTTGGAATCGTTGACGAGAAGATATGGCTATGGCCGTCTTCGTGTTGCAAGCCTTCGCCGTTGAGCGTGGTGCGCCCGGCAGTACCGCCCAACAAGAAGCCACGCGCCTGCATATCGCCGGCCGCCCAGGCCAAATCGCCGATACGCTGAAACCCAAACATCGAGTAATAGATGTAGAACGGCACCATGATGCGGTTGTTTGTCGAGTACGAGGTTGCTGCTGCAATCCATGAACTAAACGCACCCGCTTCGTTGATACCCTCTTGTAACAACTGCCCATCCGCAGCTTCGCGGTAATACATCACCTGATCTTTATCGACCGGCACATATTTTTGGCCTTCAGGTGCATAGATACCTATCTGGCGAAACAAACCTTCCATACCAAAGGTACGCGACTCGTCGGCCAAGATTGGCACCACGCGTGGGCCAATATCTTTATCGCGCAACACTTGATTCAGCACGCGCACAAATGCTTGAGTGGTCGAGATCTCGCGACCTTCGGCGGTGGGTTCAAGCACAGGGCGAAGCACTTCAAGCAAAGGCGCTTTAAGATTTTCGTCGGCACGCGTGCGCCGCTTAGGCAAGTAGCCACCTAGCGCTTTGCGACGCTCGTGCAAATATAGGGTCTCAGGCGAGTCTTCAGCAGGCTTGTAGTAAGGCAGCTCTTCGAGCTTGCTATCGGGCACTGGGATGTTGTAGCGATCGCGAAATTCGCGAATGGTGGCGAGGTCTAGTTTCTTTTGCTGATGCGACGGGTTTTTAGCTTGGGCGATATGCCCTAAGCCATACCCTTTAATCGTCTTGGCCAAAATCACCGTAGGTTGGCCCGTGTGGGTCGAGGCTGAAGCAAAAGCCGCATAGACCTTATGTGGATCATGACCGCCACGATTCAGACGCCAAACGTCTTCATCGCTCATGCGCGAGACCAACTCTAGCAGCTTAGGATGCTTACCAAAGAAATGGTCGCGAACAAACTTACCGTCGTTGGCTTTGTAGGCCTGATACTCACCGTCGACGGTCTCTTCCATAATCTGGCGCAAGATCCCTTCTTTGTCACTTGCCAACAAGGGATCCCAATAGCCACCCCAAATCATTTTGATGACATTCCAGCCGCTGCCACGAAAATCGCCTTCGAGCTCTTGAATGATTTTGCCATTGCCACGCACTGGGCCGTCTAAGCGCTGCAGATTGCAATTGACCACGAAGATCAAGTTATCGAGTTTTTCGCGTGCCGCTAAACTGATTGCGCCAAGCGACTCGGGCTCATCCATCTCGCCGTCACCGCAAAATACCCATACCTTTCGCTGACTCGTATCGGCGATGCCACGGGCATGCAAATACTTCAAAAAGCGCGCCTGATAGATCGCCATCAAGGGACCCAAGCCCATCGACACCGTTGGAAACTGCCAAAACTCTGGCATCAACTTGGGATGCGGGTACGACGACAAACCTTTGCCACCAACTTCTTGACGAAAATTATTCAGTTGGTCTTCAGTTAAGCGGCCTTCAAGATAGGCGCGACCATAGACACCAGGAGACGAGTGCCCTTGAAAATACACGAGGTCGCCGCCGCGCTCGGGCGTATCCGCGTGCCAGAAATGATTTTGACCGCAGCCAATCATCGTCGCGAGCGACGCAAATGACGCGATATGGCCACCTAGATCGCCGCCATCAGGTGGATTATGTTTGTTGGCCCTCACCACCATCGCCATCGCGTTCCAGCGAATGTAGTGACGGATGCGCGCCTCTAACTCAAGGTTGCCGGGGTGTGCGGGCTCTAGGCCAGCAGGGATGGTATTGAGATAAGCCGTATTCGCCGAAAACGGGATATGCGCACCTGAGCGGCGCGCCAAATCTGTCAAACGCTCAAGGAGATAGTGAGCACGCTCTGGGCCTTCGCGATCGAGTACGGCCGCAAGGGCGTCGAGCCATTCTTGGGTTTCGAGCGAATCTGCATCATTTGATGCATTGAGTGCGGCAGCTTGTGGTGCCATGGCAATCTCCGTGATGACAGCCTGTTCGTTGTGTGAGGCTACCTGTTTTTTGGGTATTTTTGGCATTCTAGGTACTACTGGCCATTGCAGCAACAAATATTTCATGTTGCGGTATAGCTTTTCATATTATGAAATAACTTACCACTTTTAAGACAACATTTCTCTTGTCAAGCAAAAATAGGGGCTAACCCGACTAAAATGTCCACCTTATGGATTGCACGCATGTCTAACCCAGCCAAGTCGGTACTCGCCACCCCTTTTCTAGATCAAGCCCGCTTGCGCCGCCGCAGGTGGTATTGGCTCACGCCTATGCTGGTCTTGGTGTTGTATGCCTGCGTCATGGGGGTCTTCTTTTGGCTACAACGCATCCATGACGGCAGCGTCATGTTCGTCACGATTGACCAAGAGATGCGTCAACATCGTTTGATCTGGGTCGTGGTCGCCCTGTCGGTTGTGATTGTGATCGCCTTACTGATGCTATGGCGTTACACCCGCTATCGCTCTGAGGCTGAAGCGGCTTTAATCGCCGAAACAGGCTTCAGACGCGCCATGGAAAACTCAATGTCAACGGGGATGCGGGTGATTGACCTCGAAGGCCGTATTGCCTACGTGAATCCGGCATTTTGTCGAATGATTGGCTGGAATGAAGCCGACTTGATTGGTCGTTTACCTCCGTTTCCTTACTGGGTACCGGGGCGTTACGAGTCGCATCAGCAAACGCTTGATAATCTCATGACGGGTAAAGCCCCGAGCTCGGGCATTGAGCTTGAGGCGCAGCGGCGCGACGGCTCGCGTTTTAACGCACGCATGTACGTGTCGCCTTTGCTCGACCCACAAGGCACACAAGTTGGCTGGATGACCTCGATGACCGATATCACCGAGCCCAAACGCATTCGTGAAGCACTGACGGCGGCACACGAACGTTTTATGACGGTGCTTGAGGGCCTGGATGATGCGATCTCTGTCACAGCCGACTCAGACGAAGGCCTTGAACTTTTGTTTGCCAACCGCACCTATCGACGTTTTTTTGGTGCACAAACCAGCGGTCATCACGAACTGCTCGCAGGTCGTCGCGGCCGTTACACCGACGAGTCGGTCGAGATATTTTCTACCACCGTACAGCGTTGGTTTGAAGTGCAGCACCGGATGCTTGCCTGGACCGATGGTCGCAAGGTTCGGCTGCAGGTCGCGCGCGATATCACCGAGCGTCGTCAGCACGAAGAGACCTCAAGAATTCAACAAGAAAAAATTCAAATCACTAGCCGCCTGACAACGATGGGTGAAATGGCGTCTTCTTTAGCGCACGAACTTAATCAGCCCTTAACTGCAATCACGAACTACAGCATGGGCATCGTCGCCATGGTCAAGGCCGGCAACACTGACATGGCCACGTTGCTGCCCGCGCTTGAAAAAACTGCGGCGCAGGCACAACGGGCCGGAAAAATCATCAGCCGCATCCGCGAATTTGTGAAACGCAGTGAACCTCGTCGCCAGGCCATTCAATTGCAAACCGTCATCGACAATGCAGTGGGCCTCGCTGAAATCCATTCGCGCAAGCATCGCGTTGCCATCGCAACCAAGATTCCAGAGAACTTACCAGACGTACTCGCCGACCCAATTCTGATTGAGCAAGTGCTATTGAATTTACTAAAAAATGGTCTAGAAGCCATGGATCAGAGTGCTGTCGACACCCTCGTGCTTCAGGTCTCGGTGCACGACAATCAGATCGAGGTTGACGTGATCGATCACGGCCATGGGCTCACCGATCCAGAGCGCCTGTTCGAGCCATTTTTCAGCACCAAATCTGAAGGCCTTGGCATGGGGCTCAATATCTGTCGCACAATCATCGAGTCGCATCATGGTCGCCTTTGGGCAACCAACAATCCAGAAGGCGGTACTATCTTTCGCTTTACACTACCCTGCGTCGATCCTGACGTAGTCCAGCTAGACAATCAGTCCGAGGAGTTACCCGCATGAATCTGCCCCAAATAGCCAGCACCGTTTATATCGTTGATGATGACGAAGCGGTACGCGACTCATTAAGGTGGCTACTCGAAGCCAACAACTACCGCGTGCGCGCCTACGCCAGCGCCGAAGCTTTTTTAGCTGAGTACGACGAACAACAACCCGGCGTCTTGATTGTCGATGTACGTATGCCCGGCATGAGTGGCCTTGAATTACAAGAACAATTAATCGCGCGCAAATCAACAATGCCTGTTGTGTTCATCACCGGCCATGGCGATATCCCGATGGCGATCTCGACCATGAAAAAAGGTGCTGTTGATTTTCTTGAAAAGCCCTTTGATGAAACGGCTCTACGCGAGATTGTGGGACGTATGTTTGAACAGGCCAATCAGCGTCTGACGCAAGCGAAGGCAGTGCGACAGCACGAAGCCATGCTAGCGCGCCTGACCTCACGCGAACAACAGGTGCTTGAACGCATCGTTGCCGGGCGCTTGAATAAACAAATTGCTGACGATTTAGGTATCAGTATCAAAACCGTTGAAGCGCACCGCGCCAACATCATGGAAAAACTTCAAGTCACCACCGTGGCAGACTTGATGAAAGTGGCGCTCGCAAAACCTGAGGTTAATTAATGACCGGTCGAATCATTGACGGTGTTGCTTTAGCAGGGAAAATTCGCGAAGAGGTGGCCACACGCACCGCAGCTCTTGTTGCCGCCGGCACAAAACCCGGCTTAGCCGTTGTCTTAGTCGGTAGCGACCCAGCGTCGCAAGTGTACGTAAAAAATAAAGTTGCTGCGTGCCAAAAAGCGGGTTTGCACTCGGTGCTTGAGCAGTACCCCCCAAGCATGACCCAAACTGAACTGCTAGACCGCGTGCGAGCCCTAAACGCCGACCCAGCGATTCACGGCATTTTGGTGCAACTGCCTTTGCCTGCGCATATCGATTCGCATTTAGTGATTGAAACCATCGCCCCCGAAAAAGATGTTGATGGTTTTCACGTCAGCAACGCGGGGTTGCTGATGACTGGCAAACCTTTGTTTCGCCCTTGCACGCCTTATGGCGTAATGAAGATGCTTGAGTCTGAGGGCGTGCAATTGCGTGGCGCGGTCGCCGTGGTGATTGGGGCCAGTAACATCGTTGGCAAGCCAATGACCATGCTGCTGCAAAGCGCTGGCGCAACGGTCACGATCTGCAACTCAAAAACCCGTGATCTTGGTTGGCATACCCGTCATGCTGATATTGTGGTGGTGGCCACCGGCAAACCGCGCATGATTGATGGCAGCATGATCAAACCGGGCGCTGTCGTGATCGATGTGGGTATCAATCGCGGTGCCGACGGTAAATTATGTGGCGATGTCGATTTTGACAGTGTCATTCAAGTTGCCAGCGCGGTCACCCCAGTGCCAGGCGGCGTAGGCCCCATGACTATCGCTATGTTGTTAGTCAACACGCTAGAGGCCGCCGAACGCGCTCAGCTCAATCGGGCTAAATAGCTAAACATAATCGAGCTTAATCGCTCAGTACACTCGAACCAAAATGATGAACCCTTTGCTTGCTTCAATGGATACGCTGATCGATTACGCAGCGATCAAACCCGAACACATTACACCTGCAATCGAACAATTGCTTGGCACGGCGCGTGACGCCGTCTCTGCGGCAGCCAACCCCGAACTTGCGGCAAGTTGGGATGCCATCGTGACGCCGTTAGATGATGCCTCTGAGCCGTTATGGCGGGCTTGGTCGGTCGTTGGCCATTTGAACTCTGTGGTCAATACTCCCGAACTACGCGATGTGTATAACGCCATGCTTGGGCAAATCACTGAATTCTCGACTTGGGTGGGTTTACACGTTGGGTTGTACACGCAATATCAACGCTTGCACCAAAGCCCTACTTTTAAACACTGGTCACCCGCGCGTAAGCGGGTCATTGAACTGGCGTTACGGGATTTCAAACTCAGCGGTGTTGAGTTGCAAGGCGAGGCGCGCACGCGCTACGCTGAGGTCTCTGACCGACAATCACAAGTCTCACAAAAGTTTTCTGAAAATGTCTTAGATGCAACCGATGCCTGGTCGCTTGTCATCGAGGATAGCAAACGCTTAGAAGGCGTACCCGAAGACGTAATCGCCTCACTTAAAACTGCAGACGCTGAGCGTTGGACACTAAACCTTAAGATGCCTTGCTATTTGCCGGTGATGCAATACGCGCTAGATCGCGAGTTGCGACAGACGCTTTACAAAGCATACGCCACGCGTGCCTCTGAACAAGGTGCTAAAGAATTTGACAACTCTGCACTGATTGAACAGGCGTTGGCCTTGCGCGCTGAAGAATCCACGTTGCTGGGCTTTAAGCATTTTGCAGACCTACGTCTACAAACTCGTATGGCGAATAGCGACCTAGAAGTCACCGACTTTTTAAGACAGTTAGCGCAGCGCGCAAAACCGTTTGCCGAGCGAGATCTGACTGAACTTAAAGCCTACGCAAAAACTGAGCTAGGCCTCGCCGCTCTTGAGCCTTGGGATATTGCCTTTGCGTCTGAGTGCCTACGCGAGGCACGCTATGCCTACTCTGACGATGACGTCAAACAGTACTTTACTGAACCCCGTGTACTAAGCGGCTTGTTTGCCGTGGTGCAAACACTGTTCAATGTTCAATTAAAAACTTGCGAGGTGAGCGGCTGGCATCCTGATGTACGCGCTGCCTCGGTGCACGATGCCCAAGGCAAGACGCTTGGCTACCTCTTGATGGATCTGTATGCCCGCCCTGCCAAGCAAGGTGGCGCCTGGGTCGATAGCGAACGCAATCGTCGCAAGCTTCAGGCAACCAGCGGGCGCACGGCCCTCGGTCAGCCTATCGGGGTTCAGACCCCAGTCGTTTACTTGACCTGCAATTTTGCTCACCCCCAAGGCGGGCGCCCTGCTTTACTGACGCACGATGATGTCATCACTTTGTTTCATGAAAGCGGCCATGCGCTGCACGCCTTGCTGTCTGAGGTCGACGAACCGGGTGCCTCGGCTTTTTCAGCAGTTGAGTGGGACGCAATCGAGTTGCCCTCGCAGTTCATGGAAAACTTTTGCTGGGAATGGTCGGTATTAGAACGCTTGACCTCGCACGTTGACACGCAAGAGCCCTTGCCACGCGAACTTTACGACCGCATGACAGCTGCCCGTAATTTTCAAAGCGGTATGCAAACCGTGCGGCAAGTTGAGTTTTCGCTCTTTGACATGTTGGTACATAACCGCAGCCAAGGTCTTTCGATTGCCGAAGTCTTGACTCAACTCGATCAAGTGCGCGATGAGGTTGCTGTGATTCGACCACCCTCGTGGCATCGGTTTCCGCATAGTTTTTCGCATTTGTTTGCAGGCGGCTATGGCGCAGGCTATTACAGTTACAAGTGGGCCGAAGTGTTATCAGCCGACGCCTTTTCAGCGTTTGAAGAAGCCGCCGAGCGTGCGGCCAACGATGCGCATGTTGCGGGTCAAACGCTAGAGGGCACCGGTGCGCTTGACAGTGCCACGGGTGAACGCTTCAGGCGCGAAGTGCTTGCTGTGGGCGGCGTACGCCCCGCTGCAGACTCCTTTAAAGCCTTCAGAGGACGCGCACCTCAAATCGACGCGTTATTGCGCCACAGCGGCATGTCTAACGCTGAAACGCCGGCAGCAGCGTGATGCAACGCACACAAAGCAAACGATGACGGTCTTGCTCAATCGCCTGTCACGCTTGCTGTGTATCGTGGGCTTGCTGGCCCTGAGCGCTTGTTCAGAGCCCGACTACAAGTGGTCGCTCTACGACGTGAGTGGTCATTTGCCTGACCTTGAGTTCTCGCTCAAAGGGGTAGGCAATCAAACCGTCACTCAGGCCAGCCTCAAAAATAAAACTGCACTAGTCTTTTTTGGGTATGCCAGTTGCCCAGATATTTGTCCTACGACGATGGCGCAGCTGACTGAAGTCATCACGAAACTTGGTGATGATGCAAATGACGTACGGATCCTGTTTATCAGTGTCGATCCACACCGCGATACGCCCGATATGTTGCAAGCCTATGTTAATGCGTTTAATAAAAATGCCATTGGGCTGACAGGCAGCGAAAACGAAGTCGCGGCCTTGGCCAGGCGTTATCGTATCGCCTACCAAATTGAGAAACCCAAACTGGGCGACAACCCCGCTATCTATGACGTTACACACAGCCGCGGCGTCTTTATGTTTGATCGTTTTGGAAAAGCGCGTTTATTAGCGTCAGACACCGAAAAGATTGATATTGTCACAGCAGATCTCAGGCATCTGATTCAAATTACACGCGCAAAGTAAGCGGCAAAAGGCACTTGGCTCACACGAGTACCGTACTCTTTTACTGACTTAGCACCTTAAGACCCGTGCCTTGAGGTATATCAAGCCTCTACTTCATCGGTCAATGTTAAGGTTAGCTATCCATCACTCATGATTGATGACAGCAACGATGCCTCCAACAAATAAGAACCAAGACGCTCTTGATATCTCAATTCAAGGCATGACCTGTGCCTCGTGCGTCTTGCGCGTTGAAAAAGCTCTTAAGGCAGTCCCCGGCGTTGCAACTGCAACGGTCAATTTAGCCACAGAGCGTGCCCACATTAACTGGGATCCCAAGTTTTCTGACACGCAAGACGCCAACACCAAAGTGCTAGCAGCCGTGCATAAAGCGGGCTACGAGGCTTCAGTACTTGAACAGCACGCGGCCCCTTCCTCGGCCGAAGCGGATGCACGCGACCTCGAAACTAAAGCCCTACTGCTAGCCCTCTGGCTTGCGCTGGCGTTGACGCTGCCGATTTTTTTGGCCGAGATGGGTGGACACCTGATACCCGGCGTTCATCGCTTTGTGCATGAAACCATTGGGATGCAACGTAGCTGGATCGCACAATCCATCTTGACCACACTGGTGTTAGTTGGACCGGGGCGAGTCTTTTTTACCAAAGGTCTGCCAGCGTTGTGGCATCTGGCACCTGAAATGAACTCACTGGTTGCCCTAGGGGCAGGTAGTGCGTGGGCCTACTCAATGGTCGCAACCTACTTGCCTCAAGCCCTGCCTGAAGGCACGCGTTTTGTATATTTCGAAGCGGCCGCAGTGATTGTGACGTTGATTTTGCTGGGTCGCACACTTGAAGCACGTGCTAAGGGACGCTCGGGCGCTGCGATCCAGCATCTAATCGGTTTACAACCGCGGCAGGCGCGCGTCTTGCTCAATGGCCAGCCAACAGATATTGCTATTGATGCGGTCAAACCCGGCGATCTGATCTTGGTGCGCCCAGGCGAAAAGATCGCAACGGATGGGATCATTACCGAAGGCCAACCTTACGTCGACGAGGCGATGATCACAGGTGAGCCGATCCCCGTCACCAAACGCATCGGCGATCGCGTCACTGGAGGCACACTCAATACGACCAACAGTTTTACTTTCAAGGCGACACACACGGGTGGCGATACGGTGTTGGCGCGCATCATCCGTATGGTCGAGGCCGCCCAAGGGACCAAGCTGCCCATTCAGGCACTCGTCGATCGCGTCACGGCCTGGTTTGTGCCAGTCATCATCCTGTGCTCGCTGTCGACCTTTGTGATTTGGTATTGGTGGGGCCCAGCCCCCAGCCTGAGCCACGCTTTGATTAACGCAGTGGCCGTGATGATCATCGCCTGCCCTTGCGCGATGGGTTTAGCCACACCTACCTCGATCATGGTGGGCACCGGTCGTGCGGCCGAACTCGGAGTTTTATTTCGCCAGGGCGATGCGCTGCAACGCCTGCGCGATGTACAAGTGGTGGCCTTCGATAAAACAGGCACGTTAACGCTCGGCAAACCAGCACTCACTGATTTTGTTGTACTCGAGCCAACTTACGATCGGGCTCTTTTGCTCTCTTGGGCTGCGGCCATGCAGGCACACTCTGAACATCCAATTGCCCACGCCATTGTTCAGGCTGCTCTCACAGACAATCTGCCAGTCGTAGCCGCACAAAACTTCAAGGCAATCAGTGGCGCTGGCGTGCGTGCCACGGTGAGTGGTCACGCCGTTAGCTCAGGCGCGCAAGCCTTTATGCAAACAGAAGGCATCGACACCACTGCTACCGCTCACTACAGTGAGCACTGGGGCCAGCAGGGTAAAACGCCCATCTGTTTAGCGGTGGATGGCAAGCTGGTTGCTCTCATGGCAGTGGCTGATCCGCTTAAGCCAAGTGCACGAGGTGCCATCGAGGCGTTAAAACAATTTGGGCTGCGCACCGTCATGATCACTGGCGACAACAAGCACACGGCTCGTGCGGTCGCACAACAACTTGGTATTGATGAGGTGCATGCTGAGGTGCTGCCTGAAGGCAAGGTTGCAGTTTTAGAAGCGCTGCGGGGTACACGCGCGGCCACCGCGACGCGGGCCAGCGCAGTACTCGCCTTTGTGGGAGACGGTATCAACGACGCCCCTGCGTTGGCCACAGCAGATGTTGGGATCGCAATCGGCACCGGTACTGATGTCGCAATCGAATCGGCCTCTGTTGTGCTGATGTCTGATGACCTAGCGGGCGTCGCCACTGCCATTAGCTTATCGCGCGCGACGCTCACCAATATCCAACAAAATCTTTTTTGGGCCTTCGCCTATAACGCGGCGCTGGTGCCGGTTGCAGCCGGGGCGCTATACCCCTCATTTGGGATACTACTATCACCCATGTTTGCCGCAGGCGCCATGGCGTTTTCGAGTGTCTTTGTAGTCGCCAATGCGCTGCGACTCAAACGTTATAAAACTACAGTTGGCAGCGCGTTGTAAATATCATCTAAAACTATGGTCGCCAGCGCGTCGTAAGCGTCATCGCGTCAGGACGCTGCACAGGATTGGCGGGGGTAATCGGCGTGCCGATCGCCAAAAAGCCTACAAACCGATAGTCGAGCGCATCAAACCCTAAGGCCTCTGGCACCTCATCGGTGTAGGTACCTAACCCCGTACTCCAGTAGCTCGAAAAACCCATCAAATGCGCCGCGTTTTGAATATTCATCACTGCAGCTCCCATCGACAATGTTTGTTCAATTTCTGGCACCTTTTCATTGTCGTGTGAAATCTTGTAGGCCAGCCCAATCAGCAACGGCACCGTCGATAACCACTTGCGTGTGTTCTGCTCTTTTTGCGGCGTAATCTCGCGACCCGAGCGACGTGTGGCGTCAATCGCCAAATCGGTAAACGCTGCGACCTCAGGTTGCATGACGAGTGCAAAACGCCACGCACGTAACGCAGAATGATCAGGCGCGCAGACTGCTGCCGCAAGCAACTGTTGCAACTGTTCTTCATTGGGACCTGGCGCCTGTACAAGCTTTTGTGAACGACGCGTGGTCAGTAACTGAGCGTTTGTGAGCGAAGTCATTTGCGTAACACCTTGAACCTTAGAAAAAAACCCTGCATCACAAAAGCGATGCAGGGCTTAGTTACAGACCGCCTGCCGAAGCAGACAAGGTCAGTAAAATTACAGCACTTGAATGTTGGTTGCTGATGGGCCTTTAGCGCCCTGACCAATTTCAAAGCTAACTTTCTGGTTTTCTTCGAGAGTTTTGTAACCACTCGAGCGAATTTCAGAATAGTGAGCGAACAGATCTTTGCCGCCGCCGTCAGGCATAATAAAACCATAACCTTTTTCGGCATTGAACCACTTCACGACACCAGTTGCCATTTCAACTTCCTTGATAGATAAATAACGGGCAAAAACGCCCAACGTGCTAGATGGTCAAGGAAGGGATAGACACCACTGATTACCACTAAGGGCGACCGACTAGGGACAAAAACCGCGTCGCTTGAGAATCTTGCAACCAAAGTGTAGAGGCGAAGTCCCCTAGAGTCAAACACTTACAGCGGTTTTTTGCCCTTAAATCGCTGAAACTGTAGTTTTCTCTACATTTTGGGTATGAAAGCAACAAAAAAAGTGATTTCCCTAAGAAATCCTCTGAAATTCAAAAAAAAACACTAGGTAACTATCCCTACACTTTCGGTATTGGCTGAACAACAGGGATACCGCAATGAAAGTTATCGTTTTAGGTGCAGGCGTGATTGGCACAACCAGCGCGTATTACCTCGCACAGGCGGGTGCTGAGGTCACGGTGATCGATCGCCAAGGCTGTGTCGCCAACGAAACCAGCTTTGCCAATGCTGGGCAAATCTCTCCGGGCTACTCAACACCCTGGGCCGCACCAGGCATTCCTTTCAAAGCGTTTAAATGGATGTTCTCAAAGCATGCCCCACTCGCGATCAAACTAGACGGTAGTCTGTGGCAGCTACGTTGGATGGCAAACATGTTGCGCAACTGCACGGCCAGCCGCTACGAACTCAACAAAGAGCGCATGATGCGTGTCGCTGAGTACAGTCGCCATTGCCTAGATACCTTGCGTGCAGACACTGGGATCCAATACGAACAACGTTGCGGGGGTACGTTGCAGCTGTTTCGCACGCAAGCCCAAATGGATGCCGTACAGCGCGATATCAAAGTGCTCGAAGAATGTGGCGTGCCCTACGAGCTGCTTGGCGCGACGCAACTCACCTCGGTTGAACCGGGGCTGCGGCACGCTCAAGGCTTGCTCGCGGGTGGGCTGCGTTTACCCAACGACGAAACCGGAGACTGCCAGCTCTTTACCACCCGCTTAGCCACACTGGCGCAAGAACTGGGCGTGCAATTTCGCTACAACACACCGGTCGAGCAGTTGCTGACAGAGGGTGGGAAAATCACTGGAGTGCGCACCGAGCACGAGGTTCTTAAGGCTGATCGCTATGTCTTGGCATTTGGCAGCTACACGCGCAATTTGCTCGCGCCCCTAAATATCGAATTACCTGTCTATCCAGTAAAAGGCTATTCGCTAACGGTGCCGTTGGTCGATGAATCCCTTGCACCACAATCTACCGTTCTTGACGAAACCTACAAGGTCGCAGTCACACGCTTTGAAAACAGAATTCGGGTTGGCGGCATGGCCGAACTAAGCGGCTTTGATTTAAGCCTGAAACCACAACGTCGGGCGACACTTGAAAAAGTGGTCACCGAACTATTTCCGGGCGGCGACGTCAAAAAGGCGACGTTCTGGACGGGGCTGCGACCCATGACGCCAGACAGCACCCCCATTATCGGTGCCACTACGTTTTCTAATCTGTTTTTAAACACCGGACACGGCACGTTGGGCTGGACGATGGCGTGCGGTTCAGGCAAACTGATTGCAGACATGGTAGTCGGCCGGCGCCCTGAAATCAGTACCGAAGGCTTGGCGCTCAGTCGCTATCAAACAACGACCCAACAGTCCTTGCAACGGCCCACTTCGGTGCCGGCTTAGTTTTCAGAATACATTGCGATTTTCATGACACGTCCTTCTAAAGCCATCATTGATTTAGCCGCCCTGCGTTCCAACTATTTAACTGCCCGTGCCCTGCACGGCGGGCGTGCGTTAGCCGTTGTCAAGGCCAATGCCTATGGGCACGGCGCTGTGGCTTGCGCGCAAGCCTTAGCCGAGATTGCTGACGGCTTTGCAGTTGCCTTTACGGCTGAAGCCTTTGAACTTCGCGACGCTGGCATCACCAAGCCTATTCTGGTTCTTGAAGGCTGCTTTGATCCCGATGAACTACTCGCAGCGCACAAGGCCAACCTCTGGGTCGTCATCCATCAAGAGTCGCAACTACGTGCGCTTGAAACAGCGCCCATAGACGCCCACAGCATCCGTGTATGGCTCAAGGTAGATTCGGGCATGCATCGCGCCGGCTTTGCGCTCGAGGCCGTTCAAGGCGCATATGCACGCCTAGAGGCCTGCCCCTCAGTAGCCTCTATTACGCTCATGACGCACTTCGCGCGCTCTGACGAGCCCGACAGCGACGCCACCGCCAAGCAAATCACCGCCTTTCACGAGGCCACCGCCGGGTTGCCGGGCGATCGCAGCTTGAGCAACTCAGGCGCAGTCCTCGCTTGGCCGGGCGCGCGCGGCACCTGGTCTCGTCCTGGGATTTTGCTTTATGGGGCAGATCCGTTGCCACTCAAAGCCCCGCCAGTTGCAAATATCACCGCTTCGACTTCAACGTACCAGCTCACCCCAGTTATGTCCCTAGTGAGCGAAGTCTTTGCAATCCGCACACTCGAACCCGGTGAGGCCTTAGGCTACGGCGGCACTTTTGTCGCTACGACCCCAGTACGCGTTGGTTTGGTTGCGATCGGCTATGCCGACGGCTACCCCAGAATCGCCCCAACCGGCACCCCAATCGCCGTAGGTGGCGTGCTCACCCGTAC
>JBAWWV010000012.1:0-32519 GCA_037146575.1 Alcaligenaceae bacterium | reverse complement strand
CGTAATAGGTTTGAGTTGCCCACCTAACAAACAAGCAAGGGGTTGATTGGCCTGAATGGCCAAGGCATCCCATACCGCCATATCGATGCCAGAGATGGCCATCCCAACCAAACCGACCGCACCTAACAGCGTAAAGCGTTGATTCAGCAGACGTTCGATTTCAAAAGGTACAAGCGGTTGCCCGACCAATAAGGTTGCCATATCGTCGAGCAAAGCGACTTGCGCTTTGAGCGCCAGAGGCGTGACGCAAAATAAATAACTGCGCCCCACCGCCCCTTCAGAGGTCGTGAGATCAAGCAACACCATCGGGGCTTTACTGACGGCGCCTGTCGACGTTTGCAAAGGCCGTTTGATGGGCGCAAAGACTGCTCGTGCCGTGAGTGAATGAATAGTCGTCATTGCTTCGCCTCCGATGGAAAAACTGCAGATTATTTCAGCTTCGAAAACTCAGTGGGCTTCAAAATTGTGCGCGAAACACCCGCAAGCAAGGCACCATCTTTTTCAGAAGCAGCACGTGCTGCCAACCATTTAGGATCGGCCATAAACGTTGCCGAGGCACGATCCCGATGGTTCATGTCATCCCACTCGAGCATGTAATAAAAATCATTGGTGTTTTCGCCGATATCGACTGTCCAGAAACCTACGGGACGAAAATCGTGCGTTTTCCAGATTGGCACCGTATGATTGGCAAACCGCTCAATCAGGGCGGGTAACTTACCTGGGGCTGCGTGATAGACGCGAAGTTCATAAATCATGGGGCTGTCTCCTAAAGGTATCTATTTTTATTGAGTGATGGTGATGAGAACTACGCCCTGATCATAACCAGAACTGTCGCCTCACGAACGAGAATATACTACTGGTCTGATCCTGGGTCTGTCACCCAGTCTGTCTACGAAAGGTAACCTAAAGTGACTGAATTAAAAAAAATTGATACAACGCTGGGCACTGGCGCAGAAGCGACCCCAGGTAAACACGTGTCGGTACATTACACCGGCTGGCTCTTTGATGCTGCCGCTGCAGACCAAAAAGGTGCAAAATTTGATAGCTCACTCGATCGCGGTCAATTGTTTGACTTCCCGCTGGCAGCAGGCCATGTGATCAAAGGCTGGGATGAAGGCGTTGCTGGCATGAAGGTTGGTGGCAAACGCACACTGGTCATCCCCTCTGAAATGGGCTATGGCGCCCGCGGTGCTGGTGGCGTGATTCCACCTAACGCAACCTTGGTGTTTGATGTCGAACTACACGGGGTCGAGTAACGCACGATCGTCCGCCACTTGGCGGGCGCTGTCGTGACTAAGCTGCTCGCTGGGTTCGCCCTCGTGCTTTGCCATGCCATGGCACAAGCGCAGCCCTCTGTTATCCGTTTAATGGTGGGCTTTCCAGCCGGCGGCGGAACTGACGCGATCGCCCGCGTGCTGGGCGAACAACTTGGCCCGGCGTTAGGGACAAGTGTGATTGTCGAGAACAAGGCCGGCGCGGGCGGGCAAATTGCAGCTCAAGCGCTCAAAGTGGCGCCTAAAGATGGCTCAGTATTATTTTTATCGCACGACCACACCATTTCAATTTTGCCCTTAGTGCTTAAAAACCCTGGATTTCAGCCTCAACAAGATTTCGCCCCGGTCGCGGGTTTTGCGTCCTTTGCCAATGGCCTAGCGGTTTCGCCGGGCACACCCGCAACCTCATATGTGCAATATCTTGACTGGATCCGCTCGCAAGGCAGCGGCAGACTTGCGATAGGGATCCCAGCACCAGCCTCGGTGCCAGAATTTTTAGTCAAAGTGCTCGCAGCAAAAACTAAACTTGATTTACAGGCCATCCCCTACCGCGGCAGTGCGCCGATGCTCATCGATATGCTGGGTAATCAGATACCAGCTGGCGTAGCCTCAGTGCCAGACTTTATCGAATACATCAAAGCGGGTAAGGTTCAAATGCTTGCAGTCATGGGCAATCAGCGGCAAGCTTTACTGCCCGCAGTGCCTACGCTTGCCGAGCTTGGTCTCAAAGGCTTTGAGGCTTTGCCCTATTACGGCATCTTTGCACCAGCGAGCACGCCGCAAGACGTGATTGAACGTTACGCCACAGCGGTTGAAAAAGTATTACATCAACCGCAGGTGCTCGAACGCCTGAAAGGCTTGGGCCTAACCGTTGAATTCATGCCCCCGGCTTCTCTCAGCGAGCGCGAGCGCGGCTACTCTAAGAGCTGGGCTCGCTTGATTCAAGACAGCGGCTTCGTACCACAGTAATAGAGCCCCATGGCAACTTCGGCACTCTCACCGCGAATCAACCGGCAATTTTTACGCACAATCGGTGACACACTTGATGGCGTCAATACCGCCATGTGCGTGTTTGACGCTCAGGATCACACGGTATTCTGGAATCGTACCTTTTTAAATGTGTTTCCAGAACACTTGGGCAAAGTCTACGAGGGTGAGCCCTATCGTGACAATCTACAGCGGTTTTATCAGGCTCGTTTAAGCTCCGATGACTTACCCAATATTGAGCACTTCATTTCGATGGGTATCGACCGGCATCACGCACAGATGCGCCCCTACAGTTTTGATCACCGAGATCAGCGTGTGCACGTGTCTTCATTGCCGCTACCTGATGGCCAACGCGTACGAATATGGAATTCAGAGAAAATCATCCCGAGTGAGCTGCTCGTCCAAGCGCACACAACTCACCCAGCAGTTTCAGCCGAGGCAGCAACACTACTTGATCGTTTACCCGACGGCGTCATGATCTGCGACCACGACGGCATGTTGAAATGGGTCAATCAGGCGTTTGTTGACATGTATGCTTGTCAAGACAAGCAGGCTTGCCTGAACCGTTCGTTTTTTTATGTGTACGACCAAGCCTGGCAACAAGAGCAAGGTCCCGAGAGACAAGCTATAAAAAAACCTCGGTCTGATTTGATCGAACAGTTCAATTTTTCGGGTACACCCTTTGACCTTACGCTGCCTCACAATCGCACCATACGTGTGATTACATCCAAAACAGTACATCAGGACACCATTCACACACACGTGGATGTCTCTGAGCTTGAATTACAAAAATCTTTGTTACTGGACGCTCAAGCCCAGCTGCTAGAACTGGCGCATCAAAAATCGGACTATCTAGAAGAACAAATGCTGTCCACACTAAACGCCATTGCACTCGCGCGAGACAATGAGACTGGGCAACACATTTTACGCACACCGCGCTATGTCAAAACGCTTGCGCTTCGGCTTCGTACATTGGGATATTATCTTGACGAACTAGACGATACAGCTATCGACATCATGTTTAAGGCCGCACCTTTGCACGATATCGGCAAGGTCGGTATACCTGACAACATTTTGTTAAAGCCTGGACGCTTAACCGAGGATGAGTGGTCGGTCATGAAGACACATGCCATCATCGGCGAAAATACACTGGCCGCAACCAAACATGACAAAGAGCAAAATCAACTCATGACCGTTGCAAAAAATATCGCGGGTGGACACCATGAATGGTGGAACGGCGAAGGCTATCCAAGAGGTTTGCAAGGGCAAAAGATTCCACTTGAGGCCCGTATTATGGCTCTGGCCGATGTCTACGATGCATTAGTATCAGAAAGAGTCTACAAAAACAGCTGGACACACGAGAGCGCGATTCAGTTCATCATCGAGAAAAAAGAGATTCAATTCGATCCACTGGTAATCGAGGCTTTTTTGCTCGAAACAGACGCCTTCAATCAGATTGCGCAAGCATTCAAAGACTGAAACCTGCTGAGCTTGTGAACACAGTGAAGGCTTCAAAAAGACCATTACACATAATCACCACTCTGACTGAAATAAAAAACTGACCCAAAGGGTCAGTTTTTTTAACTCACGTAAAGCTCAACTGGCTTTACTTAATTAGCACAGCTGGCGACAGAGGAATTGAACCTGGTACTTTTGTCAGAGTCAACATTTGCGACAACATCGCCAAGACTTGATTGGTATAGGTTGCATTCTTGTCATCTTTAGGTACAGAGTATGTCGTACCTTGATAAGCCACGGTCATAATATTGTCGCCAGAACTCGTACCTTTTTTAACAACAAACAAAGGCTTCGATTGGGCTAAGATTTGCTCCATAGTTGCATTAGCCGTCATCTTTTCAGAGTCAACAACCGTGATCATGCGTGGCTCCGCTCCGTTTTGAATGTTAACCAGCGCGCCCAAAAACTCAAACACGTTACGAACAGAACGCAACTTGATAATCAAAGTCACTTCTGGCTTAGAGGTATCGACCGCGCCTCCCGAAGCCTTAGAGCTCTTGCAATATGCCGATTGTGCAACTCTAAACGACAGCTGTTCATCTGCCGCCTTTTGCTCCAAGCAAATGCGTGCGTCAGGCGGCATCATTCTCATGAGTTGAAAACCATCACGGCCACCAGGCAACTTTGTAGGCACCAAAGCAGTCATCGGGATAGATTGCGCAGTCGCAACACCCTGCAGGTTACGGTTGACCGTCTCTGCATCCATTGGTGCCGAAACCGGCATCATGGTTTGCGTTTGCTCGACAGTGATCCCTGCACGGACTAAGTTGAATAACGTCCGCTGAAACTCAATAAATTTTGGACTATAGGGATCGTTGTAAAACTTGACCAGAGTTTTTCCTTGAGGATCTTGACCCTCAATTGACTCAATCGCAAGCGAAAACAACACGTCACGCGTTGCAAGTTGAGAATTACTTAAGCTTGCAATCGCTGCCGGTTTCAGGTCACTCAGAAACGAAACCATAAAACTCGAGTTATCCAGTGATGACTGGGTGAAGTTAAAGCTGTTATTCACCGCAAGCGATACGCCGGCGCTCACGCCTGAACCACCGGTTGGTGTAAAGAAGCCCGCAAGTGATGAACCAGGTGCGACACCATAAATTGAGGGGCCTGCTTGCACCGAATTGCTTACACTGCCAGAACCCATCACAGAGGGCATGTCTAAGAAGCTGACAGGCATTGATTTCGACGCACGAACAATATTTAACAGCACATTGTCGTTGGCGTACTGCTCAAGTACCTCGCGGTAGGCCGAGGACATTTCACGAAAACTTGTCGAATTTGTCAGGCCGGCACAGCCCGACAACACAGAGATAAATAAAAGCGGAACTAGCTTCAGCATCCTTAACATATACACCTCTTAAAAAATTGAATATTCTTGTTTATAAATAAAGTAAAAACTGCACGAAAGGAATAAGAAAAAACTAACAGCTCAAAGACTTACTTCAACTTCCACCAACGCTTGGTTGGCGTCGTTTCTTTTTGAGGCTTGGCCTTAGCAGGTTTCAAACCCAACAGCCCATAAAAAACTACCACAGGGGTCAGTAATACTGACGACAAAAGCACACCCCAAAAGCCAATCCGACAATCCCGCCCATAAAAAGCTATCACCACGCACACACACACGTATGCAATCGTTAATTCCATGCCGTTCTCCTAAGGACGATAACTAGCCACTCATCGCGGCGCGACCACGCTTCTACTTTTGTGCCCCAGCAGGAGGGATGCCTCCCGGAGGTGGACCACCCCGTCCCTGCCCAGGACCACCAGGTCCGGGTCCACCAGGTCCAGGGCCACCAGCTCCGGGTCCACCAGGTCCAGGGCCACCAGCTCCAGGTCCGCCAGGTCCAGGGCCACCAGGTCCGGGTCCGCCGGGTCCAGGTCCACCAGGTCCGGGCGCGGCGGAAGGCTGGGGGCTTGGGGTCGCTGAATCGCCGCTCAACACAATCGGCAAGCCATTAGGCGAAGAACGAAAAATCACCACTTTTGAGTTGTTCGACTCGGCGAGCTTGAGCGTCGCTTCAATGCCGCGAATCTTCAAATAGTTATCGGTCAAACCTGCATTCACAATGTCTTGATATTTTTTAATGCCGCCAGCCTCTACCTCTTTGCGCTCTGCCTCGAGGCGTGCAGCCTGCACCTTGAACACATAGGCCTCAGCAGCCTGCGACTCTGCAATCTTGTTGCGAATCGCAGCCTGTATCTCTGCCGGAAACTCCATCGACTCAAGCTGCACTGCGGTGATGCGCAGTAACCGGACATAGTCTAGACCGGGAGGTCCGAGCTTTTCTAAAATCACCTGATCGGACATGATTGCAATTTCGTTTACGACTCTCTCGAGTTGTTTCGTAAAAGCCTCTTGAGACGACAACTCTGCAAACATCACTCTGGTCTTGCCGGTGACCTCAGGCAAAACGACTTTAGTCAGATACTCAGGCCCTACAAACTTATGTAACAACGGCAACGCATACTTGTTAATCTGAAATTGGAAAGACACCTTTATATCTGACCTAAGTTGATCCTTTGTCAGGACCTCCATTTGAATCTGCTTCATCTGCACGCGAGCATCGTACTGAGTGACCGTATTCAACGGAAACACAAGATTGAGCCCTTCACCCAAAACCTTATTCATCGCGATACCACCCAACAAGGGTCGATAAAGCACGCCAACAAAACCAGCAGGAATGACAATCACCACTCGCTGCCACAAGACCACAACCGAAATGGACAGAAGAATGACAGCGAATGCCAGTGAGATAAAATTCCCTGCAATCCAGCCCGTGATGGTACGCACCAACCAAGTCAGTGGATAAAAAATAAAGCTCAGTACCCGCTTACAGATAGTTAAAAATCGGCTTAGCATAATTTAATCTTTATGTTTTGCGTGAATGGACATACCGTTTTCCATATAAATGACCTGGTCCGCTAACTCGTAGTACTGGTCATCATGTGTAATTGCGATCACCGTCTTACCCAGCTCTCGTAATTTAGGAATAATTTGTTCATAAAATTCTTGTCTAAACTCAGGATCCTGATCGGCCGCCCACTCATCTAGCACAATGATTTTTTTCTTCTCAAGCAGCGCGACCAACAGGGCCAATCGCTTGCGCTGTCCTGTTGAAAAATTTAGATCAGAGAACACGCCGTCATCGATCGAGACCTTGTGTTGCATCTGAAACAGATCAAGCAGGTCATTTAACTCTGCCTCGTCGGCGGCTGGTAATCCGTATAGCTTTTTAAATAAATAGAAGTCGCTAAATACCACAGCAAACAGATCCCGATAGGCCGCATTGCTGGGTTCAGCAACAGGTTGTCCGTTCACGAGCAACCGGCCAGACTGACACTGATACAAACCAAGCATGACCCGAATCAAGGTCGTTTTGCCAGAGCCGTTATTGCCCCGAATAAAATACACCTTACCAGCCTGAAACTCGAAGCTAATAGGGCCTAAGGCAAAGGGGCGAGACACCCCATCACCACTGTGCACATAAGTAATATCCTCAAGCGCCAGCGTATTGACCTCAGAAAACTCAGTCAATCCAGCACTCGTTCTATCATTGCTCTCGAAAGATAGTTTCTCACTGAGCTCGCGTAAATTTCTCGCTGCAATGTTTGCAATAGACAGATTCGGCACCACCACGATTGCCGCAGACACTGAGCTCGCTAAAAACAGTGCGGTCGTCGTGACCATTAACACCTGCGACGAGAAGTCAGCCGAAAAAATTGGCACAACAAAAATGATTAAACCAACGACAAGATACATGAGCATCTGTAAGTACATGAAGTACTGCACGATGCCCTGAAGCAACACTGTTTTTTCAGCGTTGACGTCCTTCGCGTCGGCGATCAAATCGCGCGTCAAGCCAAGCGCTCGCTGCGAATTCATTTTCACTTCTTTGTAGCCACTTAAAAACGAGCCGTAAAGCGCGTTGACTTTGGCCTCTTCAATCGCCAACAGCCGAAAGGCTTCTACCAATTTATTTAACTCAGCGACTCCTACAATAAACACCAAGGCGATTGCGCCAGTCAAAATTATGCTGGCCGTCACTGAGACCGTAGCCATATAGATCATCAGAAAAAAAACAGTGAGCGACGACTGAAACAGCCCTAGTACTGAACTTACCGATTGCGAGACCAACTCGGTATCTCTGTTCAACACTTCAAGAATATAATCACGACCTAATTTATCTACCTTATACAAATTCGATCGAAATACGTCATGCATGATACGAATCTTGAAGCGATAGATAAACTCATTGGCCTTTTTAATGTTCTCTTTATTGGCTCGCTTGGTAGAAAATAAAAAAACAATAAATACAAGCGCATAACCAAAAAATTCTAGCGTCACACTTTCATTTTTTGCAACATTGGAGGCCGCCATATTAATGACCGCAATCAACAAAGTGTTGAGGATACCAACCAGACCAGACAATGCGACCAAGTGCCTCAATTGCTGAGGATTTGAATCTGTCAAGAAATCGAGGAGTTCAGATTTAATGGGGTTACGCATCTGGGAATTTGTGAGTTTGAAAAAAGGGGATCGCTTCGCGATCAATGACCTTAAGCCTGTTCGGACCTGATTTTGTCTTTAAACATCATTTGACGTTTTTTGATTTGTGCCGCCATATAGTGCCTAATTCTTTCTGGATTGAAATCGTGCATTCGCCCGTCTGCTTCAAAGTGGCTAATGAAGGCTAACCCGATGGCTTTTGTCGTAACGTAAGATATCGCGGGTTCGACTGCAAACATAAACACCGGTCCGACACCGGGCGCAAAACGCACCATTTGCTTGGCGACGACCCCCGCCATTGTCTGTACCGCTGCACCGCCCGCAACTCCCGAGGCAATCGCGACGGCAGCCTTATGCTCAAAATCAACCTCATACTTTTTGCATAACTCGTAGATCATCTTTACCTGTACGCCAGAGATCGCCGCCATGTCAACGAACGGGGCAGGTATAAAACTGACTGCTACTGACCAACGGGACCAGCGCGCAACAATTTTTTGAGCGGACAGTCTGGTTCGGGTGACCTCTGCCTTAACTAACACGCGTGCACGGCTCAACTCGCTCTGAAAAATATCTTCAGCAGTCAAATATTGCCCTGATAACGCCCGAGCACCTGTCGGCGAGCTCAACACCCCAGGTGCCTCTAGCACCTTGATTGGGGTGCAGGGGTGGCTAATAATCTCTTCCTCGCGATTTGCAAGCAGAGCCGACGACGGAGCAAGTTCTGCTGCCATCAATTGCTCGGCGGTCTGAGTTTGGGCAGACGTCGTGCGTTGCTCAGCGCTCAAGGTCTGCTTCTTGGGTGAAGCCTTGACTGCTTGAGACTGGATGCGAGCCGCTTTGACGGGGCTAGAGTCTTGCTCAACGTTTTTGCCAGAGATATTGACGGTGCTCGTTTTTGTGGGTGCGGCACCAGCGTCAACAGTCTTGGCTGCACGCATCGCTTTAGTGGCCGCAGTATTTTTCTTAACCGGACGCGCAGTCTTCGCAACAGGCTTCGCGCTGGTTACAATTTCGTCTAACGGGTTCTGTAAGATTGTTTTGCGTACTTTGGTGACCATTTTTTTACCTTGACCGATGTGAGACCACTTCGTGTGCCAACGTACGAAAATCTTCTGCAACGTTTGAGTTTGGCTGGTACTGCAGTATGGTTTTCTGGAAAGAGGGAGCTTCTGCCAAGCGGATATTTTCTCGAATGCGTGCAACTAGAACTTGCTGACCAAAGCGCGCTATCAGGGCCTCAACAATGTCTTTCGAGTGCCGGGTACGCTGATCGACTCGGCACGGCAATAAACCTAACAACGACAACCCGGGGTTGAGCACACCTTTCACATCTTCGAAGGTCTGCATTAACTGAGCAACACCCGAAAGCGTCATCACATGCGTCGTAACTGGTATTAACACTTGGTTTGCTGCACACAGTGCATTCACAGTCATCAACCCCAGGGTAGGCGGAGTATCAATCAACACATAATCAAACGACAAACTCTCGAGCGAGGCCAAACGTCTTTTTAACAGTGTCTCAACTGACAACTCGGCTGCTAAAGACTTTTCAATGCTCGCCAGACTTCGGCTGCCAGCCAGCAAACTTAGCCCCTCTGTAGGGGTTGCGACTAACAGGCCGTTTACCGAAACCTTGGTCGTCAATACTTCAAACACACCGGGCGCATCGCTCGCCGCACCCAGCCAATGACTCGCATTCGCCTGAGGGTCCAGATCAATCAATAGAACGCGCTGTTTAAGCTCTGCGAGCGCTGCCGCCAAATTAACGGCCGTCGTTGTCTTAGCGCAACCGCCCTTTTGGTTAGCAACAGCGATCGTTATGGTCATATTTGGCGCACTACTAAGCTAGTTTTCATTTTAATGTAGCGTTGCACAACGTGAAAAGCACACCACTCAAACAAAACACCGAATCATCAAAGCGACCCGAACAAACACTAGTCACTTTGGCCTTGTCAGGCTCTCATTAAATACCTCGCGGTACTTGATCATTAGCGCGCGAAACGTATGGTTGGCATTTGCCAAGGCAACTTGATCCGCAAATCGCTCTCGCAAGGCTAACCCGCACAGTGATCGTTTGGAGAATGCAATAAACCCCTCAGCGCGAGTTGGATAGGTATTCAAAATCTGCAAAGCCGATCCGAGATTTCTAGACGCTAATTGGCTAAAGATGGCGTCTTCGTACCCGAACACATAATCCACCTTTTTTTCTAACAACAGATCCACCGCTTTGCCTGTGTTTTCTGCCTTCTGGAGCTGTAAGCTCTTCTTCACGAACGTGCCAAAGTGTCCATCGCCGTAGGCATCGCCCGCAGGCGAGGCTCCCGGGCGGCTAGCCAAATCTTCTAGCTTGTTGAGATCAAAGGCCTCTCCGCGCCTCACAACAACGTTCAGAAACTGGCTAGACATGTGTGGGCGTATGTAGTCGAGATAACGCTCTCGCTCTTCGGACCAGTTGGCTGAAAAAATCACATCAACTTCGCCGCGATACACTGCCTGTAAGGCTTGACTCCAGGTTGGAAACGCTCGAAACTCAACTTGTTTAATACCCGACGCGCGGCTAATAGTTTCGGCGTACTCGACCGCTGCGCCAATCAGTTTTCCGTCGCTTGTCCAAGAAGATGGCGCAGAGTTCGGCGGACCAGTCAGAGTCAGCTTAGAGCATACTTCGGCCAAGGCTAAACGATTCGTTAGCCCAAGCAAAATCACCAAAATAAACCAGAATTTTTTCATTTTTTCACAAACAAACGGCTATCCTGAAGACAATTAACTCGATGAGAAGAGTATAGGTTCAAAGCGGTCAGAATCCTTACAAAACCCAGAACTAACTCTGTCAAAACCTCGCAATTCGCAAGCCCTATTCAATGCTTCGAGGCTCAAATCGTATAATACTCGTCGAAGCTAAATGATCCCATTCCTTTTTTGTTTCCACATATATGAAAAGCCTTTTCGCCTCCGCGTTAATCTTCATTAGCTTATTGTGCCCGCAAGCTCTCGCCCAGCCCGCGACAGCGCCTGCGCCTGCCCAGGCCGCACAACAGGGCCAACAGGGCCAGCAGGGCCCTCAGGGCGCCCAAAGCTCACAGGGCCCGCAAAACACTCAGCAAGCCCTGTCTTCAGCGACAGCTCAACCTACCAACGCGGCTTCCGTCGTTCATCTAGACAACTGGGATTGTAGTCTGTACGCAACTCGGTACGATTGGTTAAGGTTTGAGCTCGTGATTACAACGCTTTCGACTTATCGCCTCCAAACCTGCAGTCCCGACCGCATGAGCAAGATAACCGTTGCCTCCGCCTCTGCACAATTGAAGCCCGTCGCAACCTTCGACACCGTTCTGAAAGGCGGAGCCAACCAGATGCTGATGGACATCAATTTGACTCCAGTTCTCAATGAATATTATTGGGTGAGTGATCTCAAGTTTTCGGTCTTGGGCGAGACACGAATTAGCCTCAGACAGCTCTACCAGACCACAAAACTTAAGAGCACCAAAAATTTGGCAGGGGCGAGTTATGTGCCATTTAAGATCCGCGGCGACTCGCACTACATCTGGAACGCTGGAACATTGGTGCATCGACTTGTTTCACCCGAGGGCAACTCATACATCATGTACAGCTATACCAAAGAGGTGCAACCAAGTTTGAATCGTGAAAATCTATCAAACATAGACCAGCTACTTAGGATGCCTGCGGGCTGGACTTACGAAAATTATTTTCTGGATAAAACGGTTGTGGTGCGCGCAGGGGTAGAAAACGACAACACTGTTACTGTGGTGTTTGATGACTTAAATAATTACTATGCACTGTATGACTAGCAAGCCAGACGGCAGAGCCTCTATCGATCATCCTTGATGGTTTGTCGACGGTGAGGCAGGTCACTTGTGACGGTTTTTGTGAGGTTGCTAAGTGCCCGAAAGGTAAAATAAGTACGCCCTGATATTTCATTGCCTTTGATGCGCCGTGCCTACCCTATGAGCAAACTTCCTGCGATTCAACACGGTTCTACGTTGCCTGACCGCGTAGTGAAACTGCAGAATCTGTCAAATGCCATTCTCGGGGTCTTGACATCAACGCCGATTATTTTTATTGATGGGCAAGGCCAAGAGAACAATCTCACGTATGGGCACTTAATTCAAGCGGCCAAATGCATCGCGACTGGGCTTCAGGAGCAGGGCCTACAGCCGCGTCAAAAAGTTTTATTACAGCTGTCACTCAGTGAAGACATCTTACCTGTCTTCTGGGGCTGTCTGTTTGCGGGCCTTGAGCCCATCGTAGTGCCAATTCCGGTCAGTTACGACCTAGACAGCCGCGCGCTCGAACAACTGATTCATATTTGGAAGTTATTAGATCGGCCGCTCATTTGTACGACCTCAGCGCTTGCGCCGGCCCTGAATAGCTCTAGTCGCTACCCTGAGCTGCTAGGCGCTCAAATCGCGCGTGTTGAAAATCTTCGGCAGCAGGCCCCGATCAATACGGTCTACCAGGCGACGCTAAACGACGTCGCGTTTTATGTATTGTCCTCTGGTAGCACGGGGCTCTCTAAAGCCGTCGAACTCACGCACGGTAACCTTTTATCCCGCGGAATCGGCACCAACCTCTTGTGTGCCAGCCAAGAAAGCGACGTCATTTTAAGTTGGTTGCCGTTTGACCACATTGGCAATATTTCGGCGTATCACATCAGCCCCGTTCTAGCAGGTAGCAAGCTGGTCTATGCACAAAAAGAATTTGTTTTAGCGCGACCTTTACGTTGGCTCGATCTGATCGATCAGCATCGCGTAACACACGGCTGGGCACCAAATTTTGCTTTTGCTTTAGTTAGTAAGGCGCTCAAAGGCCAAGCCGATGGCAAATGGGATTTGTCTTGCGTAAAGGGCTTACTCAGCGCGGGCGAATTGATCGCTTATTCCACAGTGACCGAATTTCTCGATGCTATTCGCCCTTATGGCTTTCGCCGCGAAAGCTTGATTTCAGCATTCGGCATGGCAGAAACCTGTTCAGGAGTGTCATATCACCTGCCACTTGCTGGGCAATCAATCAAGTTTATGCATATTGATCGCCATCAGCTCAGCGGCGCGATTAAACACGTTGCACCCGACGACCCGACCTGTATTTCGTTTGCCAGTTTAGGTCCAGTCATCCCAGGCATGTCGATGCGCATTGTTGACGAACATAATCATGTCGTTGACGAAGAGACTGCCGGAAGATTTCAGCTGCGAGGCGCGGGCCTCATGCCTGGCTATTTTCGCAACCCTCAGGCCAATCAAGCGTTTGTTGACGACGGTTGGTTTGATACGGGCGATGCCGCTTTTATTTCAAACGGCGAGTTGGTCATGCTTGGCCGTGTCGGCATGGGGATTATTGTTAATGGTGCGAACCTCTCAAATATTGAGATTGAAGCGGCTGCCGAACAAGTCGAAGACCTAGAGCCCTCGTATACGGCAGCTTGCGCAGCGTTCGCACCCGGCACAGATAGGCTACACCTCGTTTTATTTTTTCATACGAAAGTGACCGACGAACGTGCGCTGGCGAATGTATTCAAGCAAATTCAAGCAAAGCTCACCCAGCAGGTTGGCATCAAGGCCGACTTTTTGATTCCTCTTGCGGCTGAGGCTATCCCCAAAACTGCAATCGGAAAAATTCAGCACAAACAACTCAGCACCCGTTTTCAGCAAGACGAATTTGCGCAGGTGATTGAGCGCGTTGAAGCTTTGCGCACTCTGTATCACGAAGCGCCGCTTGCTTCAGCGCTTCCGGCCTCAGAGATCGAACAACAAATCGCCACAATCTGGCAAGACGTTCTGGGAATCACCCAAGTCGGCCTGCAGGATAATTTCTTTGAACTCGGTGGGGACTCATTGTCGCTCGTGCAAGCGCACGAACGATTAATGGAAATCTTTGGCCCTGCCGTCACCCTAGTTGACTTGTTTACCTCACCGACGATCGAAACGCTCGTCAAACAACTATCGGGTGAAAAAACGCAGGCCAGTCCAACAGAAAAAGGACAAGCACGCGCACACTCACGCAGCGTGCACCACACAGCGGGAGCAAGCCAGGATATCGCTGTCATCGGGATGTCATGTCGGTTTCCAGGTGCCGATGACATTGATACCTTCTGGAAAAATCTGGCGGCAGGTGTTGAATCCATTACCTTTTTTGACGATCAAGATCTTATCAAAAGTGGCTTTTCACGCGACGTCTTTGATCGACCAGATTACGTCAAAGCAAGTCCGTTGATCTCGGATGCCAGAGGCTTTGATGCCGAATTCTTTGGCTACTCTGCACGCGACGCAGAGCTCATGGATCCCCAGCAACGCTTGTTTCTTGAATGCGCTTGGGAGGCTTTCGAAGTCGCTGGCTACGACCCCACCACTTACCCAGGTGTAACGGGCGTGTATGCGGGCGCCGCCATGAATACCTACTTACTGAACAACGTACTACCCAATCGTGCCTTGCTAGATTCGCAGGATGACCTGAACGTTGCAACCCTCGATTCAATGGGCGGCTTTATGCTCATGGTCGCAAACGATAAAGACTATCTCACGACTCGCGTCTCGTACAAATTAAACCTCGGTGGACCGAGCATCAATGTTCAGACCGCCTGTTCAACGGGCCTAGTCACCGTACATATGGCTTGTCAGTCATTGTTGGCCGGTGAAACTGATCTATTTCTGACTGGCGGTGCTTCAGTGCAGTCCCCTGAGCACGCGGGCCACCTGTATCAACCCGGCATGATTGTTACGCCTGATGGACACGTTCGCTCATTTGACGCCGAGGCGCGTGGCACAATCTTTGGTAGCGGTGTCGGCGCTATCTTACTCAAACGCCTCGACGATGCTGTGCGAGACGGGGATCATATCTTTGCTGTCGTAAAAGGCTCAGCGGTCAATAACGATGCCGGTGCTAAGGTTGGCTATATGGCTCCGAGCAGCGATGGCCAAGCAATCGCGGTGGCAGAAGCGATTGCAGTTGCAAACGTTTTACCCGAAACCATTGGATTTATTGAAGCCCACGGCACTGGGACTGAGATCGGCGACCCGATTGAGCACGATGGCTTAGCGCAAGTGTTTCGAACTCAAACTCAGGCCACTGGTTTTTGTGCATTAGGTTCGGTCAAAACTAACGTTGGTCACTTGCAGATTACGTCAGGCACTGCAGGCTTTATTAAAACGGCACTCGCGCTGCATCACAAACTCATTCCACCACTTCTAAATTTCAAAACGCCAAATCCGGCCTTGAAGCTTGAACAGAGTCCGTTTTACATCAATACAGAAGCCTGTGCATGGAAGACGACTGGCACGCCACGTCGGGCGGGCGTTAACTCGTTAGGGATCGGTGGCACCAATGCGCATGCCATCCTTGAAGAGGCACCTTTCATTGTCAGGGCAACAAATCCAAACGAACGTCCTGCACAGGTCTTGATGCTCACGGCCCGCAATGAAGTCGCCCTGCGCCAATACGCTGGGCGTTTTGCGCGCTATTTCACCGAGCACCCTGACGTCAATCTTGCAGATCTCTGCTTTACTGCCAACACGGGTCGCAAAGTCTTTGATCAGCGCGTTTCAATCGTGGGTGAAAATTCACAAGACTTTATCGCGCAACTAACTGCCATCGAAAAGAATGAGTCAGGTACCGACGCTTTTCATCACAACGCTAAAGCTGGCGCAAAAACTAAAATTGGCTTTCTCTTTACAGGGCAAGGTTCACAATACCCAGACATGGGACGCTATTTATATGAAACTGAAACGGCTTTTCGCGATCAGTTAAATATTTGTGCTGAGCTTTTTGCACCGTTGCTTGAAAAGCCGCTGTTAGAGGTGATGTTCGACAACGGGTCTGCAAACGGACTGATTCATCAAACTGGTTACGCACAGCCCGCCTTATTTGCTCTTGAATATTCATTGGCAAAATTTTGGCAAGCACTCGGGGTGATGCCAAACGCCGTCATGGGCCACAGCCTCGGCGAATACGCTGCGGCATGCTTTGCTGGAGTCATGAGTCTTGCAGATGCGGTGCGTCTGGTTGCGAGTCGCGCCAGTTTGATGCAATCCTTAGAGCAGTCTGGCGAAATGTGGGCCGTATTTGCAAGCGCCTCAACGGTTCGGCCGCTACTTGCTGAAGCGGGTAAGGATGTTTCGATTGCAGCAGAAAACAGCCCAGAAAACACCGTGCTTTCAGGCTGCAGCGCACCTTTGGCAGATATTATTGTAAAGCTGACTGCTTTAGGCATTCGCACTCAAAAACTCAACACCTCGCACGCCTTTCATTCAAGACTGATGGAGCCGATGCTCGATCGTTTTGAACAAATCGCCCAAAGCATAGAATTTCAAAATCCACAGATCGCGTTGATCTCGAACTTAACCGGTACTGCTGCGTCGGATGAGGTCACCATGCCTCAATACTGGCGACAACATATTCGGCAGTCGGTCAAGTTCCAAACCGGGCTCGAACACATGGCCGCGCTAGGCTGTCAGGTTTTTGTAGAAATTGGACCGCGCCCGACGCTGACTGGACTTGGCACACAATGCCTGCCAGAGACCTGCACTTGGTTACCAAGCCTGAAGGCGACCGAAAACAACTGGATAACTATTCTTAAGAGCATGGCACAACTTGCCGTGCTTGGCTTAGCCGATTTAAAAAATGTAGATCGTGACAAACAGCGACTGCGTTTACCACTTCCGACTTATCCCTTTCAACATACACGCTATTGGCTTGAGCGACCTGCAGCGCAGGCAACTTCGCCCCAGAAAGCATCGCAAACGTTGCTCGGACATCAACTACAGATTCCAACGTTATCGAACACGATTTTTCAAAACGACTTTAATCCTGTCGCTCTGCCCTTTCTAAACGATCATCTGATACACGGTGAGGTGGTTGTCTCGGGGGCCTGTCACGTCACGATGTTGTTAGACGCCGCTCAAATCTTGTTAAAAGAACAGCCGTTTTCACTTCATAACATTCACTTTCCCGAACCCTTAGTCATTGAAAAAGATCAGACGCGCACCGTTCAAGTCGTGATCGATAAAAATGTGCAAGGCCGCCGTGAAGCCCAACTGGTCAGCTTTGATTCAACGATTGCTACTGATTCAATTCTGACAAGTCAGCATGCCCAGGCTGACATCGTTGAAACTACCATCACGACGAGCGAGACCCTAGCGCTTGCGCAGCTACGTTCTGGCTTGACTCAGACCGTCAATCTTGAAAAGTTTTTGCTCGAGTTAGCATCGCGAAAAATTGAACTCGGTGCAAGCTATCGCTGGGTGAAAAGCATCCAACGCAATGCCCGCGAAGCACTTGGAGTGATCGCAGAGCCCCCTTCGCGCTCTGGTCTCGCCCTTCAACAGCGCCACCCTGGCATGCTCGACGCAGGGTTTACGCTTCTTTTGGCGATGGGGATGCATCAAGAAGGTACAACATGGCTGCCCTTTGCGATCGAGGCTGTGCGGATACTGAGGCAAAGCAATGAAGTGCCTGCGTATGCTTACCTCGCGCTACGCGATGGCAGTAATAATGAGCATGCGACAGCCGACGTCAAGCTGTGCGACGCCACTGGCAATGTGTTGATCGAATTAGTCGGTTTACAAGCACGTCTGGCCGATTTGACTGCACTGAATCGCAGTGCTCAGCGCAAAGTTAGCGCGTTGATGCACGAAATCACCTGGGAGCCGGTTGAGCAAACGGCCACTCTCAGCGTCGAATCGTCTCTTGAAGCACCTTGGCTCATCCTAACTGATCGCCTTGGCGTTGGTCATTTGCTTGCCCAGCGCCTCGAACGGGCGGGCCAGTCGTGCATTGTTGCTCAAGCAAGCGAGGCTCGCGCCCTTCACACAAACCCGTCGACGCGTACCATTGATCCCTTAAGCGCCACAGCCTTTTCTGACTTGATTCAATCCCTTGGCCCCAATCCTAAGCTGGCTGGCATTGTCAACTTATGGCCCATGAATTCTTCCGCTGAGGGCTTGTCCGACATCGCTCAAGTGCAAAGTGCGTCCGGCACTACGGTGCTGCATTTAATTCAGGCGTGTGTCAAACATAACGTCACGATTGGAAAGCGTTTTTGCTTAGTCACTGAGCGTACCCAAGCCTTAACAGGCGACACACTACCCGTAAATATCGCGCAGTCGACGCTTTGGGGTATCGGCATGACCGCGGTGCTTGAGCATCCTGAACTCAAAGTCACTTGCGTTGACTTACCGTCGGCTAATCCTGAACTTGCCGCCAAGCACCTTTGGCACAGCATCCACCTCAATCAAAACGAGTGGCGACTTGCGTACCGAGATGAGCAAGCTTTCGTTGCACGCATTAATCGTATTCGCGAAGTCACAACTTCCGAACAACAACCACTGCTATTTTCAGAGCAAGTCACTTACGTTGTGACTGGGGCAACGGGCGGGCTTGGGCTAGCGACAGCTGCGTGGTTAGTCGAGCACGGTGCGCGTCGGTTGATGCTCTTGAGCCGTCAGCCTCTCTCAATTCAAGCTCAGCAAGCGATTAACGCACTGAGTCAACAAGGTGCGAGCGTCTCGCATCTATGCGTTGACATCGCAGATCGCGAGTCCCTAGAAAGCGCGCTTCGGTTAACACAAGCAGATGGTCCACGTAAGTTAGGAATTCTTCATTGTGCCGGCATCTTGGACGATCATCTATTAATCGATCTTCGGTGGTCGAACTTTGACAACGCCTACTCTGCCAAGGTTCACGGAACATTGAATCTTGACGAGTTGACCCGACACCTCGAGATCGATTGCTTTGTCATGTTCTCTTCGGCGGCCTCTCTTCTTGGCAATCGTGGCCAGGCCAACTACGCTGCGGCCAATAGCTTCATGGACGCAGTCGCCCATCAGCGCAAGCTTGCGGGCCTACCTGCTTTGAGCATGAATTGGGGCCCTTGGGCATCTGTCGGAATGGCCGAATCTAACTCAAAAATTTCTAAGCAACTTGCCGCGCAAGGTTTTTCAACACTCAGTACTCAGCTGGCCTTACAGGCGCTGGGCAGGTGCATGCTCGGGACTCGGACTCAGGTGGGTGTGATTGATTGTCAGTGGGATCAATACATTCAAGGGACTGAACAACTACAGTCTTTTTTAAGCAAGGTCGTGTCTGCACCGATCAGCACGCAAGAACAGCGCCCTGACGCACAACCCGCGGTGATCGAACAACTGGCTCAAGCCGCGACGGCCGAACGCTTAAGCTTGTTGACCAGCATTGTGAACTCTCAGATTCGTAAGATTTTAGGGCTTGCCGAAACCATGGCTGTGCCTGAAGATCAGGCTCTGACCGATCAAGGATTTGATTCACTGATGGCGGTACAGCTGACCAATGCTGTTGGTCGCCAGCTAGGACAGCGTCTACCCGTGAGTCTTGTGTTTAACTATCCGTCGCCCAAGGCGCTATCGCTTTACCTTTTAGAGATGGTCAATACCCAGTTCGCAGAGTCTCAAGACGAGCCAAAACTGGATAAAGATACTAAGCTTTCTGGTGCAAGCTCAAGCGAGCGCGCCCGCTCTTTGCTTGACGACCTTGATAACTTGCTTGAACAATCATGAACACGAAATTTAATCGTTGGGTGACCTGTCCGTTTCCGCAACCAAACGCCGTTCTACGCTTGTTTTGTTTTCCCTTTGCGGGTGGTGGCGCATCAATCTATCGTAGTTGGGGAAAATTATTTGGCTCGAACGTTGAGGTTTGTCCGATTCAATTGCCTGGACGAGAAAACCGCTTTAGCGAACCAGCATTCAAAGAGGCTCAGGCACTGGCACAAGCGCTAGCCAGTCAGCTGCAATTGTATTCAGATAAGCCTTTTGTCATGTATGGCCACAGTATGGGAGCACTTGTTGCTTTTGAGTTAACTCGCACTCTGCAAGCCAATGGCATGGCAATGCCCGAAGCGCTCATTGTTGGTGCACACCGCGCCGCACACTTGCCGCGTACCCGCGAGACACTGTACAACCTAGATGACAAGACCTTTATTGAAAGATTGCAGCGCTTTGGAGGATTCCCTGAAGAAGTCCTAGCAAGCGCAGACCTGTTGCAATTTCTCATGCCGACGCTGAAAGCCGATTTCACACTGTGCGATACCTATGTTTATACCGAGCAAGAACCATTGAATTGTCCTATTCATATTTTTGCAGGTGCCTCAGACCCCGAGGCACCTCCTGCTGTGATGGAGGACTGGCGTCAGCACTCAAGTGTCGACGCACACATGCATGTTTTTCAAGCGGGGCACTTCTTTATTCGCTCTGATGTCGAGCGTGTTGTAGATGCCCTTAAAACCATCTTACCGTTATCGCAAGCAGGCATTGCGAGTGCGCCACAGGCCTAAAGAAAAAGCAAGCTCACCCTTCTAAGGATCAACATGCTAAATATCAAAGATTTTCATGGCCGTATCATCGATTTAGATACACATATTCAGCCCTCACCCGGAAATTACGAGCTTGCCGGTGGCGAAGTTGGCCGTAATTTTGCTAAGCGCTTTGATGAAGTCATCAAGAGCCTACCAAAAGACGAGGCCCAACAGATCCTTGCTCGTTCAGGTAAAGAGTTTACTGAACTCACCGATGAAACCGTTTGGCGTACGAAGGGGTCGGCCGCTCCGGGTGCCTTTAACGCTGATAACCGAATCAAAACACTTGATTACATGGGTGTCAGCCGAAGTTTTATGTTTTCTGATCCTGGCATTCAAACTGCGGCGTTTGCCGATAATGCACTCGGTATTGCCACGATGCGTCACTGGAACGATTTTATTATCAATCTCGGCAAACGAGATCCAAACCGCATGCGCGCAGTGGCCATCATCAACACTCACAACATTGACACAGCAGCGCAAGAGATTGAGCGTGTCCTCAAAGCAGGCGGCCGCGCGTTTGTCATCGCAAGTTCTGTTGCACCGGGCAATGCCTCGCCCGCACAACCTGCGATGGACAAAATCTGGGGCATGATTCAAGAAGCCAACGCCACAATCATGCTCCATCTGGGTGGCGGCCGCTCAGAGGGTGACGAATTCGATTTTCTCAAAAATCCGAATTGGGATAAGGGTATTCCTCACTTTAGCCAAGCTACGGAAGCCGTGATCGCCGAGGGCGATGCGATGAACCCTTTCACTGCCTGTGCCATGTTTTACGCTCCGCAAAACTTTATTTCTACACTCATTTTGGGTGGGGTGTTTGAGCGTTTTCCAAATCTGCGTTTCGGTGCAATTGAGCTTGGCGCGATGTGGTTAGGCCCAATGGCTGCGCATCTTGATAATGTTATGAAAATATTTAGAAGACGGATGTCTGGTGTGTTGTCACTCAAACCTTCTGAATATGTTCAACGAAACATTCGCGTCACTCCGTATTGGTTCGAAAATGTCGCGGATTACATCGATCATCATGGGCTAGCAGACTGCTATTGCTACAGCAGTGATTTTCCTCATCCTGAAGGCGGCACCCGCCCAATGCAAGAGTTCGAAGAGCGAATCGGACGTTTGGGCCAAAAAAGTGCCGAGGCGTTTTACATCACCAACGCAGAGTGGGTATTGCCAGAACTGAGGTGATTTCTTCTAAGCTGCACGCAACGAGCAACCTTAGCCTAGGTGCTAAGGCATGCGTAAGATGCCGTCAACATAAAACCAACGTCCGTTATCTTTCACAAAACGACTCAGCTCACGCAAGCGAGTCGGTTGCCCTTTTAAGCGACTGAACGCTACAAATTCGACCTCGGCCTGCGCAGGGCCAGTTAGTCTGTGGGATCTAACCTCAAGACCTAGCCACTTGACGTCCTGCTCAAAGTTTAGATCTGAGGGGCACTTTGTGTCTAACCAGGTTTTTTTTAGATAGTCCCCCCGCTCAAGTACAAAAGCGCTGTAACGCGAACGCATCAAGCTCTCGGCGTCGGGCGCGGGCATCGTGTCAAAGTAATCGAGATAGCGTCCGCAACATTGGCTCAGCGACAGCAATTTATTTTTATTTTTATTTCCGCAAAAGCAGAGCATAACTTCTCGCAGCGTGATTATTGAGATTTTGAATGTGTCACTAAAAACGCTGGCACCTTTAAGCCCCAGTGAATTGCAGCTGCGCGCATAAAAAATGTTATCGCCGTGCAGCCGATCAAGATCTCAATCGCATCATGAGGATAAAAATATAGGCTTGCCATCAACAACAAGCACCCGAGCGCTACAGGAATCGCATACAACTCAGTAGACATTAACAAATTTTTTCTACCCGCGATCACGTCACGCATGATGCCTCCGCCAATTGCAGTGATCACTCCTAGAATGACTGGCGCCAACGGCCAGCCAAAAGCCATTTCGTAAGTTTTCATCGCACCCTGTAAGCCGAACAGTGCGGCACCTAGGCCATCAAGATACAGCATTAATGTAAACACCTGCGGCTGAGTAAAGAACGAGCGTCCGACGAAGGCCAACACACTTGAGAGTATTGCAACCCGAACAAACACCAAATCCTCAACCCAAAAGGGCTGCACACCCAACAAGAGATCACGTATTGTGCCACCACCAACTGCGGTGATCACACCAAGTACGATCACTCCAAAAATATCCACACCACGCTCGGCGATTGCCAACACCGCCGTGATGGCAAACGCCATGGTGGCAATGATCGCCAACCAAAACATCAGGGCATCAAGAGACCACAGTGCATTCATCATAGAAAAGTTCAGCATTTATGCGTCAGCTTCAACTTAGACGCGAGTGTGTTTGTACCAGTCTTTGACCGCTGTGACGTAGCGCGCCGCTCCCTGATCTACAGAGGCGGACTCTAGCGCACCATAAGACAGACGCTGATAGTTCGCCTGTTGGGTATTGAACAACCCAAAGGTAAAGCCAGGTACGGAGACCACTTTATGTTTTTGCGCCATGGCACGATTAAACGCAAGACGTTCTGTGCCAACCGCTAAGCCAGGCAGTTTAAGTAAGACATAAAACGCGCCTTGCGTTTTTGGAAACTCTACAAGATCACCCAAGGCTTCAAGACGTTGATAAACATTTTTGCGCACCAGCGCGAGCGCGTCGATTTTAGGCTGCACCCAGGCACGACCGTATTTCAGCATCTCAAGCGCGAGCATTTGCGACACAACAGGTGCACAGATCAAGTTGGTATCTTGCACTTTATTCATGGCATCTAGTAGGTCAACCGGAAAAACAACATAACCGATCCGCCAGCTCGCCATACCGTAATTTTTTGACATCGAGTAGAACGAAAGCGTATGCCGCTGTGCACCAGGCAGCGATGCTGGCGAAAAGTGTTCTGCTCCGTCATACGTAAAATATTCATACGCCTCATCACTGAAATGATAAATATTTTTTTCAGCACACAGGGCGTTAACTGCTGTTAGCGACTCTTTTGAATACACCGCGCCGGTTGGATTGTTTGGGGACACGGTCACGATTGCACGCGTACGCGGGGTCACGGCAGCGGCAAGCGCCTCAACGTTCAGGCTCCAGTCATCGTTAACCGGAACCGGCACAGGCACACACCCGACCATCCGAATCGCCATCTCTTGGTTGAAGTAATACGGCGTAGGCAAAATAAATTCATCACCTGGATCACCCACCGCGAGCAGGCAATTCAAGAAAGCCATATTGCTACCCGCAGTGACCATCACAGCAGAATCTGACCCGCAATGAATATTGTTTTCGTCTGCCAATTTTTGTGTCAAGGCATCGATCAACGCAGGGTGCCCGATGATCGCCTGATATTTATTTAACCCGACATCACCCATTAAACCGGGTAGCGCCGCAAGGGCGTCAGGAGGTGGGCCGTAATTCACGACGCCTTGCCCTAAAGAAATGGTGCCCGGATTATCGCGCACCAAGGCTGCAATTGCAGGCATCACCGGTATATCTACCGAAGCCATACGGTGAGAGAAACGTTTCATCAGTCAGCGCGCTCAGATTAAACAGTCTTTTAGTTTACCCTGTGACCCGAAGGTCTTTGCGTAAGCAGACAAGGATCTGAGTCCCCGCCTCCATGATCCTGCACCGCATTACCAAACGTTACACCTTTGTCAGCCAACCATGGGTATCCGGGGTCAGGCCACGTACTGCATCAAAATAAATTTTTTGCATTTTTTTAGTGATCGGTCCAATTGCACCATCACCCACCGGCAGGCGATCAATTTTGACGACTGGGATGATTTCTTGCCCCGTGCCGCACAAAAAAGCCTCGTCTGCAAAATACAACTCACTGCGATCGACTTCGCGCTGCACCACCGCCTGTCCTGTGGCCTCTTCATACAAGGTAATGATGGAATCGCGCGTGACACTTTCTAAAATGTTGCTACCAATATTTGGCGTGATGAGCTTGCCATCTCTGACCATAAAAAAACACGCAATGGGTGCTTCAGATACCTTCCCAGCTGGTGTCAGCATCAAGGCACCATCATAGCCATCCGACTTGGCTTGCAATTGCGTCAAACGCGCGTTGTGATAATTAGCAGTCGCTTTGATGCGTGGTGGGCTGGCGTTATCCGACAGCCGGCTCCAAGAGCTCACGCCTAAACTCATGCCCGTGTCCGCAAACTTTGGACGCTCGCGCGGTGAGGCAGCGGCCGTGTAGCCAACAGGCCCGGTCTGAGCCATCAACCCAAGGGCTTCGATATATACCAACAAGCGAATGTACACATCGTCGTCAGGTTCATTGGCACGAATCAAGCCAGCTAATGCCTCGCGCATCCCCTCTTGGGTGAAGCTGTGATCGAAGCGCATCACTTTCATACCAAGTAACAAGCGTTTGAAATGCTCAGCAAACCTAAAAATCTTAAACTCGCCCGTCGTGGGATTACGATAGGCGCGCAGCCCCTCAAAGACTGCGGTCGCGTAAGTCATGCCCAACGACATCGGATGCACACTTGCCTGCGCGTAGGGCAACAACTTGTCGTTTTGTAAAATAATTTTGGGTTGCCACATAGTCTTAGTCCTTTTTTAAATTCAATTCTGGGATCAGTTTACCCATCTGACGGTACACGCCCGTCACCGAGTCGGTAAAGGCGGTATGGCCGAGATATGCGGGCGTGCCTTTCAACTTATTGAGTAGCTCAATAAACTCCGGCGTGCGTACCATCTCTGAAGCGGCAGACTCCCACTCTTTGATCACGTCTGGTGACATCCCCCCTGGTCCTGCTATCCCATAAAAAATTGGTACTGAGATCGGAAAATTCAGCTCTTTATACGTTGGCACGTTAGGATATTCAGGGATTTTATCCGGGCCACTTTCTGCGAGCAGTCTGATCGTTCCCGCCGCAGCGTGCGGTGGAAACTCTGCAGCCACCAAGGCTTGAATCTGCCCCCCCAACAAACCGTTCATCGCATCAGCACCGCCTTTATAAGGCACATAGGTGGCTTGTATCCCCGCAGCCTGAAAGGCAGCTTGGGTCGAGATATGGGTGCCACCATTGGTTGCCGCCGTTGACCAAAACAGCTTGTTGGGATTAGCCTTGGCCCACGCCATCAATTCTTGTATGGTCTTGAAAGACGAGTCTGCTTTTACAAAAAGCGGTTGCGCACTCACCAAGGTTTGAAATAGGTAAGTGAAGTCTTTGCTGGGGTCGTAAGTTTGTGGCTGAAAATACGGGGCCACGGTAAAGGGGCTGGTCGTTGCCAAGGCCACTGTATACCCATCCGGCTTGGCACGGGCTAACAAACTGGTCGCAATGGTGCCGCCGGCGCCCGGCTTATTGTCGATGATGACCGGAACCTTCCAACGTTCGCGTAAGTATTCGCCAATCCAGCGCGACGAAATATCCCCGCCGCCGCCAACTGCAAAACCAACAATGATAGTGATAGGCTTGGACGGAAATTTTTCAGCAGGCTGTGAAAGAACTGGCGCCACTAACAAACAAGACGCGAGTACGCTGAGACAAACTTTTGCAGATAGTTTCAACACGGTACACCCCTTAAGATCATAACTGTCGCGACGCCTTACCCTCGCATCGCTTTGAGTTGCTGCGAATACCCAGACGGATCAATTTGTACATCGATCAAGCTGGGGCTTTGAAGCTTTAACGCCTGCGTTAAAGCTTGTTGATATTGCACTTCTGTGGTGGCCTCAAAACCCTGACCACCTAACGCCTGCATGGCTTGGGCAAAATTGTGTTTACCCCAGCGCACACCGCGACTAGGCAGCTGTTTACTTTGTTGCTTGATGTCAATCAACGATAGCGAACTGTCATTAAAGACGACCACGACAATGCTTGCACCCGTATCAATGGCGGTGCAAAGCTCGCCCAAGCACATCATTAGTCCGCCATCGCCCGTAAAACAAATAACGGGTTGTGCGGGTTCGTCTAGGGCCGCAGCAATCGCTGCTGGCAAAGCAAACGCCATCGTTGCCAAACCATTTGAAATTAAAACATCGCCGGGCTGCGTGACCGGAAAAAAAGCCGTTGCAGAAAACATATGCGCACCAGCATCGACAGACATACGTGGTCTGAATTTTTGCTCGGCGTAGACCTGCGCAGACAGTTGCACTAACCGATCAGGCGCCACGCCAAACTGCACCGGCGGGTAGGCCAGGCGCTTCAAAATATCTTGGCGCAACAGCGTGATGCGCTCAAGCGACCAACTCGAAACATAGCCACTGAGTTGCTCATTGAGCGCAAAGACATGTTGCTTTAACGCACTGCCGACCCGCGCCAGGGGCTTGATGTAATGAATGTCATGAAGCGCGTTCGACAACTCGACAGCAGGCTTGTTATAGGGCCACGGCTGCAAAATCATTTCTACGGGATCCAAACCCACCAGCACCATTAAATCAGCCTGTGCGAGGCAGTCGGCCTCTTGAATCCCGCCAGTAAAAATGCCCACGACTTGAGGGTCAAGATCAGAGATCACTCCCTTAGCTTTGTAAGTCTGCAACACAGGACATTTTAGCTGTGCTGCAAGCTGCCTGACTTCAGCGGCACAGTGGCGTGCTTCGAGCCCAACAATCAACACAGGTTTTTTAGAAAGTTTGAGCTGCTCAGTCAGGTTTTGCAATGCGACATAATCAAGCGCACTTGTTGCACTGGCTGGCATTGCGAACTGAGGCGGGTCAATCAGTCGACGAGCGACTTCGCCTGTCAGTTCGATGTGCACGGGCCCAAGCGGTGCCTGACAGGCAAGTGCAATGATCGCCTTGATCTCAGCCGCGGGGGTTGCAGACTCTAGTCGCGTGACCCCCTTGACGACAGGTTGCAACAACGCCTTTTGATCAAACACTTGATGCGTAATATAAGTAAGCTGTTTGTCAGTAAAACCATCCGTGATCACAAGCACCGGCGCACGATCAAGCTTTGCATAGGCAACACCATTGGTGGCGTTGGCAACCCCCGGGCCCTTGGTCATGAGTGCGACACCAGGCACGCCAGTAGTTTCGGCTAAGGCACCCGCCATCATCACGGCTGCATTTTCAGTTTTTGTCAGTGTAAAACCAATCCCTACCTCAGCCGCAGCTTCGATCAGATCCAAAGACGAACCACCACCCGGCAAGCCGAATATCTGGCGAACCCCTGTCCGCGCCAAGGCTTGAGCTAACGCTTGCGCGATCGTAATTTGTGATTTTGTGTTCAAGATGATGACCGTTAACTTTAAAAAATGATGACTGTTGGCTTTAAAAAATGATGACCGTTAACTTTAAAAAATAATTACTGTTGACTTTAATTAAGTGTCTGTTCACTCGAGGCGACACGTGCGCCAGCGTTACGCATATCTGGGAGATCGCATCAATGGCCTGTCTGCGCAGTCGGATCGCTGAGTCGTATCAGCATATTGTGATGCTGATCAATCACGACGGTGGCGTATTTTGGAACGACGACCGTTGATTCGCGCTCTTCGACAATCGCAGGACCGTCAAACTGCATACCGGCTTGTAAAACGTAGCGGTCATAGACTGGCGTTTGAACAAAATCTTTACTAAAAACACAAAACACATCACGTCTATTTTTGATCGCAGCGTCTGCCGAGGTGCTAGACGCTTGCGTATGGCTCAGATTCGCTCTAAGTTGTTCAAGTAAGTTGGGCAGCGGCCCTTGCACCACCACTCGCCAAGACACCACCTCTGCCGGCGTATCCGCTTCGATACGACCGTACAAATTTTGATAACAGCGATTAAATTCTTCAGACAAATGCTGCTTAAAGGATTGTTTGAGTCGCGCCATCGAGACCGGAACCTCAACCTCGTACCCTTGCCCAACATAACGCATCGCAGCGCTGACCTGACTGGTACATAACGCTGCAGCTAAGCCCGACTCGGCCAGCATCGCCAAGCCCTTACGTTTTAAACCTTCGATTAATTGATCAACAACCTGCTCGCCTAAGAGTCGCACCGGCGAAACTGAGGCCTGCACAAACTGAAACGACATCGGCGAAGCTAAAAAGCCAAAGGCCGAGGCAACCCCTGCCCCCACCGGAATCACCAAGCGCTCGAGCCCGAGCTTGAGCGCTACATGGCACGCGTGGACAGGGCCGGCGCCACCAATCGGAATCATCGCGTAGCTTGAGGCCTTTAAGCCTTTTTCAAGCGCATGAATGCTCGCCGCCTGCGCCATGGTTTCATTGACGGTTTCATGAATCCCGAACGCCGCTTCAGTGACCGTAACCTCTAAGGGATCCGCGATTTGTTTTTGAATGCAGTCGCGCGCCGCGGCAAGATCTAAAGTCATCGAGCCACCCAAGAAAGAGTTCGCATCCAGATAACCTAACACCAAGTCGGCATCTGTCACTGTCGCATCTTGACCCCCTTGACCATAACAGGCGGGGCCAGGCACTGCGCTTGAACTGTCAGGACCCACTTGAATCAAGCCCAGGCTATTGATGCGTGAAATGCTGCCCCCACCTGAGCCGATTTCAATCATATCGATTGACGGTACTTTTAAAGGGATGCCGCTGCCCTTTTTAAAGCGCTGCAGGCGCGCGACTTCAAAGTCGGTGGTCACCGCACTTTTGCCCTCATCGATCAAGCATGCCTTGGCGGTTGTGCCGCCCATGTCAAAGCAAAGGATCTGCGTTAAATCGGCCATTTGCCCGATCAAGGACGTCGCTTGCACGCCACCCGCAGGGCCCGATTGTACTAACCTGATCGGATACTCAAGCGCAGTATTGAAGTGCACCGTACCGCCATCTGATTGCATCAGATACAAATCTTGATCAATGCCAAGCTGCTTGATACCAGCCATTAATGCTGAGATGTATTTTTTAAATAGCGGCTGTACATACGCATTACATACCGTGGTGGCTGTACGCTCGTACTCACCAATTTCTGGCATGACCTCGCTCGAAATACAAACAGCCACGTCAGGTAAGAGTTTGGCGAGCGCCTGCTTGATCTGCATTTCGTGCTCAGGAGACTGAAACGAATGCAACAAACACACTGCAACTGCATCAACCTTTGCCTGCTGGATCGCTTGTGCGATCTGAGGCAGTGCTGAGAGATCCAACGGCGTGATCACCGAACCGTCATAACCTACTCGCTCTTTGATTTCAAAGCAAAGCGCCCTAGGCACTAACGGTTCAACGGGCGTCAAAAACAAATCGTAAATATCGTAGCGCCACTCGCGACCAATTTGCAGCACATCGCGAAAACCCTCAGTCGTGATCAACGCCGTGCGAACGCCTTTGCGCTCAATCAGTGCGTTGGCGACCAAGGTCGTGCCGTGAATGACATTTTGAACGTCGCTAGCTTGGACACGATTATTTTCAAGAATTAACTTGATCCCTGTTAAGACCCCTACCGAGGGGTCATGAGGGGTGGTCAAGACCTTTTCGTTACACAACTGCCCTTGCGCATCGACCATCACCAAGTCAGTGAAGGTTCCACCAATATCCACGCCGATGCGAAAAGGTGCCAACAATGGTTTAAGCGCCTGACTCATGCTTCATTCCTTTTTGTTGCGGGCACTAATGCCTCGACTTGCGCGCCCGTCAGGCCATACTCTTTTTGCGCGCTTTGGGTCGACACCACACCATCTTGAAGATCTTTGGTCAAGGACAAGGGGTCGCGTTTGTGTGGCGAAAACATACCGCCCCCACCTGGGGTCTCGAAGGTCACAATCTGTCCTTTGTTGATCGTGGTCACTGATTTACCAGGGATGCGTTTGCCATCAAGCAAGTCGACGCCCAGTCTGCCATCTGCTCCACCTAAAAAACCACGCGGCGGATACTTGATTCTTTCATGACGAATCATGAACGTCAGGGGCTCTGGAGACAAAGATTGAAACGACAAGCGCTGCCCCATGCCCCCACGATACATTCCAGCACCACCGCTATCCGTGATCAGACTTTTTTCTGTGATCAACATAGGCGTTTGATTTTCAAACTGCTCGATAGGATTGTTGGCAATATTGGTCGGAAAGCTCAAACAGGCTGGACCATCACTGTGCGCGCGCGCACCATAGCCACCACTCATAAAAAACATTTTCACAAATTTTCGATTTGAACGATCGACGCCTTTGAAGTAGACGTTCCAGATGGGCGAGCCGCTATCGGCGATCACTCTATCTGGGATGATTTTAGATAAGGCGCCGAAGATCACAAACGGCAGATAGTGTCCAGACAAGTGCCGACCCCATACCGGTGCAGGTCGTGTTGGATTGACCAATGACCCCTCTGGCGCTAACAGAGTCAGAGGCCTTAACCCCCCATCGTTATTGGGCGAGCTAGGATCAAAGGCGCACTTGATTGCGTACGCACTATAGGCAAACGTAAAGTTGTACACCGAGTTGATGGGCTTATCAATCTGCGAATCCGTGCCCGCGAAGTCGACCAAAATATCAGACCCTGTTTTTTTAATCGAACAGCAAATCGTCAGTGGCTTATCAAAGCCATCGGCAGTGACCTGATCGGTGCACTCACCATCAGGGATCGCCTCTAACATTTTTCGCATACTCAACTCAGAGCGCGACAAGATCGAATCGGTGACTCGCTTGAGGTCTTCAATGCCCTCTTGCTGTAACAGATTGAGCAGTTTTGTTTGTGCTAAGTCATAGGCTGCGAATTGGGCGCGAATATCGCCTAGCGTTTCAGTGGGCTCGCGCAGGTTTTCTTGTAAAAAAGAAATCACATCAGTATTTTCTTCACCGCGCCGTACGATTTTCAAAATCGGGATACACAGACCCTCTTCGTACGAGTCTTTGGCGAAGGGCGACGGAGCGCCACCGATATCGACGGTGTGAAAGGTTGACCCGACAAACGCCACAAGCTCGCGACCACGAAAAATAGGTCGCACCATGGTGATGTCATTTAAATGCCCGGTACCCAGCCAAGGGTCATTCGAAATTAAAACGTCACCTGGCTCAAGACTGTGCTGCGGATGCTTTTGAAGCATGGCCTGCAAGGTTCTGGGCATAGTCCCCAAAAAGGACGGGATCGATCTGGATGATTGTGCGAATACCCGACCATCAGCATCCATGAGCGAACAAGCAAGATCCCAGTTCTCGCGAACCACTACAGAAAACGACGTACGCACAAAGGTTTGTGCAACTTCATCCATCAAACCGGTTAAACGCCTCCAAACGATGCCGAGTTGAAGTGCACTGATCTCTTTACTCATTGTCTACCTCATTGTTAAAACTTAGCCACCATTTAATCAATTTTCGCACCAGAGCGCTTAATCACCTCTGCCCACTTTTCTGTTTCACGTTTTGACAGTGCAGAAAATTCTTCGGGTGTGCTTGGTGAAATTTCTGCGCCTAAGGATTTATATTTTTCGATCAACTCTGGATTTTGAAGCGCCTGCAAGACCTCAGCATTTAAGCGCTTGACGATCTCTGGGGCCAAATTTGCCGGACCGATCAAACCGCCCCATGCAACCACTTCGTAGCCGGCAAGGCCTTGCTCTGCCACCGTAGCAATCGTCGGAAATGTTGGCGAACGTTTATTGTCACTGATACCGATACCGCGCATGCGCCCTGACTGTACATGCGGCCCGGCCACTGGTGAATTGCTCAGGGCCACGTGAACCGAACCACCCATCAAATCTGTCAACATCGCTGGTGCAGATTTATAGGGCACGTGCAGCAGCTCGATACCCGCTAAGCTGCGAAAGTACTCCATCCCCAGATGCGAGGTTGTACCGTTGCCATCTGAACCAAAAACAACTTTACCCGGATTCTTTTTGGCGTACGCGATGAGCTCTTGAACAGACGTCACTGGCAGGTCATTATTCACAACCATTAAGTTCACCACACGCAAAGCGTTTGCGATCAAGGTCAGATCTTTTTCAACGCTGTACGGCACTTTGGTCAGTAACGAAATATTGGTCGCTAAA
>JBAWWV010000011.1:0-33723 GCA_037146575.1 Alcaligenaceae bacterium | reverse complement strand
CTCTTGGGCCTGCGCGTCGGGTGTCATCGCTTGATTAATCACCGGTACTTGCCCTGGGTGAATCGCAGCTTTTGCTGAAAATCCATCACGATAGGCACGGCGAGTTTCGCGCATGAGCGCCTCAGGGTTATTGATATCCGTGGGCACAGTATCGATCGCAGGCACGCCGGCCGCAGCTGCGGCAAACAGGCAAAGGTTACGGACCAAACCAAAGGGCGAGGTCCACTGCTCTGGCGCCTCTTCATCTTTATTTGTCAATGCACCAATATCACCCGCTAAATCCTCAGCGCCCCACATCAAACCGGCCAGGCGCGGCGAGGCACCCTTGTAACTGTTCAAGCCAGCAAGTGCTTCAGCGGTTTCTGTGACGATCGGCAAGATCGCGGTTTGGGCGGTTTCGCCCGCAACCGCTGGAAACATCTGTTCAAACGCCGCAAGGTAAGCGGCCAACAGGGCAACATCGGCAGCGCCAGCGGACTTAGGCAGTGCGATGCCATCAGGGCGACAGCGCATTACCGCCCCCAAGTCGGCTAAGGTCATACCCGTCGTTAAGGCATTGACGCGTACATAAAGCTTAGGAGTTTTGACTCCTGAGGCCTTGGTCTGGGTCAAAAACCTCACAACTTCGATACGGCCATCTTCTTTGCGAGCAGGCGAGACCGCATCCTCAAGATCAAAAATCAAAACATCAGCACCACTTTGTAGTGATTTTTCAAGCTTACGCGGGCTGTCGGCTGGTACAAATAATAACGAACGCATGCGAGGTCTCCGTTTTTTTATGCAAAACGGCGCGTCGTTCAAACAGGCGCGCCGCTTAGAATAAATATTATGATTTGAGTATAGCGTGGCACATGTTAAGGCTTGGGGCCATCATAAAACTGGGGCCAAAGCGTTAGCGTAACTTCGCGGTTGCTGGCGTAGGCGTAGCAACTATCAATTTTGACCGGACGGCCATTTACGTCCAACACCTCTGGCCTGCTACGCACTACCGGCCACAGCGCCTGATACGCAGCGGTGGCCATGGGGCCGAGCAACTCCATCAAATGCGTACAGCTTGCCGCACCTTTCAATTTTGAGCGCACTAACTTTGCCCAGCCGCCACCAATGCGCTCACCCTTTAACACCGACAGAGTGGGCGGCGTTTGCTTACAGATACCAAAAGGTGTGGCATCGGATGACGCAATCACATCGTGAATGAGGAACTCGTCGTCAATCACTAACCGAATCCATAGATCATGAATGGATTGGCCGGGTGCCAACACCCGATTTGTTAGAGGCGCAGCGAACTCAATCGGCTTATTGTCGACCACCCGACCTTCAATATCATAAAGGCCGTCGGTCCGACGATAGGCGCGCATGGTGATCTGGCGTTGATGAATTTCTTCGCGTTCAATACTGTCTGGCAATGGCACTGTGATTCTCTCTGGTTGCGGATACGGATACAGTTAAGCTCAGTCTGAACCTTAACCGCTTGACCCAAGTTAGCAAAGTAGGGCTATTTTAGAGGCCTCGACAAATTTGCTCGATGGGGCCACTGCGCAGCAAACAGAAACACCCTCGGGTTAACCCGAACGGACTGCGGTCACATCACAACTCCGCAGTCAAAGAGTCACACCTCTGCTATATTCGTTAACAACACCGCCGCGATCGTATAAAACTGGCACGGTTATTGCTGCGCCCTAACAGTGCAACATTTCTCGCGACCTCTAAAAGGAAAATCATCATGGTGAATCACCCCGTCCGCCGTAGACTTTTAATCATGGCCGGTTCGCTCAGCGCTTTGTCTTTGTTACCCGCTCGCAGCGCTCTGGCTGCGCCCCTAACGCTTGAGCAAATCAAAAAATCAGGTGAACTGCGCATTGGCGTCGAGGCGGCATACCCACCTTTCACCTTTCGTAAAGACGGCAACATCATTGGCTATGACATCGATTTAGCCAATATTTTTTGCAAAACCCTTGGCGTTAAACCAACAGTGATCGATACGGCTTGGGCCGGTGTCATCCCTTCGCTTTACTCGGGCAAGTTCGACATCATCATGAGCGCGATGTCTTACACCGCCGAGCGCGTCAAACGAGTAGGCTTCAGTCTGCCCTATGCCGAGGCCTCGCAAGCCATGCTGGTGCGTGCGGGTGAGGACACCACCATCAAATCTCCTAAAGATCTCAACAACAAAGTGATTGCGGTCAAACTCGGCTCTCCTGGCCAGGTCTTGCAGGCCAAGATCAACGATGCGCTTAAAGCAGCCGGTGGCGCTGGATTCAAAGAACTCAAAATCTTTGACGATCATCCTGCGGCCTATATTTCCCTGGCGCAAAGCAAAGCTGACGTGGTCTTCAACACAGTCCCCACACTGGCAATGGTGCTCAAAGATGCGCCTGGCAAATATGCAATGGTCAAAGGGATTGGCGCCGACAACTGGGCTGGCATCGCCTGTCGCACCGAGGACACCGAAGTCGTCAAGTTTCTAGATTCAGAAATCAAAAAACTTCGCAGCGACGGAACGCTCGAGCAACTACAAGTCAAGTGGTTTGGTTTTAAGATGACGTTATCGGACTCAATCCCCAGCTTTAACTAGGTCGGCGAGTCAACCATGGATTGGGCCATCATTGCATCATCCATGCCACTGCTCGCAGTCGGGCTTTTGGCAACCATCAAAATCTGCAGCCTCGCAATTTTGTTTGGCACCTTGTTGGGTTTTGTACTTGGCCTCGGGTCGGTCAGTCAATATCGACCCATAAGATGGGCAATATTGGGGTACGTCGACTTCATTCGAGGTACCCCTTTACTGATCCAGATTTTTTTGGTCTATTTCGCATTGCCCGTCATCGGAATCAATCTGAATGAGTATTGGGCCGGGGTCTTGGCGCTTTCATTAAATGCCGGTGGCTTTATTTGTGAGATCGTGCGCGGCGGCATCAACTCTATTGAAAAGGGGCAAACTGAAGCCGCTCGATCAATTGGCATGCGTCCCGGTCAAATCCTGGTTTACATTCTCTTCCCGCAATCCCTTCGCGCCATCTTGGCGCCGATCACCAACGAACTGATTACCCTGATCAAAGGCTCGGCGTTGCTCTCTGTGATCTCGGTCTATGAGCTCACCCGCGCGGGTCAAGCCATCATTGCCGTGCATTTTGTGCCGTTTGAAATATTTTTGCTGATTGCACTTTATTACTATGTACTGATCACCTGTCTGGCCTGGCTGTCGCGCTATGCAGAACGCAAGCTGCCCACTTGGTGAACACGATGACCAACCTCTTGCAAATAGAAAATTTACACAAACAGTATGCGGGCCGTACCGTTCTGAGTGACGTCTCCCTTTCTGTTAAACCCAACGAAACTCTTGTGCTCATTGGTCCTTCAGGCTCAGGCAAGACCACCTTGCTACGTTGTGTCAACTATCTAGAAACACCCGACTCCGGAATCATTACACTTGATGGCGAACGTCTTGGCGTCTCGTCAACCGGGCAGCGTTTGCCCGAAAACATGTTGGCGGCGCAACGGCAACGCATCGGCTTTGTCTTTCAGCGTTTCAATCTTTTTGCACATCTCTCCGCCATTGAAAACGTTGCGATTGGGCCACAGAAAGTCTTAGGGCTAACCAAGCAAGAGGCTCGTGCGCGGGCCGCACACGAGCTCGAACGCGTGCATCTGGGCACACATATGGACAAACGCCCCAATCAATTGTCAGGCGGTCAGCAACAACGTGTTGCTATCGCGCGGGCGTTGGCCATGCGACCCAAAATTTTATTATTCGATGAGCCGACCTCGGCCCTCGACCCTGAACTCGTGCAAGAAGTGCTTGAGGTCATGCAGGCGCTTTCAGTAGAAGGCATGACCATGATGGTGGTCACGCATGAAATGCAATTTGCACGTAACGTTGCTGATCGTGTGATTTTTATGGACGCCGGCTCAATTGTCGAGCAAGGCACACCGAAAGAACTTTTTGAAACTCCACAGCATGAGCGCACAAAGCAATTTCTCATGCATCTGAAAGGCTAAGACGATGACACCGCACACCGCCCCGGCAACTCTGAGCTTCGACCTACTACTTAAAGATCTCACAGTGTTAACTGGCGATCCTGACCAGCCACTCATCACAGAGGCTGCAATCGGTATTTCAGGCTCTCAGCTGGCGTTTATTGGTAAAACCGCCGCCTTACCAAAAGGCTATCAGGCCGCACGGACATTGTCGCTGCCAGATCGCGTGATCACTCCAGGTCTGGTCAACGTACATACTCACGCCATTCTCACGATGGTACGAGGCGTAGCAGAGGATCTAGGGTTTGCGCCCGCCTACACACCCGGGATACCACACGGTCACGACGTCACGCCCGACGAGGCACGAGCACTGGCGCGACTAGGTGCGCTTGAAGCCATGCAGTTTGGCTCAACCTTGATCAACGACACTTACGTGCACGCCGATCTGACCATGGAGGCGATGGCGGAGTTAGGCTTGCGGGTCTATTCTTGCGGTCGTATTCATGATGTCGACTTTGCAGGGGTCGCCGATAGTATCTGGACCCATCACGACTCAATTGGCGACAAAACACTCACCGAAGCGCTTGAACTGGCGCAGCGCTGGCAGGGAAAATTCAATGGTCGCACTGGCGTGCAGCTTGCCGCCCACGCACCCGACACTTGCTCAGATCGTTTTTTAAAGCGTATTGCGCACGCGGCCGCAGAGTACGATTTGCGTGTCACGACACATTTGGCGCAGAGTCAAACCGAAGTCGCCCAGATACGACGTCGCTCAAACATGACGCCTGCCGAGTTACTTGAAGACGTCGGTTTGCTCAACCACCGCCTCACTGCTGCCCATTGTTTGTACATGACGAAATCAGATATCGCTCGTGCGGGTCGCGCCGGCATCACGGTGGCACATATTCCTAAAGGAAATGCCACGGGTGGCACGATGGCGCCCACGCCTGAATTGCGCGCAGCCGGAGCACACCTGGCGTTGGGCACAGACAACATGCATGCCGATATGGTAGAGGTCATGCGCTGGGCCTTGGCGATTGGCCGGATTCAGCTTGGCGCGGTGGCCTCAGATTGGCAGCCTGCAGATGCCCTGCAAATGGCCACACTCAATGGCGCCCGCGCCATGGGGCTTGAAGACAAGATTGGCAGCCTCGTTGTAGGCAAACAAGCCGATCTAGTGGTCTTTGACTTCAGGCGCGCTCACTTGACCCCAGCCGTTAATCCGCTTGGCAACATCGTGCATGTGGCGCACGGCCGCGACGTTGAGATTGTTGTCGTTGACGGCACGGTTGTTGTGGAAGATGGCACAGCCACCTTAGTCGATGCTGAGCGAATCAGGCACGAAGCAAAACGAGCTGCTCAGGCCTTATGGGATCGCGCCTCTTGAGGCGTAGCGGTAACCTCTTTAATCTTTAATTAAGTCGATGCAGCCCTTAAGTGAACCAGGCTAACCGCTTGCAAAGCGGCCGCCTGAATCGCATCCACCACCGGCACACGCAGACTGGGCGCAAGCCAGGGGCCATAGCCCGACAAAACAGCAGCACACAAAACGATGACATCCGCTTGATCATCGTCAATCAGTATTTGGCACTCTTGAACAAGGGCCTCGATAATTTCAGGGTTTGGTCCGACTTCGTACGCTGCAGCAATATTAGGCGCGTGCCACTTCACGACGCGCGTCGCCAAGCCATAGCGGGTCGATAACTGCTCGTACAGCGGCACCATGTGGGATCCAAGCGTCAGGCAGCCAATGCGTTGGCCCAAGAGACAGGCCGCCAACAAACCTCCCTCTGTCATCCCCACCACCGGTTGTGGCACCAGCGCGCGTACCGACTGCAACGCCGTATCCATCGACACGCCAAGTACGATCGCATCGTACCCACCACCAAGGGTCATCGCCATTTCGACCATCGATTGTTCGGCAACACGGTTATCTTCTGCGCTACGGATGATTGCCGGACCTGTTTTTGCGGTAAGTCCGATGATGTGCGCTGTCGCCCCTACCGCTCTCTGTGCCTGAACCACAAGGCTGTCGGTAATACGTTGCGTGGTGTTAGGGTTGATGAGCAAAATCTTCATAATTCGCTTCAGGTAAAAACGTTGTTCGTAATCATAGGCTTGTCCCACCGCCGGCGATAGCGCAGATCTGGTTGCCTCGATCATCTCCAGCGTCAGCGGTTGCGGCTGTGGCTGTGGCATCAGTTTACTGAAACTGCAAAATAAATACTGAAAGTGCAGCATTTACATAAAACTCGCTGAATTTTTTAATTTTTAAGCCTCAGTCCGTTTTTTAGGTGAATACTACGCGCTACAACGACTTATCGAGGGCCTTCTCATCAACTCCCCGCTTAGCACTCAGCCCATCCTGCACGACGATGCGCACCCTAAACTGAGCCTCTCTGGTCTTTCTGACCTGACAGACTCAATGAATCCTGGCGGAGCTTATGCTCTGGTGCTGGATGCTGCGCCCGTTAAAACTAGTTTAATGATCGGCAGCCTACGGGCGGCGCTCAGAGACGAAATTCCCTGTCTCTTGTTGTTGAGTTCTGCGTCCGACGTATCAAGCACCCAAGCTTTGACGCTTTGGGACGAAGACCTGCTCCACGCCACAAAAAACGAAACGCTTCGTGTTTTCGTTCACGAGCAAGACTTCAAGTCGAACCTTTATCGATACGGAATCAATCGATTTATTCAAGATTTAGAGCTACTCAAGCCACAAAATAAAAGCTATATCTGGATCGACCACGCAGAAGAACTATTTGCGTTGCAGGATATGCACTTTGCGACTAAGCAGCTGAAAATACTAAAAGACTGGCTACAAACGCGAGAGATCACCGCAACATTTGTCTTTGCAAAACTAAATACCACTGAAACCCACGACATTCATCTTTTGTCAGAGGATCTTGCGGGACTATGCAGAATTGCCGGCGGCCCTAATGGGCTCGAGGCGAGGTTTTTGCATTGGCAATCACCAGATGGCGCAATCTCGCATAAAAACTATGGCCTATCCGAAACAACTTCGGGCTTTTATAACGCAACAGCCACCGGAAAATCTCTGGGCAGATCCGCCGATGGCACTGCAGGGGCAGATGGTCAGACGACCCAAGATGCCACACCACTCTTCATCAATCTAGATCCGAGCGTTCAGGCCGCCCTAGAATCAAGTGCCGCTAAATGGCAATTTCTCGATTCGCCTGTGTCACTGTTTCATGCTGTCAAAGGTAGCGTTACACCAACCGTTGTATTGCGCTTTGGCAATGACACTCAGATTAGAGAACTAGCGAAAACTGTACACACTCTGCGCACAGTGATTGGGCGTGGCGCAAAAATCATCATTCATGAAGATGAATTTTCACTACGGTTTAATTATGAGTCCCTTTTGTTACGTCTGGGTGCAAATTTTATTATGCATCGGGATGTTCCTCTATGGCGCTTGTCACGAGTCATCGATTCTTTAGATGGAACGCTCTTTGATCGCGCAGTCGACGTTGACTTTGGCACTTTGGTAAGCGGAGCATTCCCCTCCGAGCGCTCGGGCCTGATATCGGTAGATAACTTAGTTTCTGAAATTAATAGTATTTTGCAAAAGACCAGACTCAATGATTTGCCCCAAGCATTATTTGAGGGAGTCGTTGTATCGTCGCTCGACGCCGAAAATATTGTCCAGTCAGTTCACATGGATCGCGTCGGAGATCTGTTTGCTCATGAAGGCCAGAAAATATACATCTTTCTGTCGGCATGCCCACCTGCGCACGTGACTGAAACCATCGAGCGAAAATTAAAAGACTCACCTTCCGCTCTCTTCAGCACAAGTAGCATTTGGACCCAAACGGAAGAGATCGAACAACAACTACTGGCTCTCAGACCTGGCACTGTCCTAAACACGCCAGCGCCCGCAACAAACGTTGTAGCGCCAAGCGCTCAGCCCAGACGAGAACGCGAGGTTGACGCCCGCCCAGCAGCAGCAAGACGCAATCGCAGCGTCGTACTCTCGCCATTTAGCGAGGATCGGGGCGGACCCGTCACGGCCCCGCCTGCTAAACGTACGGTGGACGAGCCCAGATCGCAACCCTCTGCTCGAGTGATGACTGATGTTTTTGTAGAACCTGCAGAAGATTTTGCAAGGCCTGCAAGACAGACTGCGCCACGCGAGCCGACAAGCAACGCGCAGTTGCCAGTCGCTCAGCCTCCTGCGACAAATCGATCAAGACTTAAACCGCTTGTTTTTCTCAGAATTCGCTCGACTAGCGATGGACCAAAAGAATGAAATCTTGGACACACTCACTGCCGTTTTCTTGCGTGCTTCTCTCGCTAGTCGGCACTGTCGTGCAAGCTCAAGAGCCACCAGCAAGGCGCGTACGTCCCGTCAATGGTCCCGTTGATATTCAGGGCAATATACCCAAGCTCGTCGCACAAGCGCTTGAAATCAGGCAATCCTTGCTCGATGGCACCCAAACAGCTTTACCGCAAGCGAGCAACCAGAGACCTGCAACTGTCGTTCCGTCGCAGGCTGTCTCGGCGAGCGAACAAGCTGCCCTTCGGACACCACGGCCGGCGGTGCGCCCCGAAGCGACCAACACAACTTCGCCAGCACAGGCGACACAGCCGGTCGCTCAGCGTACTCCAACTCTGCCAGCACAGGTGACCCAGCCGGTCGCTCAGCGTACTCCAACTCTGCCAGCACAGGTAACCCAGCCGGTCGCTCAGCGCACGCCATCCCCGTCAGGACAGCTAAACGCCCAAGACGTACATCGTGTTCTGGTCAGAGCGCAGGCAGAAGATTCTCTGAATAAGGTCAAGCAAGCCAGATACTTGAGGCGAGTATTTTTGGCGTCTAACAATACTCTTGATGCCTTGATGGTGTTAGAAATGATCCAAAATCGTTCTCTAGCAAGGTCGGTAGGCAAAGACGGACAGGTATCCAGAGATGCAAGGTTGGACGAGGACCCAGAGGAAATTGAGCGAGATGCAACCGCACAAAATATCTTTGATCTCTATCTAAAAGAGGACTACGCCGCAGTCATTAAAGAAGGGTTACCGCTAGTGAGCGTGTACCCCAAAGACGGGCAACTTCGGCTGATCATCGCGAATTGTTTATCCTGGAACACCACGCGTTACACCCAGGCTATTGAGCTGTATCAGTCGCTGCTCAGCGGACCATACGCGCGCGACGCCAGTTTGGGGCTTGCCAACGCTTACCGCTGGAGCGGTCGGGATGACTTGGCCTTACCTATGTATAAGACCTTGATCATCGAAGAGCCCGATAGCACCGATATTCAAGACGGACTCGTCTTTGCCCAACGCGCAATGCGGCCTCGTACACTCTTTTCAATTGGCGCCGCTGGCGACACGAACAACATGCGGCGCGGCGAGGCTGTTGTCGCTCACCGCTGGCGCAGCGACAGTGGCAACGGAATCTACGAAGTCGAGCTTGGGGGCACCAACGACAGCATGCCTGATCTGGGGATCAATCGCGATATCAATCAGCGTAATGCCACCCTTCGCTACCAGAACTTAGACCTGCCTTTCAAACCAACGTTCGAAGTCACTCAACAAACAACGCCGCAACAGACCACCTTCGGCGGTGTTCATCTGCAACTAACCGACAGCACGAAACTGACTCTTAATCGAGTGAACTGGGGCTTGCTCTCCTTTAACGTCAATGCAGAGGCAGCAAACCTCTCTGCATCTCATGTCGCACTAGCCACGAATCAAACGGGCGAACTTGGAAGCTTCAGAGGTCGGGTTGACTACTTTGGCGTCAGTGACGGCAATACCGTCGTGATGAGCAACTTACAGTTCACGCCCGCCTGGCGGCCGTTAGGCAAAAATTTCAAACCCTTTGTCGGAATACAAACGCGTAACCAAGCTGATTACTCACCGCTCTATTGGTCGCCAATGAACGGGGGTTACGGCGTTTACTTTGCTGGGCTCCAGGCAGACTGGAGCAATGACACAACCGATTTGTACGCACTAGCACAGGCCGGTGGCCGGTTATACGGAGAAGGCACCCTCAATTGGGGCTTAGCCGCAGGAGGACGAACTATGCTCACCCCAGACTTGGCTTTAGGGGTCAAACTCAATTACTACGCTGGCGGGCAATACGGACCTACATTCTCGTATGCCTCAGCTTTAGTCACTCTCGAGAAATTCTGGTGACAAGGCATACATGGCGTTTAGTATGGACAGCGATCGTTTTGGCGATTGTGGTCACTCTCGCTTATTTGGCAGATTATGCCATTCTAACTTCTGAGAGCTTTTCGATTGCACCCATTCTAGAAAATGCGATCCTCACTGCTGGTGCGATTTATCTCATATTTTTTCTTTTCATTCTGGTTTTGCGCTACTCTGGCTTGCTCTTTTTCTCCGTATCGGAGCACTTCGTTCGCGTCTTCACAGGAAAAGAGCATTTCATCTCGACACAAGTCGACCTCACCGCATTGCCAATGGTGTCAATTATTGTGCCCGCTTACAACGAGAGTCTTGTCATCGCAGGCGCGTTGGATGCGCTTTTAAAGTTGGAATACAAAAACTACGAAATTATCGTTGTCGATGACGGTTCGACCGACGATACCTATGAAAGAGCCCTTGCCGCTGCAGCGAGAGACGTTGATCGACGAATCAGAGTCATCACCAAAACCAACGGCGGTAAGGCAGCGGCCCTGAATGCCGGCGCTTCCATCGCGCGTGGAGAGCTCATCCTGAATATGGATGGCGATACAAAGCTGTCAAAACGCGCATTGCTCAACGCAGTCAAGCATTTTGACGACCCCAAAATTGGTGGCGTTGCGGGCAACGTCAAAGTTCTCAATCGCGATAACCTGCTAACCAATCTACAAGCACTGGAATATGTCGAAGGCCTAGCAATGGTCCGTACTGCTCAGGGCTTCATGCATATGGTCAGCATTGTGCCCGGTCCACTCGGTATATTTCGAAAATCGGTTCTCGCTCAAGTGGGTGGCTATGACAGTGACACCTACGCCGAAGACTGTGATCTCACGCTGAAAATCCTGATGAGCGGCTGGCGAATCTGCTACGAATCTAAATCGATCGCCTTCGTTGAGTCCCCCACAAAATTGCTCGACCTACTCCAACAGCGTTACCGTTGGACGCGCGGAATGCTACAAGCACTGCGCAAACACCGCAGCAGCTTATGGAGCCCACGGCGCTCGGGCTCTAATTTTTTGTTGTTGTGGTACATGGCCTTCGAAGTTGTGATTTGGCCTTTCTCGAGTGTGTTTGGCAGCGTATTTTTTATTTATATCGGCCTGCAGCAAGGTTTGGTGACCGTTCTATTGTTTTGGTGGCTTCAGCTCACGATTCTGGATGTCGTCGCAGCCTTGTATTGCATCATTCTTGAAGAAGAAGATATCAAGCTCACGCTCTACGTCTTGCTCTTCCGAATGTTTTACATCGTGATCATTGATATCGTAAAAGTGTTTGCGATCATCGAGGAAGTCTTAGGCATTGGCATGACCTGGGGAAAACTTAACCGACTAGGAAGACTTTGATGGACCTTATTTCAATCTTTGCTCTGATTATTTTGATTATTTCGATTGGTACTCTCTTGGTCGGCGTCGCTGCATACGTAGCTTTCAAGATTCGGCAGTCACGCGGCCCCTTACCAGTCGTTCACGGACACGAGCACCCTGTCACTGAACTCATGTTTCTTAAGCCATACAGTCCAACGGCTCGCGATCGCGCGACAAGTACCTCGCGGCCATAGACACAAACGCTCTTTCACCGTCAGCTAGCGCTCTGGAAAATTTTTAACACGCATGAATCAAGAACCACAAACATCCAACCGCCGGCAAGGTAGCAGAGGGTCGCCCTTCCAGAGCATATTACTGTTAATCGCAATTTGTGCCGGCGTCACACTCGCGGTCATGAGTTCGCTACCTTTGCTAAAAAACTTGGATGTCTTTGGCAGCAAAGCGAGTTCGCTTTTAAAACGGGCGGGTCCCGACGTGTTGCTTTATTCCTCGCCAAGCACGAGTCAGTATTTCTTAAAGTCAGGCGGCAACTACGACCAGTTACTGACACAATGGACAGGATTTTTAGGCGCGCGCAATATAAACTTTAAAAAAGTTGATCAGTTAACCGCGTTGACTGACAACCCGTCCTCTACGCTTGTGCTCGCCTCAGCGGTAGCGCTGAGTCAGACCGAGCGCGAGGCCATCATGCGCCATCATGCCGCAGGCGGATCAGTGTTAACGACTTGGGCCACAGGCACCTGGGATCAAGGCGGAAAATGGACGGGCTGGGATTTTTTAGAAGGCTTAGGTGCTGAATTTGCCGGCGAGACTGCCACACAAGAATTAGGCTTCTTAGTTGTGCGAGGTGAAACGCCCATCACATCGAGCATTGCCGCGGGCCAGAGGCTCGTCTTGAGTGCCGCACGCGAGTCAATTATTCGCTTTAAAGGTGTGCAAACGGCAGCAGTGCGATTATTGAACTGGGATCGTATTGCTAAAGAGAGCGCGCCAGACGATGGCGTTGTGCTCTTTAAAGATCAGCCTGGACGCCGCGGACGGGTCGTCATCTTTGGGTTTCCAGAAACCGCCTGGGGCAATGCCGAACAGTCGCTATACCCACTCATCGACGGTTCACTACAATGGCTTGACCGCAAGCCACTCATTACACGGGCAGCCTGGCCCGAGGCAAAAACAGCCGCGCAATCTATTTCAATGGACACTGAAGAGGGTTTTTTAAACTCTCTGGCCTTCGCAGATTTACTTAGACAAAAGACACTACCTGCGACTTTTTTTGTCTTAACCTCAGTGGCGAGACAGTTTCCCGAGGCGCTCACCAAATTGGCGACACGCTTTGAATTAGGCCTGCATGGCGACGTTCACACTGGCTTTAAAGGCCAATCGGCCAAAGTGCAAAGCGATCGCATCGACACGATGAGACGGGACATTCAGCAAGTGCTGCCAAAGTATCAAACGATCAAGGGCTTTCGCCCACCTCTTGAAGACTACGACATCACTACAGAGCAGACCTTGGTGAAAAATGGTTTTCTCTATGAGGTGGTGGATCCTGCCCGAAGCGATGCACGGCTACCCGTCTTTACCAAGAACGCCGTCCCAAATCAGGCTGAACTAGTCGTGCTAGCACGAACGCAGCGAGACGATTTGAATCTTTTGGCGTCGCCAACTGTTCAGCAACAAGAACCAAAAAAAATCTTGCAAATGCTAGATCAAGATTTAGACATGGTGGTGAATAACGGTGCCTTAGGTGTACTCAGCATACACAGTCAAAATTTTGGCCTCGACAGCCCGCTTGTGTCTGTCTTACCCGTGTTTTTTGATACCTTATTGTCGCGTAAAGACATGATTTGGGTGGCTACTGCAGGCGATATCGCGCAGTGGTGGGCAGACCGTTCACGTGTAGCCTTAAATACAATTGCCCGTGGCCTAAATGTCGAGGTTGAAGTTACGGTCTTTGGCAAACAGCCAGTCGAGAAGTTTGCACTGATTGTTATGACGCCCACTCTCGGCAAGGCACCCCAAGTTGCTTCACTCAAGGTCGGTATGCCAAGACCCGAGATCGTTGAGCTTGACCCTTTGCGCTACAGAATTTTGTTTCCAGTCTTAAAGCCCGGAAACTATTCGTATGAAGTTTCTTTCTGACGGCCCCTTCGACACTTTTTAAAATGTAAACGTGTCGCCGTACACGGTCACCGTGATCGGTTTCGTCAAATCGTAGTTACGATCGTTCAAAATAGTTTGAATGGCTCGCACACGGTCGACTGCATGCAAGAAGGTTGGGGCATACTCTTTATTTTCGGGCTGCCTTAAGTCATCTTCGCGCTCTGTTAAAAAGGCGTTGAGCCAGGTCAACTCTGGGATCCCGTCCTTAGGTGTTCCACCAAGTTTTTTTGTCGCTCGGTCGATTATTTTTGTAATCGAATCATAATTATCACCGTATCCATGCTGTATCCCTGCCTCATAAATTGCCGCATACGATATCGGTAGCTGCAGGCCTAAGTCTTGACCGACCTGCTGAGCTGGCTTGCGATAGAAGCGATCGTTGACGCGATCTTGCGCCACTTTAAATAAAGGATCGCCCTCTGTGGCAAGTGGCCAATCTAGTATTAATGCAGCAATACTCGCGGTGTCAGAGGTGCCGTAGACAAGCCTAAGTGGCTCGATATAGCGCTTAAGGCGATTATTGGGTGCCAGTAGTTCGTATTCTGTTAAAACTTCAAGCATATCTCCCGTTTTCGACGTAAAGCCCGCTCGGCCCGCTGTAAAGCCATTGCCGTCTTTGATGTCATTGATAAAACCATATTGAATGGTTAGCGTGCTATTTTCAAAAATACTGACTAAGCAATCTTGGACGTAGGTGAGGCGAGCCTTTTGTGCCGGCAAAGGGCCTGATGCCCACGCAGTGAACATCAGACCCACCACGGGCCCAAGTAACAGGATCAGAAGCTTTTTATACACGTTAATTCTTGCAACCATAAACTCAAACCTTATTTGCTGGATCCCGAGATAGGCCCTTTGTTGAGGACTCGCGCTTACCGCTTAGTGAATGGTTCGGTACGATTTTGTGAGGACTGCACCTGAAGTTTTCCATCGGCACCCGTGAGAACGAAAATGCTGTAAGCGCCACCCGCAACCATCGAAAGTTGAACTTGTCCGAGCGCCGAGGTCTCACCGCGCCTGACGACCGCTAGCTTCACAGAAATGGGATTCACAGCGATAGAGGCCGACGCTGACGACGCCACTCCTGCCAACACCTTTGTATTGGTATCCGCAATCAACACGTCAAGTTCTGAACCACCCGACTGCAAGTTATAAAGGGTGAGCAAGGCCTTGAGTTGGTTGGATGCAGTCTTATCAGTCAACAGCAAAGGCCTCGAATTCGCCGCCAAAGACGCAAAAGCCACAGTCACCGCTCGTCCCGCACTGACCTCAACGTCAGTCTTTAGCGCCGCTTGACCCGCACCGCCTGAACGCAGTTCAACTGAATGTTTTCCCCCGGGCAGTATTAAATACGGGCTCGCTTGGCCTGCAGGCAACTTTGTCACGCCAGAGCGCCCATCAACCAAAATATCGACTGCGCCATCGGTCTGGGAGACGAGAAAGCGGATATATGTTGAACCGGGTGGTGGCTCTGGGGCGTAAAGGCCTCCTGAGGTCTGCGCAGACACCGAAGAGGCCATTACCAAAAAAAGCGTGGCCACACAGCGATACAGGCTCACTAACAATTGGTTGTGTCGCATACTTAAATCCTTTTTGAAATGGTTGCCAGACATAGCTTAGTGGGCAACTGCGCCCGTTTGGACCGAGTTACGCAGATCTGCACTCCTAGGGCGACTATTGCACCGCGGGCGGCCACCTATGCCCGGCAAACCTCGCCTCTGAACTCAATAACCTCTGCACTGGGTGGCTAAAAATGACCACTATGCTAAATTTCATTTGCGGTGCGTTTTTGCATCGATGAGCGCACGCTGTTTTGTATCTGGATCAATGTCTCTATTTAAACGCTCCGTAGTCTCTGAAATCGCTAATCACTTCAGTGTTGTACTCTCGACGCTCATTGTGGTTTGGCTGAGCGTTGTGCTCGTGCGCTTGCTTGGCGAGGCTGCTGCCGGGCGAATTGGCTCAGACGTTGTCGTGGGCTTGGCCACTTTTACCCTGATCGCAGCTCTGCCGATCATTTTGACCGTCTCAATTTTTATTGGCGTACTCACAACAGTGACGCGAAACTATCGTGAATCAGAGATGGTAGTTTGGTTTTCAAGCGGACTCTCACTGGCGAATTGGATCAACCCAGTCTTACGCATTGCCATACCCATTGCGGCACTCATCTCATTTTTAACGCTGTACGCGACGCCTTGGGCGAATCGGCAGATCGGCGAGTACCGAGCGCGTTTTGAAATGCGGTCTGATCTGTCCAAAATCACGCCGGGCCAGTTTTTAGAAACTGAGAAGGGCGCCCGCGTCTTTTTTGTTGAGGGCACAACTAACGTGACCGACAACCCTCTAGGGCAGGTTTTTATGCGTCTGATTGACCCCGACTGGCTAACTTTGGTCACGTCGGCGTCGGCCAAGATCGAAACCGAAACAAATGGTGATCGCTTTCTCGTCTTAGGAGCTGGCCACCGCTATGATCTCAAGCCTGGCACCTCTGAAATGCGCTTCGCTGAGTTTGATGCCTTCGGAGTACGCATTGAAAGTAAAAACGCTGAAGAGTCGCTTGAGAAAGCGCGCGCCAGCACTCTTGAAAGTCGCAGGTCTAGACCGACCTCGCTTTTAATTAGTGACAAAGAAAATAGTTCGTACGGTCAAATCATGTGGCGACTGGCGCTTCCACTCGCGGCCTTAAATCTTGCGTTAATGGCGATCCCGTTAGGTGCCGTGAACCCACGTATCGGTCGCTCTGGAGACTTATTGATCGCAGGTCTGGTCGCAATGCTGTACATGAACCTCATCAACATCACACAAGGCTGGATCATCCATGGCAAATTACGCTTTGTGATCGGGGTCTGGTTAATACACGCCATTTTTGGGGCGTTTACCGTAATCTTGCTTTGGCATCGCTTACGCGTCAAAGAGCCCAAGCCACCCGTGGTTACACCTGCATAAGCCGAGTTTGCGAGAAGTGGGCATAGAATGCAGCAATGGGCTGTTTGCGTTTGATTTTTTTGATGTTTTTTTTCTTGACAGCTTGTTTTTAGTATTAAACATGATTGATTTTCAATATGATTGCTGTTAAATTAGGTTCATTAGTCTTTGTACGACTCGTTGTAGTAAAGACTCAAATAAAATCAAGTTGTAAATTTATTTTTTATTAGTAGCGTTGGTTTTATTTTTTTAAAAAAAATGGCGTTATGGCTTTCGCGGAGAATATCGTGGCCACTAAAAATATCACCCGAATCAATGAAAACCGGGCAGATCAACCTCTGCGAGAAGGTATCGACCGCTTTTTAAGTTACATCAAAAAAAGTATTGAAACTGAAAACTATCAAAGCAATCAGTGGGACGACCTCATTGTCGAAAAAATGACCAACAGTGTACGCGTCACGGGCCGTGAGCCTTTTCTTAAAGTTGAAAAATCAAAGAAAGTCTGCGGCTATATCGTCAAGGCCGATAGCAAAGATCTCAAGCGTGGTGACATTCTAGGACGCACACTATTTTTAGGTCGCCCCGCTACGTCGCGCGTTTTGGGTAACGTCTTAGAAAACAGATTTGCGCTGGCAGCCTGACGCAAAATAATATTTTACGGTCGTACCTACTCTACGATCAAATAAAAAAACGCAGCTTTCTCGCTGCGTTTTTTTATGAATGATTAAAGTGCATACTTAATACATATCAAAATAAGACTGCACCACTTCGGGATCTTGCGTCACAGTTAACGCCAGCATCAACAAGATGCGGCATTTTTGAGCGTTCAAATTGTCAGAAGCAACCATGTGCTGAGCACACAGATATTTTCTGCGTGCGACCCTACCCGCACCGCCGCGACTCGCCTGCACCACAACAACGCCCTTAGACACTGCGCGCTCGAAAGCAGCGCTTTGCAACGGCGGCGGAATACCTGGAGGCAAACCCGCCGAAACCAAGCCGCGCGCGCCCGCAGCGAGATACGCCTGGATCGCCACATCATCGGCTCCGGCATACGCGTAAGCAATGTCAACCCGCGGCAACGCGTTTAACCCTGCAACGGCAAATACCGTATCAAGCGTATGTTTGCGTACGGGGTGTCGATAGACTACGACTTGATCCCCATCCACCTGCCCTAACACGCCAAAATCTGGGGTTCTAAACGTGTTTACACGATAGGTTGAAACTTTGGTCACTTCGCGAGCGGCTTGAATCTCGTCATTCATGACCACCAACACACCCAGCCCTCGGGTTTTTGGATCGATCGCTGTGCGAACCGCTGCAAGTAGATTCATTGGGCCCTCTGAGCTCACAGCGCTGGGCGGTCGTTGCGCACCAACCAGTACGACAGTTGGCTTTATTTTCAACGTGAGATTCAAAAAGTACGCAGTCTCTTCGAGCGTTGCGGTACCGTGCAAAATGACATAGCCATCAAAGCCATCGCCCTGTGCCTCGGTGGTATGAATCAACTTTAATAATTCAAGCCAATCGGCAGGGCCAATCGCAGTGCTGCCCACCTCACGAAAGTCGATCGGTACCACGTCAGCAAAGCGTGCAAGCTCAGGCGTACGGTCAATGATTTCAGCTGGTTTAATTTTGCGACTGACATCCGGGTAATCAAGCACGTCCAGACTATCAAGTGCGATTGACGAGATGGTGCCGCCGGTGCCAATGAGTGCAACGCGTGGTTTTGATGGGGCTGTGCTCATATCTAGGTGCTCCGTATCGCTGTTTGAGAACAAATCCTAGTCTACCTGACACTTGCCTTGAAGACTTAAGCTTACGCGTCAGCGCTACCATCGCTTAAAGGTCAGCGCCTGCAATTTGCCTACATCAAACCGCCTTTTCACTTTCTGAAGGTGCTAACGCACTCAGTGGCTTAAAATTGATTTACCGCGTTTAACTGTGCGGACAACTTTGTTTTGGAGTCTTTAACCATGAACTCACTACTCTTTAAAGTGCTGGGCGTTTTTTTCGCTCTAAGCTTTAGCGCGATGACCGGCACCGCCCTCGCACAAACCTGGCCCACCAAGGCCGTCACATTCGTTTCGCCGTTCCCCCCAGGCGGCTCGGTTGATCCCATCGCTCGTTTAATCGCCGCAAAACTGACCGAAGCCTTGGGCCAGCAGTTTATTGTCGAAAATCGCGTCGGCGCCTCGGGCTCAATTGGCACGGGCTATGTGGCGAAGTCTGCCCCAGACGGCTACACGTTTGTCTTTGTGTTTGATACCCATTCGGTAAACCCATCTTTATTGCCGAAGATGACCTTTGACACGCTCAAAGATCTTGCACCCGTGATGCTGATTGGCACCGCGCCGATGGCGCTGGCCACCGCGCCTGGCAAACCTTACAAAACGTTTGCGGATTTTGTTGCAGCAGCCAAGGCTAAACCCGATACCGTTAGCTACGGCTCAATCGGCAGCGGCAGCCTCGGCCACTTAACCATGATGCTAGTGCAAGAGGCGGGCAACTTTAAAGTCGTGCACATTCCGTACAAAGGTGGTGGCCCCATGGTCACTGACGTTTTAGGCGGTCAAATCGATTCGGGCATCGGCTCGGTTGCAGTGATGAGCGCTCACATCAAGAGCGGCAAAATGCGCCCACTCGCTGTCACTGGCGAAACGCGTTCGGCTGCGATGCCCGAGGTTCCAACTCTTGCTGAACAAGGCTATAAAGGCTTTTCAGCAGTTGCCTGGTGGGGGATTTTTGCCGCTGCCGGCACGCCACAACCCATTATCGATAAGCTGAACGCAGAGGTTGCAAAAGTTTTGCAAACGCCAGAGACCAACAAGCAGCTCACCGAATCCATGGGCATGGATATCAAAGCCAGCAGCCCCGCGGCGCTACAACAATGGACAGAAGCAGAACTGAACCGCTGGGCTAAAGTCATTAAAGACAACAACATTAAGCCCGACTAAGCCACGGCTTTTGGCCGCTAGCGCTGACCACAGTCCTTAATAGTCAAACAGACGGGACCGAACTGAAAGTGGGTCTCGAAGAGCGTTTAAGCAGCGCTTCTAGTCGGCTCGGTGATAACAACGATCACCGAGCTGACTAAATCATTTTCTTGACCAAATCCTGCGTTGCCGCAACAAAACGATCGATCTGCTCACGATTATTCCAAATACAGGCGTTCACGCGCTGAGGGTGATCCATCGGCGCAGGCGCTAACGTGAGCGGATCACGATTTGGAATTGTTCCAGAAGGAAACTTCGCAGCTTCTGGGTCAGGTTTGCGCGTCAACCCGTTGTTACCCACACCCAGCCCCGAAATCCTAAAGCCATATTCTTTGAGGATACGGGCACGAAACTCGACATTCAACTTTTCATCCCAGCGCTGCTGCTGTGTTGGAAAAGGATTAAACGCAATGATTCCGGATTTCAGTGCGGGATCACGCTGGGCCCCCAACACCGCAGTCTCACCAAAGGCTGCGACAAGCTGATCCCGAAAATAGTCGCCCAAACGCAGGTGCCAGGTTTCGATTCGTTTACGGCCCATCTGGTCCCATAACTCACAAGCATCGCCTAACGCGCGCCAGTCAGCCGACTCAGGAAATCCATACATGGACAAGGCCTCGCCAATATCCCAATCGCCACGTGTACCATCAAATGGCACGTTGCGAGATTGCGAGCGACTAATAAAAAACTTGGGCAACTCGGTACTGTTTGAGGCAAGCTTCTTGTTGCGAATATAAAGCGCCCCTGTCCCGCCAGGGCCACATTGCCACTTATGCCCGCACAGAGCAAAAAAATCGATGCCGGTTTCGTCTAGCTGCGGATCAAACATGCCGTTGTAGTGCGCACCATCAACGATGGTAATGGCACCGGCCTTTTGAGCTAACTGAGCAATGCGGCGTTCAGGCAGGCGCTGACCGATCGGCCACAACGGTGACGAAAAGAAAATCGCTTTCGTTTTGCCTGGTACCACTTGCCGCTCTAGGGCCGCAACAACCTCGTCAGCAGTTGCATTGGCGTGTACGGGCACGCCCCACTGCTTAATCACAACACCGTACCGTGCAGCAGTCCGAAGCGCCAGTGTGATACCCGTGGGATGTTCGAGCGGAGTCATCAGCAATTCATCGCCCGGTTTCCAGTCGATGCCATTGAAGATGAGCGACAGCGCATCGGTGGTATTGCGAGTGATGGCGATCTGATCAGGCGTCGTGCCATAGCACTTGGCAATCTTCGCGCGGGTCTTGGCCGAGGGTTCAACGTACACCGGAAACGGATCGCGCGCGCCCTGATCAAGCCCGTCTTTATAGTGCGCAACCACGCTCTTGGGCATCGAACCTTTTTGCGCCGCCATGAAATAGACAACGTTGGGGTCGAGCGTGAATTCTTGCGCAAACTGTTTAAAAAAGGGCTCTTGCTCAGCGAAATATACTTTTGCGTCTGCAGTCAGCGAACCCGACACGGGCGCGGTCGCCCCGGTTTTACCAAGAGCAGTGGTCTGAGCCATCGCGGCCGCGGGAGTTAAAAACGCCGTCGCCAAACCAAAAGTCATAGCACGTCTTGAAGTGTCAACTGTGTCGGTCATAGCAGCCTCAAAAATATCGTCTGTGCGGCGCACAGCGTTTGAACAACTGATCTTAGTGCTTCTTGCGCCAAAAGGGGCAGGACGATCGAGAACTCAATATTAGCTAGAGTTGACCTCAATCTGGCATATTAATTGCTTAAATTGTTGAAGGGCGCAGAACCTCTGTCACATCTCGTGATAGCCTTATCCGCATGAACAAAAGAGAACTTCAATGACCTGGTCGATCTTAGCCCGTGACGAGTCGGGGTTTTTCGGCATGGCGATCGCCAGTCGGTTTTTTGCTGTGGGCTCCCTGTGCGTGCATAGCCGTCGGGCAGTTGGTGCGCTCTCTAGTCAAGCGCTGCTCAACCCTTTATATGGCCCAGCCGGCCTTGACTTACTCGCGCAGCAGCTTTCGCCCGAACAAACGATCGCAAAACTGATTGTCAGCGATCAAGGGCGGGACCAAAGGCAGTTGCACATTTTGCCTTTCAAGGGCTTACCTGCTGCGCACACGGGCTCAGCTTGCGTCGACTGGTGTGGTCATCGACTTGAAGACGGCTTAAGTGTCGCGGGCAATATGCTCGCGGGCCCGAAGGTGATTGAGCACACTGCGCAGGCCTTCAAAGACACGCGTGGCAAGCCGATGGGCGAACGCCTGCTCGCGGCCCTCGACGCAGGCGAGGCTGCTGGGGGTGATGTGCGTGGCAAACAAGCCGCTGCGCTCAAAATTCATAACGATGAAGATTACTTACAACTAGATTTGCGTGTAGATGATCACGAAGAACCTTTCATTGAACTCAGACGTCTTTACAACAAAAGCCTAGAGCGCTTTCAGCCTTTTCTAGAATGTTTGCCAAGTCGCCATCGCACCTCTGGCATCACTGCGCGCAGTGAAATCGATGCGCATATTGAGCAGTATCTTGCACGCAACAAAGGCAACTAAGTGACTGCGCTGCTTGACGTCTCAAATTTAAAAACAAGCTTCGTCACTGACGAAGGTGAGGTGACGATCGTCAATGACGTGAGTTTTAGCGTGCATGCCGCTCGCACACTCGCGATCGTGGGTGAGTCGGGCTGCGGAAAAAGCGTTACCGCCCTCTCGATTATGGGTTTGTTAGCCAAGCCTGCCGGGCGCATTCAACAGGGCTCGATTCGTTTTGAAGGCCAAGAACTTGTTGGTGCGCCAGAGCATGCGCTACAAGATTTACGCGGCAATGGCATGTCGATGATCTTTCAAGAGCCCATGACCTCGCTCAATCCGAGCTACACGGTGGGCGAGCAAATTATTGAAGGCTTGATTAAGCACCGCCAACTTAGCCGAGCACAGGCACGCGAGAAAGCGATCGAAATGTTGCGTAAGGTGCGTATCCCCTCGCCCGAACAGCGCTTAGACGAGTTTCCGCACAAACTAAGCGGCGGGATGCGGCAACGTGTCATGATCGCCATGGCACTGGTCTGTGAGCCGCGTGTATTGATCGCCGATGAGCCTACTACTGCGTTGGATGTCACCATTCAAGCGCAGATTCTTGAACTCATGCGCACGCTGCAACAAGACACTGGCACGGCCATTGTTTTAATCACGCATGATTTAGGCGTGGTCGCTGAAGTCGCCGACGAGGTTCTTGTTATGTACGCCGGACGTGTGGTCGAACGCGCACCGGTGCAAGCGCTCTTTGCTATGCCGCAACATCCTTATACGATTGGCTTGCTTGGTGCGATTCCGCGGCTCGACCTTGAGCAGACAAGACTGGTGTCGATTGAGGGCCAGGTGCCTAGCCCAGCGCAACCGCTCTCGGGTTGTAGCTTTGCGCCGCGCTGCCCCTTTGCGCAACCTGCCTGTTCACAGCAAGAACCTGCACTACGCAAAGTAGGTGACACGCATTTTTCGGCGTGCTTGCGCGCACCGCTGGAGGCTGAGCAGCTCTTGAGCGGCTCGGTGAATGAGGTACGCGGATGACAACCTCAACACCACTGTTACAGGCCCAAGGTTTAGAAAAGCATTTTCCAGTGCGGCGTGGATTTTTTAGCCGAGTTCAGGATTATGTGCGTGCCGTCGACGGCGTTGACCTGACGCTTGAACATGGTGACATTCTTGGGCTTGTCGGTGAGTCGGGCTGTGGCAAATCTACCCTTGGTCGCTTACTACTGCGCCTCATTGAGCCAAGCGGTGGCAGCTTGCACTTTGACAACAAAGATCTACGCACCCTAAATACCAAAGCGTTACGCGCTGAACGACGTAATATGCAATTGATCTTTCAAGATCCCTATTCATCGCTCAACCCGCGCATGACGATTGGCCAAATGCTGACCGAACCACTCAAAGTACATGGTTTGCACCATGGCAATGAAACGGCTCGAGTTGCAGAGTTACTGCGTACGGTTGGTTTGAGACCAGAACATGCTCAGCGCTATGCCCATGAGTTTTCAGGTGGGCAACGTCAGCGCGTCGGGATAGCGCGCGCCCTGGCGGTTGAGCCCAAGCTCATCGTCTGTGACGAGGCGGTTTCAGCGCTTGATGTCTCAGTGCAAGCACAAGTGATCAATCTGCTGCAAGACTTGCAGCAACAGTTCGACTTATCCTATCTATTTATTGCCCATGACTTAGCCGTTGTGAAGCATATCGCGACACGCGTGGCAGTGATGTACTTGGGGCGCATCGTCGAAATCGGCGATAAAAAGCGCTTATTTGCTGCGCCTGCACACCCTTATACACACGCGTTGATGCAAGCCATCCCTTTGCCCGACCCAACGGTGACCAGGCAAGGCGTACTGTTAACAGGTGACGTACCAAGCCCGCTTCATCCACCTTCTGGATGCCATTTGCATACACGCTGCCCCTATGCGCAAGACAAGTGTAGCCAAGTGACTCCGGTATTAACGGGTGATCGCGAGCACGCAGTCGCCTGTCATTTTCCGTTAAACACGACCAGCACAGCCCAACACGCACAGCCGACGTCAACACCCTCGCGACTGCGTTTACAACGCTTGCAGTCTGCTTTTCAGGTAAAGGGTGCCAACCTCATTAGTTAGCTATGCATTTATCGTTAAGCCGTCACTCAACAGTAAAACTGAATTGAATTTTTTACAGGACATCTTATGAAACTCAGCTACCGAACCTTACTTGCCACCACGTTGATCGCCTGCTTGCCGCTTGTCGCAAGCGCGCAGACCTTACGCATTGGTCTTGCGGAAGACCCGGACATGCTTGATCCGACCCTGGCAAGATCCTTCGTAGGTCGTCTCGTATTTATGTCATTGTGCGATAAGCTCTTTGACATCGATGAAAAACTCAACATTGTGCCGCAACTGGCCACAGGCTATGAATGGTCAGCCGATAGCAAAGCACTTACGCTCAAACTACGTAGCGGCGTCACGTTTCATGATGGCGAAAAAATGGACGCCGAGGCTGTCAAATACAACCTCGAACGTCACAAGACACTAAAAGGCTCAAGCCGCTCAGGCGAACTGCGCCCTATTACTTCAGTGGACGTCATCGACGCAAATACTGTTCGCCTCAATCTCAACGCACCTTTTGCACCCTTACTGGCGGTGTTGGCTGATCGCGCCGGCATGATGGTCTCACCCAAGGCTGCACAGGCACTCGGCGAAAAGTTTAGCAATAGCCCAGTCTGTTCGGGCCCGTTTAAATTTGCAGATCGCGTCGCTCAGGATCGCATCACGCTCGAACGCTTTGGCGCCTACTGGAACAAAGATGCCGTACATTTTGACAAAGTGGTCTACACACCGATTACGGACGCGACAGTACGTTTAGCTAATTTGCGTTCAGGGCAATTTGACTTTATCGAGCGCGCCGCCTCGAGTGATATCGCCTCAATTCAAAAAGACTCAAAGCTCAAGTTCAGCAAGATCACAGAGATCGGTTATCAAGGCATCACCATCAATACTGGCAAAACCGAGCGCGCACAAAGTCAGCCGTTAGGGCAATTGGCAAAGGTGCGTGAAGCCTTCGAACTCTCGCTTGACCGCGCAGGGATCGTGCAAGTCGCGATGGACGGCCAAGCGACACCTGGTAACCAGTGGGTGGCTCCTAACAACAGTTATTACTCTAAAAATGTCCCTGTTCCCAAGCGTGATCTCGCTCGCGCTCGCGCGTTGCTAAAAGAAGCTGGCGTCACGAACCCCACCTTTACACTCATGACGCCCACCACCTCTGACTCGCAAAAAATCGCGCAGGTGGTACAAGCAATGGCCAAAGAAGCAGGGTTCAATATCAAAATTCAATCTACCGAGTTTGCCACCTCACTCAGCCTGGCGGATAAGGGTGACTTCGACGCCTATATTCTTGGTTGGAGCGGTCGGGCTGATCCGGATGGCAACATTTATAACTTCATCGGCTGCAAACAACCTTCAAATTATTCAGGCTATTGCGTACCCGAAGTGGATGCCTTGCTAGAGGACACGCGGACCAAGTTGCAACCGGCAGAGCGGTTGGCGGCGTATCAAGGCATTGCTGCTCAAATGAATAAAGATCGCCCTTTAATTTATTTGTATCACCGTGATTGGCTTTGGGCTTACAGCAACAAACTTTCGGGTATTCGAGAAGTACCTGACGGATTACTGCGCGTGACCGGATTAAAACTGAACTAATCACAACGACTCAAACAGCTCTATGTTCGCCTTTTTCGTGCGTCGCTTGGTCACCTTGATACCAACACTAGTGTTCGTATCGATGCTGATTTTTAGTCTGCAGCAATTGCTGCCGGGCGACCCGGCCTTGGTACTGGCGGGCGAAGACCCTAGCCCCGAGGCAATTGCGCACATTCGTGCCAAATTGCATCTCGACGATCCTTTGCCTATGCGCTATGGGTATTGGGTCGCGGGCGTGTTACGCGGCGATTTGGGTGAGTCGGCGCGTACGCATCAACCGGTCCTTGAACTCATCTTGCAAAAGCTTCCGGTGACCCTTGAGCTGGCTCTTCTGGCGCTAGTGATTGCTTTGGTCATTAGCATCCCCGCGGGCATCGTGTCGGCGGTATACAAAGGCAGTGCAATTGATACGGGGGCAACAGTCTTCGCACTCACTGGCTTATCCACTCCGAATTTTTGGCTAGGGATCATGCTCATCCTGCTATTTTCAGTTGAGTTAGGGTGGCTACCCGCGTCGGGCTATGTGAGCCCGTTCGAGAACCTGCGCGCCAACCTCGCCTCGATGATCATGCCCGCCTTTGTCTTGGGCAACGCGATTGCTGCCTCTCTGATGCGTCATATGCGCAGTTCAATGCTACAAGAACTCGGCGCGGATTACGTTCGCACTGCACGCGCCAAAGGCTTAAGCGAGCGCGTGGTGGTGCTCAAACATGCATTGCGCAATGCCTTGACGCCCGTCATCACTTTAGGCGCGCTTGAACTTGGCACCTTATTATCAGGAGCTGTACTGACCGAGCAGGTCTTTACGATTCCAGGTTTTGGCAAGCTCATCATTGATGCTGTCTTTAATCGTGATTATGCAGTGGTGCAAGGCGTCGTGCTGGTGACCGCCACCACATACATCATGCTTAACTTATTTGCCGATATGGCCTATTTTGTGTTGAACCCTCGGCTGCGCAAATGATGAATACCGTCACAACTTCAAGCCCGGCGCTAGCGCACACGGCTCTCAAGAAAGAGCCGGGCCCTTGGCTGCGCGCCTGGCGCAAGCTCAGGCGTAACCGCAAAGGCATGTTTGGGCTTTACGTGGTGCTTCTTTTTATTGCCATGGCAATTTTCGCGCCGCTGATTTCACCGTTTGATCCGATTGAAGCAAGCTGGAGCGCGATTCGCAAAGCCCCCACGGGTATACATTGGTTTGGTACAGATGAGCTTGGTCGCGATGTGTTGGCGCGAGTCATATGGGGTGCACGTGCGTCTCTCTTGGCAGGCGTGGTCTCTGTGGCGATTTCGTTGCTAACGGGCGTCACCATTGGTATGTTGGCTGGTTTTTTGGGCGGTACTGTTGATAGCCTGATCTCGCGCGCAACTGATGCGTTTTTAGCGTGTCCTTTTTTGATTCTCGCGATTGCGCTCGCCGCGTTTTTAGGGCCCAGCCTTACAAACGCCATGATTGCCATTGGCGTATCCGCCTCGCCGATATTTGTTCGCTTAACGCGCGCGCAAGTCTTACAGATAAAAGTTGAGGATTATGTTGAGGCAGCGCGCGCGGTGGGTTGCCACCCGTTTCGAATCGCCGTATCGCATATCTTGCCTAACGTGACTGCACCCTTAATCGTACAAGCGTCTTTAGCGATCGCGTCTGCGGTCATCGCAGAAGCTAGCTTGTCATTTTTAGGTCTCGGCCAGCAGCCGCCTGATCCGAGCTGGGGCAGCATGCTCAATACTGCGAAAAACTTCATGGATACCGCCCCTTGGATGGCGGTATGGCCGGGCCTGGCGATTTTTGTGTTGGTACTGTCGTTTAATTTGTTAGGCGATGGCTTGCGCGATGCGCTTGATCCGAAACATCGGTAAGCTCATCTCATCACCCAAAGACGCAGGTATTTGACGGCGTTGTGCCTCGTGTGTTGTTTGTTGTGTGTTGCGCCCTGTGCGTTAGGCGTTGTGCGTTGCGCTTAGGTGCCGTTCAACCACGCACCTAAGCGGGGGACCTCTGCGCTATTGCCCAGCCGCTCAATTACTGATTATTGATTCGTTGGCTAACTTTTTGCTCTTGAGCTTCAAGACGCTCCGAAATTCTATCGAGTCGGTCTGCTGTCTTTGCAAACTGTGTCGCCATAACTTTGCCCGGGTCATACGCTGCTAACAGTGCTTGCATCGTCGCCACGTTTGCTGCGTATAGCCCAATCACCGAGGCCACCCCGGTTGTGACCACGACGTACTTCAGGGTGGCAATTTGGCCTCTGATTGCCGCCGACTCTTTGTGGATTTGACTAAAGGTCTCTTCGTTACGCGCATCCCGCTCATCCATTCGAGCGATCTGAGCAGCAATCTGACCTTTAATATCAGCCACGCGAGCGTCCGTGCGCGCTTCAGTCGCCTCCAACCTTGCATTCAAAACTGTACTCACTGTTCGAAAAGCCACGTTTACCTCAATACGTTTCGCATAGTGAGCACTCTACAGAGGCACAGACTAAGGAACAAGTAGAAAATGGTAAGTAAATGTAATACTCTTTCACTATCAAACAAAAATTAACGAGACAGCTTTTATGAACCTTGGCCAACCAACCTTTATTGCCGCGCCGAATACGCCCGATCATGCCCTTGCCACACAATGGCTGCGTCAGTTTGGTACCGCGCTCACGCACCTAGACAAAGCAGGAATCGCAGCGTTGTTTGATGTCGACTGTCACTGGCGCGACTTGTTTGCCTTTACCTGGTCAATTACCCCTAACGAGGGTATCGATAATATTTCGACCTTGATCCTGAGCAAGCAACCAAGCGTTAAGGCGCGCGACTTTAAGCTGGCTGAGGGGCGCCAAGGTCCTCGTCGACTCAAGCGGATCGGAGTGGATGTGCTTGAGGTGTTGTTTCAGTTTGAAACCGACATCGGCCACTGCTATGGTGTGCTTCGGCTGTTAGCCAGCGATCCCTCAAAAGCCTTTCAGCTGCTTACCAGCTTGAATGAGCTCACAGGCTTTGAAGAGCAAACCGGCAAACGTCGCCCCACAGGCGCAGCGTATTCGCGTAACTTTGGTGGCACCAACTGGCAAGATCAACGCCTTGAAAGCCAAGCCTACAAAGACCGCGAGCCTACGGTGTTAATCGTAGGTGGCGGCCAGTCTGGCCTAAGCGTCGCCGCCTCGCTTGTCTTATTAGGGATCGACACCTTACTGATCGACAAATATCCACGCATTGGTGACAGCTGGCGCAAGCGCTATCACTCGCTGGCCTTACACAACATCACCGATCTCAATAATTTGCCGCATCTGCCGTTTCCGCCGCACTGGCCTTCGTACCTGCCTAAAGACATGCTGGGTAACTGGCTTGAAGTCTATGCGCAAACGATGGAGATCAATAACTGGACCAATACCGAGCTTGGCAGCGCCACCTACGATGATAACGAAGCTCGCTGGACCGCAGTACTACGCAACAATGATGGTACCGAGCGTACCGTGCGCCCGCGTCATTTAATTTTTGCAAACGGCTTGGTGGGCAAACCAAGCATGCCTGATCTGCCAGGGCTCAAAGACTTTAACGGCGAGGTGATGCACACCAGCGCCTTCTCAAGCGGTGCTGCCTGGAGCGGCAAAAAAGCACTGGTGCTAGGTACAGGCACAAGCGCACACGATGTCGCGCAAGACCTGCACAGCAACGGTGCAGACACAACGATTATTCAGCGTGGCTCTACCACCGTAGTGAGTATCGACCCTAGCTTGCATCTCACCTATGCCTTGTACGATGGCATCACGATTGATGATGGCGATTTATTGTCAAGCATCAACACCTTGCCCGTTGCCAAACGTAATTTCAAACAAGTCACGGCCCGTATGATCGACTTGGATAAAAAGCTAATCGAGGGTCTGATCGCTCGCGGCTTTAAGTGGGACAAGGGCGACGAAGACACCGGGTACCAGATGAAGATTCGGACGCGTTACGGCGGCTATTATCTGAACGCCGGTTGCTCAGAACTGATTATTAGTGGTGATATTGGCTTAGTGCAATTTGATCAGATCGAGCGCTTCGCACCCGAAGGCGCGCTGATGAAAGATGGCTCAATCAAGCCAGCTGACTTGCTGATCATGGGAACAGGCTACGTGCCCCAAGAAGTGGTCGTCAAAGAATTGCTTGGCAACGAAATCGCCCAAAAGGTCGGCCCAGTTTGGGGGATCGCGCCCGATGGCGAAATGAACAACATGTGGCGTCGCACCGCGCAAGAAGGCTTGTGGTTTGTCGGCGGCAGCTTCACCAACTGCAGAATCTATTCGCGCTATGTGGCAATGCAGATTAAGGCGATTGAAGAAGGGTTGATACCGCGAAGCTAAGTCTCAGAGGCGACAAGCACAACTTGTCGCCCCGTTGGTATCAATAGTCGTGCATCTATAATGCCTGAATTCATCCGGCACATGTGTTTCTGGATGTAACAAACTGGCTTTGTCATGCTCACTCTCAGAAAATCTCAAGACCGCGGCTATGCAGATCATGGCTGGCTGAAAAGCTTTCACTCTTTTTCGTTTGCCGGTTACCGCGATGCCGAGTTTATGGGCTGGGGTAATCTGCGCGTCATCAATGAAGATCGCATTGAGGCGGGTAAAGGGTTTGGCGAACACGGTCACCAAAATATGGAGATCATTAGCTACGTGCTCTCGGGTGAACTGGCGCATCGTGACAGCCTGGGCAACGTCAAAGGCATCCCACCCGGTGATGTGCAACGCATGAGTGCGGGCACTGGTGTGCAACATAGTGAATTCAATCACGCGCAAGGCAAACAGACTCACTTTTTGCAAATTTGGATTATGCCAAATCAGCAAAATGTGAAGCCGAGCTACGAGCAAAAGACTGTGCCGGCGCAACGCAAACAAGGCGCACTCGTTTTAATTGCGTCTGAGCAAGGCCGAGACGATGCCGTAAAGATTCACGCTGATGCCAAGCTATATGCAGGGTTGTTTGATCAGACCCAAACAGCTAGCCTCGCGCTTGACCCAAGACGTAAAGCCTACGTTCACCTGATTAAGGGCGAACTCAAGGTCAACGGCCTCAGCCTGAACGCGGGCGACGCCTTGTTGGTGTCAGACGAAACCGACCTGACTTTAACAAACGGCCAAGGTGCCGAGGTTCTGGTGTTTGATTTGGCTGCTTGAGATAGCCATCAAAAAAATACAGATGTCAAAATATCTGGCTCGGGTATTCACCATTGAAGTGCAAGCCAGGCAAACGCGCGGGGGCGTTACAGCTCGCTTCTATGTAAAGACCAAGCCTTAGGCTCTAAAATCGCGCACGATTTTTCCGTGTGCAACAGCAGCCTGCTCGTACTCTGGCTTGCGCCAAGTTTCAACCAAAGCCTCTGCATACCAACGCTGCATGCTTGGCAAGCTCAACATCCTGTCAGCATACGACTGCGACCGCTGACTGAGCTGCAGACCATAGCTCTGCACTCTGAAAATAACAGGCGCAAAAAACGCGTCAACGATGCCATACTCTTTGCCTGCCAGATAGGAGCCACCAAACTTGGTAAGCCCCTCAAGCCACAGGGCATCGATACGATCAACGTCTGCCCGCACGCCTTCGTCGATTTTCTCAAGTGCTACACGAATACCGCAATTCATCGGGCACAGACTACGCAGCGTCTGAAACCCTGAATGCATTTCAGCTGCCGCACTGCGCGCCCAAGCCCGCGCAGTCATATCGGAGGGCCAACAACTCGGATATTGCTCGGCCAAATACTCACAGATTGCCAGCGAATCCCATATCAACATGCCGTTCGTTTCAAGACAGGGCACTTTACCTGTCGGCGAGAAGCCTTTAAAGGTTGACTGTTGCGAGTTGGCTGCAAAGGGCATCAGCACCTCCTCGAAAGCAATGCCCCGTGCTTGCAACAGCACCCAGGGCCTCAGCGACCAAGACGAATAGTTTTTATTTGCGATATATAACTTCAACTTGAATCCTTTTCAAGACGACCTAGCTGATTGGTATCAAGGATTTAGTTTATATTGGTACGATCAAACGCTCATGGACTTTGTAGCGAATTAGCTACAAATAGGTCAAATCCGACTGATTCGACCAACCAAAAGTTTTAGGCAATAAATTCAACGCCCCAATCATTCTCTGAACATATCGCAACCGAACTCTCAAAATGGCAATACGTCGTACGCGAAGCCAACATTCAAATAGATTAACGATGACAACAATCGAAGACGCACGACTGCTATTCCCAGGAACCGCCGGTTGTATTTATCTCGAAAATTCGGCGCAGGGTTTGTTACCCAGCACTGCACGCGAGGCCGCGCTACGCTATTACGATGCCCGCATAGCAGGCGTTGCAAAAGAAACGGACCCTGTCTTTGATGCAGAGGCGCAAGCGTGCGAAAGCTTCGCCTCACTCGTGGGTGCGACGCATGATGAAATCACACTCACCCGTAACGTGACTGACGGGCTGAATATATTTGTGACAGCCCTACCCTGGAAGGCTGGTGATAACGCGATTGTCTCAAAAGAGGTCGAGCATCCGAACGGTGTCTATGCGCTTTACAACATGAGACAACGTCACGGCATTGAAGTGAGAATGGTCGAGGCAGGGTCTGATCTCTCGATCTCTGTTGATGCGATTGCTCGAGCGATTGATTCGCGCACACGCTTGGTGATCGTCTCTTCGGTCACGTTTTCTACGGGTGCTCGCACAGACTTGGCTGCCTTAGGGCAACTTTGTCAGGCGCGCGGGGTCACCTTACTCGTCGATGCCGCGCAATCGGTGGGTGCGCTCGATATCGATGTTCGTGCATACAATATCGATGGCCTAGTCGTCGGAGCAAGCAAGTATCTCTGCGGCCCCTACGGACTCGGTTTTCTGTATATTCGTCGAGCCCTTGCCGATAGTCTGCATCCAACCTATCTGGGGCGCTACAGCATTGACCTAGGTAACGCTCACGAAGGAGACCAAGGCGATAGCGCTTACCAACTCATGCCAGGCGCTAAACGATTTGACTCGGGCAGCTATAACTACAGTTCGGCGAGTGCCGCAGTGGCCTCAATGGATATATTAAAAGCTGTCACTGTTCCGGTAATCGAACAACACGTACTGCGGGTCGCAAAATTGCTCGATGAGGGCTTACGAGCAATGGGGCTACCCATTTTGAGTGGCGGCAACGAGTGCCATCGGTCTCACCTAGTGTTGATGGGGCTGCGACAGCCCACGACTGAGCAACGACAATTATTTGTCGCGTTGTCTGATTTTTTCACCGCAAAAAATATCCGTGTGTCGCAGCGTCAAGGGCGCCTTCGCTTTTCTTTTCATTTATACAATACTAGCGACGAAGTTCAGGCCGTGCTTGCAGCGACCCATGAGTGGATGCAGTCGAAGCATATTTCTACGGCGCATTTTAAATAACAGAGCGATCGTTTGAACATGCCTAAGGCTGGCTCAAATAATTCATTTTTCATCACCAGCGAACTTTAAAACAATAAGAAACCGCTCATGCGTCTCATACTAGCTGCCACGTTTGCGAATTTGCCCTTTGGCACAATCTACGCCTTCAGCGTATTTTTAAAATCCATGGAGTCCATGCTATCGCTGACGCGCTCGGATATGGGGATGGTGTTTGGCCTGTCGACCATCATGTTCGCGACTGGGATGAATATCGCGCCGGTGCTGTATACCCGTTTGTCGACAGGGGCCGTACTGATTTTCACTTGTGTCACGGGGGCCGTGGGTCTCGCGCTTGCCTCTCAAGCTCAGGGCTTTTGGTCGCTCATGTTTGGGTACGGAATCCTTTTTGGTTTAGGTGGTGGCACGGCGTTTACAACGGCGCAACAAATTGTCAATCTTGCCCCCACCAAGCGTCGTGGCTTAGTCAACGGCTATGTTGTTGGCTTATATCCCTTGGGTGCAATGATTGGCGCACCTTTACTGGGCTGGTCTGTCGAAGAAATGGGTTTGCGCCAAACTTTGTTAAATCTGGCACTAGTCGTTTTAATCAGTGGCCTCGTCGCGGTCTGGTTGACTGGC
>JBAWWV010000010.1:0-35119 GCA_037146575.1 Alcaligenaceae bacterium | reverse complement strand
CTGCCACTCAGCGCAGCATGCAGACTCTCTCGGCTCCGCTCTTACGTGCCATTGAACTATGCTTTGGCTGCGTGACCAACAACGCCAAAATGCTCGCTTGCGGCAACGGTGGCTCAGCAGCGGATGCACAGCACTTTATCGCAGAGTTGGTCGGTCGCTTTGAGCGCGACCGCTTGCCGCTTGCTGGCGTGGCACTGAACACCGACACCTCGATTTTGACTGCAGTGGGTAACGACTACGGCTTTGATCAAATCTTTGCGCGGCAAATCATGGCGCTGGGTCAACCAGGCGATGTGCTTGTCGCCATTTCGACCAGTGGCAACTCAGCCAACGTGCAACTCGCCATTGAAGCGGCGCACGCACGTGAAATGAAGGTAATTGCACTGACAGGTAAAGGCGGTGGCACCATCAGCAACTTACTGCTGTCCAGTGATATTCATCTGTGTGTCCCACACGAGCGCACGATGCGCATCCAAGAAGTTCATATTCTGCTACTTCACCTGTTATGCGATGGCATTGACACGTTATTACTCGGAGACCCCGCATGAGACTGCTTGCCCCTTTTGTTCGCCCCCTCACACTGTGCCTTGCGCTGGCCGGCACAGGCGCTTTGCTACCAGGCTGCATCCCGCTCATGGTTGGCGGGGCTGCCGCCACGACGGGTGTTGTCGTGGTCGATCGACGCACCGTTGGTCAGCAGGTCGAAGACAAAACAATCGAAATCAAAGTCGCGAGTTCAATTCGTTCAAAATTTGGGGATAGCGTGCGTGTCAACACCACCAGCTATCAAGGTGTTGTGCTGATTACTGGCGATTCGCTGGGTAACGACCGTAAAGCTGACATCACTGAAATTGCAAGCAAAACCCAAAGCGTGAAATCAGTGTCCAATCAGGTCAACGTTGTCAAAGAAACCGCCTCCTTTGGCGAGCTCAGCAACGACACTTGGATCACCTCTAAAGTGATGACAACGCTGGCGACCACCAACGAGATCCCGTCGCGCACGATTGTTGTCGTGACAGACCGCAGTGTGGTGTATCTCATGGGTCTGGTCACCCAACGTGAGGGCGATCTCGCCGCAGCAGCCGCCGCACAAGTCAGCGGAGTCAAGCGCGTTGACAAGCTCTTTCAAGTGATCTCGGCCGCCGAAGCGAACAAGCTCGATGACTCTAATCGTGTGTTTAACAAAAGCCCTAGCAGCAACACCACGCCCTTAGGCGAGACCCCTGCCGCCGCGCCAACAAGTGGCGTTGAAGTTATGCCGGTGAAATGAAAAAATTATTAGCCGCAGCCGTACTGATTACGCTTGGCGGACTGGGCGTCTGGCTCTTTGCCAGTCCGCCCGCTCAGGCACCCGAAGTCACGTTTTCAACTTTGTCGGGCAAGCAGTTAAAGATGTCCGAACTGCGAGGCAAGGTCGTGCTAGTGAAATTTTGGGCGACCAGCTGTATCACCTGTGTTGCGCAAATGCCTGACAACATCGAAAACTACAACACGTATCAGGCGCAGGGCTTTGAAATCGTCGCCGTGGCCATGCAGTACGATCCCGCTAACTACGTCATCAATTTTGTGGAGACTCGTAAACTACCCTTTACCGTCGCTCTGGATACGGTTGGGCAAGTCGCTCGAGCATTCGGTGACGTCAAACTGACGCCAACCGCTTTTTTGATTGATAAAGATGGCCGTATTCTCAAGCGCTATTTAGGCGAGTACAACAAAGCAGAGTTTCGCGGTGCGCTCGAAAAAGCGTTAGCCGGCTAATGCGTTCGCCACACACTACAATTATTTAAATATCACTGACGACTCTCTTCCCTCAACGTGCTTTTTTTGTTGCCAACGCCCTATGACTAGCCAGCCTCAATCCTCACAGATGCCTCCTGAAGTCGTTGCAAAAGTATTGTCTGAAAGCCTGCCTTACATCAAGCGTTTTCATGGCAAAACTATCGTCATCAAATATGGTGGCAACGCCATGACCGAAGAAGTCTTGCAGCGCAGTTTTGCGCACGACGTGGTGCTGCTTAAGCTGATCGGCTTGAACCCGATTGTGGTTCATGGTGGCGGGCCCCAAATTGACGAGGCGCTGCGCCGCATTGGCAAAAAAGGCACCTTTGTGCAAGGTATGCGCGTCACCGATGCCGACACCATGGAAGTCGTCGAATGGGTGCTGGGTGGTCAAGTGCAGCAAGACATCGTGCTCATGATTAACGAGGCGGGCGGTAAGGCCGTTGGCTTAACAGGTAAAGATGGCTGTTTAATTCAAGCCAAAAAATTACTGATGCCCAACAAAGAAGACCCCACTCAACCGCTCGATATTGGCTTTGTGGGTGAGATTGAGCACGTTGAGCCCGCGGTGGTCAAAGCTTTGCAAGACGATCAGTTTATTCCGGTGATCTCACCAATCGGCTACGGCGAAGATGGCTTGGCTTACAACATTAACGCTGACGTCGTCGCTGGAAAAATGGCCGAGGTCTTGGGTGCTGAAAAACTGCTCATGATGACCAACACGCCAGGCGTGCTCGATAAAGACGGCAAGCTGATGCGCTCGCTGTCGGCTAAAACCATTGATGCCCTCTTTGCCGACGGCACGATTTCAGGCGGTATGTTGCCAAAAATTTCGTCGGCACTTGACGCGGCGCGCAACGGCGTGAAATCCGTTCACATCGTCGATGGTCGTGTACCCCACTGTTTGTTGCTTGAAATCTTGACCGACCGAGGCGTCGGCACAATGATTTCATCAGACTAAGCAGCACGTGCCTCGGCTGCGGTTTCCTCAGCATCCCCCGGTACGTTCGCGCCGGGCGGGCGTGCATAGGCCCTTACAGGGTGGTCTCGCGCCTGCAGGCTCGACGCCAAACGCGCAACAGTCGCCAGTTTGGCTGTTTGATCTCGACAATACGCTGCACGACACCTCACACAAAATTTTTCGCGAGATCAACCTCGGCATGACCGCTGCAGTCATGGAAAGTCTCAATCTCGATGAGGCTGCGGCAAGCGAATTGCGCACTCGTTACTATCGACGTTATGGTGCCACACTGCTCGGGTTGGTGCGACATCACAATATCGATCCACACGCCTTTTTACAGCGTAGCCATGCCTTTGAGGTGGCGCCCTTGGTCAAGGCCGAACGAGGGTTACGCGATAAGCTCAACCGCTTACCCGGTCGTAAAGTTTTAGTCACAAATGCGCCTTTGCATTACGCACGTGCTGTACTCAAGCACCTGGGGATTTTGCGCTGCTTTGACCACCTCTGGGGCATCGAACAGATGCAGTTTCTGGGACGTTTTCGCCCCAAACCCTCAGTCGCCTTAATGCGTCACATCCTGGCCCACGAGGGCGTTCAGCCCAGACGTGCGGTGCTTGTCGAAGATACGGTCGAAAACCTGCGAGGCGCGCGCAAAGCGGGCCTGCGAACAGTTCATGTCTTTCATCCGGGTTCGTCCTTTGGCCGTTTCAAGCACGGACGCCCCGATTTTGTCGACTTGCGGGTAAACTGCGTTGGCGACTTATTGTTGCAAAAGCGCCCCCTACGAAGCGTATAAGTCACGCCCGATTGTTTAATCCTTCATGTTGCGCGAGATGACCATGTCAGCCAAAACAGGCGAACGCAAACATCAGATCCTGCAGATGCTGGCAGAAATGCTCGAGCAACCTCGCGCGGCTCGCATCACCACCGCCGCCTTAGCCGCTCGCCTGCAATGCTCAGAAGCAGCTCTTTACCGACACTTTGCCAGTAAAGCGCAAATGTTTGAAGGGCTGTTTGAGTTTATCGAAACCACCATTTTTACCTTGGTCAATCAAATCGTTGCCAGCGAAACCAATGGCGTCGAACAAGCACGCAAGATTGCGGTGATGCTGGTGACGTTTGCCGAGCGCAATCGTGGCATGACACGCGTGCTCAGCGGCGACGCCCTCGTCACTGAAGACGAACGCTTGCAAGCCCGTGTCAGCCAGATTACCGAGCGCATTGAAACGACGTTTAAACAATCGCTGCGCAGTGCACATGCCGGCGGCACACTTGCGCCGACCGCTGAAATCACTCCGATGGCAGCACTGTTAACGCATTGTGTCTTGGGTAGCTGGCTGCGTTTTGCACAAAGTCGCTGGCAGGCAACCCCAACCACGCACATTGACGCACAACTACGGCTGATTTTAGGCTAGCGGTCAACAAGCCGCGTGACTCAGGGTTGCGCAGCGAAGGCACTCACCCGCTGGCGTCAAATCCTACTTGTTTGCCAAGCGCTGGGCGCACACCGGGCACCCAGGATCGCGCTGCACTTTCACGCGATGCCAGTCCATCTCGAAGGCATCAAGAATCAATAGTTGACCCTTCAAAGACTGTCCGACCTGCGCTAACACTTTGATCGCCTCGGCTGCTTGCATACTGCCAATAATGCCAACAAGCGGGGCAAAGACGCCCGTCGAGGCACAGGTAATCGCCTCGACATCCTCGGCCTCAGGAAACAAGCAGTGATAGCATGGTGCCGCGGGGTCGCGCGGATCAAACACACTAATTTGCCCTTCAAACCGGATTGCAGCGCCAGAGACTAAAGGCGTGTTGTGTTTGACACAAGCGCGGTTGATGGCGTGTCGCGTTGCAAAATTATCTGTGCAATCTAATACCACATCGACTTGGGCAATTTGCGCATCAAGCGACTCAGGATCCATGCGGGTCGTCAGCACCTGCACATCGATATCTGGGTTCAGGGCCAGCATCGTCTCGCGCCCAGATTCGGCTTTTAAATGACCGAGCCGACTCGTGTTGTGCAAAATCTGACGCTGCAAATTGCTGATCTCAACCGTGTCATGATCAGCCAAAATGATTGAACCCACGCCTGCAGACGCCAGATACATCGCAGCGGGCGAACCCAAACCACCAGCACCTACGATGAGAGCCTTGCCCGCCAGAAGCTTTTCTTGCCCCTCAATACCAAATTCATCGAGCAAGATATGTCTGGCATAGCGTAGCAATTGCGCATCGTTCATTTGGTCGTCGCACCGCCCTCGCTTTTCCCGGTCGCGCTCACTGTTTTGGGACGAGCCACTGCTTTTTGCAGAGGCTTACCATCTAAGTAGTTGATCGCTTGCTGCAACTGAAAATCTTCAGGTGCGCCAAACGTAAACATTTTGGTCGTGTCGGCCAAAGGAGGCTCTTCGGTCGTGCCTTTCACTTCGGCTTCAGTTTGGCGGTTACTCAGATGACGCTGCAAGTCTGCTTCGCGCGGCACCCGAAATAAATCGCCCTCAGCGGTGTCGGCCACAACCACATCGGGGACAATACCGGTCGCCTGAATTGAGCGACCGTTTGGCGTGTAGTAGCGTGACGTGGTCAGTTTGATCGCCGTATTTTCAGAGATTGGCAAAATGACCTGTACCGAGCCTTTACCAAACGTACGGTTACCCATAATCGTCGCACGCTTATGATCTTGTAGCGCACCTGCCACAATTTCAGAGGCCGAAGCAGATCCCACATTCACCAAAACCACCATTGGTACGGTTTTTATCCAGGCGGGCAAACCAGACAGATAGTCAGACTCACCACGCGCATAATCTGACGCTACTGCCAGATACTTATGCTTTGAATCGGCCACACGGCCATCGGTCGACACCACTAACGTGTTGGGTTGGAGAAACGCCGCCGAGACACCAATCGCACTATTGAGTAACCCGCCTGGATCATTGCGCAGATCAAGAATCAAGGCTCGCGGCGCGCCTTTCACGCTCAAGTCTTTCAAATGCCGCACAAGGTCAGAACCAGTTTTTTCTTGAAACTGTGCAATACGCACGTAACCGATATTGTTATCGAGCATTTTGCTACGAACACTACGCACGCGAATCGTATCGCGAATGATTTTGATGACGAGAGGTTGCGCTTGGCCTTGGCGAATGATCGACAACGTGATGGGTGTTTTGACGGGGCCGCGCATCATCTTGACCGCTTCGGTCAGAGACATGCCTTTGGTTGAGGTGTCGTTGATCTTTGAAATCAAATCACCTGCACGAATACCAGCCCGGGCAGCGGGCGTGTCTTCAATCGGCGAGATCACTTTGATCATGCCCTCTTCGGTGCCCACTTCAATGCCTAAGCCACCAAACTCACCTTGGGTTGCGGTTTGCATCTCTTTGAAGGCGTCAGCATCAAGATACGCTGAATGCGGATCAAGATCGGAGAGCATCCCAGCGATGGCGCCATCAATGAGTTTTTTATCGCTGACGGGTTCGACATAATTATTTTTTATCGCAGACAGCACGCTCGAAAATTGTCTTAATTCATCAAGTGGCAGGGGCGAGCCACGCTGCGCAAGGGCGGTGATTCCCATGCTGAGCAGGATGCCAGCCACAATACCAACGGAGACCAGACCAAAACCATGTATTTTGCGAGTGCCCATGCACGTTCCTGAGTTAAAAACTGTTAAAGCCAACCTCTTGCGGCTGCGCCGCGCGCTTTAGCGCGCCAAAAGCTGAACGGGGTCAACTGCTGACCCGCGATGGCGTATCTCGAAGTATAGGGCCGAATCCACCTGTCCACCGGTACTTCCTGCAAGGGCAATCGTCTCGCCGGCTTTAACGTCATCGCCGATTTGCTTAAGCAAACTTTGGTTATAGGCGTAGACGGTCAGATATTGCTGCCCGTGATCAATAATGATTAGATTACCAAAACCACGCAACCAGTTTGCGTAGACCACCGTACCCGAGCCCACAACCTGCACAGAGGCACCCTCAGAGGCGCGCAGCAGCACGCCGCGCCACACCCCGCCCTCGGGGCGATCAGTGCCAAACCGCGCCATCACCTGGCCCTTGAGCGGCCAGCGCAACCCTGGTTTGAGGCCAGCGCCAACCGCGCCTGCCGAGGCTTGACTCTCGGCTGAGCGCGCGGTGTCAGCCGCCTGCGCCTCTAGGCGCTCTTTGGCCCGACTGGCGTCTTGCGCCTGGCGCCGCGCCTGCTCTAGACGAGCTTGCTCGGCCTGACGCGTGGCCTCGGCTTGACGAGCTTGCTCGGCCGCCTCTCGTGCGGCCTGCAACTGCCCAGCCAGGTCATCCACTAAATCTGACAGGCGCTTGTCGTCACGACCGAGCGCCGCGGCCTCAGCGCGCTGAGCCTGTAACTGCCCTTCTATGTGAGCTAACACTGTGGCCCGCTCTTTTTTTTGCACCTCGAGCAGAGTTTTTTGTTCGGTCGTTTCTTGCACTAAGCGGCCCACTTCCTGCCTGCGCAGCTCAGTTTTTACTTCAAGCTCGGCTAGGCGTTCGATTTCTGTTTTCACGGCAGTCACCGCTATCGACCGCGCCCGCGAGATGTAATCCAGATAGGTCAGATCACGCCCGATCTGCTGCGGGTCATCACCGGATAGCAGGGCCGACCAAGGGGATAAGCCGCTTGAATACTGTTTTCGCAATTGGTTGGATAACTCATCACGCCGCAGGACCAGCACGCCAAGCTGCCGCTTGAATTGAACTTGCAAGTCTTCGAGATCAGCTTGCGCCTGGCGCAACTGGGTTGCCAACTCTCCTAGGCGCCGTGCGATCACCGAAATGGCGGCTTCTGAAACCTGCAGCGCGTCGGTCGCCTCCTTGCGCAGGGCCTCACGCTCGTCGAGTTCTTTTTGTAAGATCTCAATGCGAGCGCGTAACTCGACTCGTTCGCGCGTGGCCTGGGCTTGCTTTGCGGTAATTTCAGCGGTGCTGGCGCTAGCCGCGCCACAGACCGCTAACTCACTGAGCGCCGCACACAGCCACCAAGTGAGCAGGCGCATGAATCTAATCCTTCTTTGCCTTGCCTTGCGCCGCAACAGCAGCCATCGCGGCCTCGATTTCAGCGGGATCGCCAAGGTAGTAATGCCGGATCGGCTTTAAATCTTGATCGAGTTCGTACACCAAGGGCTGCCCGGTGGGGATATTGAGATGCACGATGTCATCGTCTGACACACCATCAAGATGCTTAATCAAGGCACGCAAACTGTTGCCATGGGCGGCCACCAGCACCCGTCGACCCGCACGAATGGCGGGAGCGATGCTTTCGCTCCAGAAGGGCAAAACCCGTGCCACGGTGTCTTTCAAACACTCAGTCGCCGGCAACTGCTCGGGCGTGAGCTTGCTATACCTAGGGTCAAAGCGCGGGTGACGCTGGTCATCTAACGCGATGGGGTTGGGCGCAATCGCGTAGGCGCGACGCCAAATCAACACCTGTTCGTCGCCATACTGGGCGGCCATTTCGGCTTTGTTTAAGCCCTGCAGATCACCGTAGTGCCTTTCGTTCAGACGCCAGCTATTGTGAACCGGCACGTACATTGTGCCCATCGCATCCAAAGCCAACCAAAGTGTACGAATCGCACGAGTCAGCACCGAGGTGTAAGCGAGATCAAAGCCGTAGCCCTTTTCTTTGAGCAACTCGCCCGCCTTGCGCGCCTGTTCGCGCCCCGCCTCGGTCAAATCGACATCGGTCCACCCGGTGAAACGGTTTTCAAGATTCCATTGGCTTTCGCCGTGACGCATTAAGACTAATTTATACATGGCTGACACAGGTTAAAGTGTGGAGGAAGACACCATTTTATAATTGTCTGACGCGTCACGCCCACCCTCCCCGATAATTTAGGGGTTAACCGTACTTATTTGGACACACCGTGGATTTTTTCTTCAATCAAAATAACCTGCTTTTGCTCGCCGTTGCGCTAGGTTCGGGGCTGGCGCTGGCTTGGCCCATGATCCTGCGCAGCCGCGCCGGCGCAGCCATTTCAAGCGCCCAAGCCGTACAAATGATGAACCACCAGCATGCGGTGCTAGTCGACGTTCGCCCCTCCGAGGCCTTTAACGCTGGCCACGTGCCCCAAGCTCGTAGCCTACCCTTAGGCGATTTCGAAAAAAAGGCCGCGGCCCTACCCAAAAATAAACCCATTATTGTGATTTGCGATGTCGGCCGTAGCGCGATCGGCGCCGCTACGCGCTTACGCAAACTTGGCTTTACTGAAGTTGTCACCCTCGATGGGGGCCTGAAAGCCTGGTTGACCGCTGGGCTGCCTGTCACTGCTAATAAAACCGGAGCCTGACCATGTCTAAAGTTGTGATGTACACCACCGGCTATTGCCCGTATTGCTCGCGTGCTGAAATGCTCTTGACCCAACGCGGCGTCACCGAAATCGAAAAAATTCGTATCGATGTTGACACTGAACAACGGGCCCTGATGATGGAGCGTACCGGCCGGCGCACCGTGCCACAAATTTATATTGGCGACACCCATGTGGGGGGCTTTGATGACTTGTCAGCGCTTGACCGCGAGGGCAAGCTGATGCCCTTACTCAACGGCTAATCACAGAGCGCAAATCGCGAGACAAACCCGCTTCGCGATTTGCTCTAACGCTAGTGTCACCACCACCGTTCACCACCCGATCATTTCACCCCTTCTGAATTAGAGAGTTACTTATGTCTGACCAAAACGCCCCAGCTGATCAAGCACAAAATCCAAACGCTCCCGTGTTCAACATGCAGCGTGTTTACCTCAAAGATTTATCGCTTGAAATGCCCAATGCACCAAATATTTTTCTTGAACAAGAGGGCCCAAAGGTTGAAGTCGCGATCAATGTTGGTGGCCAGGCTCTTGCTGAAACCGTGTTTGAATCGACCATCACAGTCACCGTCACCACCCGCATCGGCGATAAAGTTCTGTACCTCGTTGAAGCGACGCAAGGCGGGGTCTTTGAAATCGCAAACGTGCCGGCAGAGCAGCTTGACCCACTGATGGGTATTGTGTGCCCGACCATGCTCTACCCTTATCTGCGTGCCAACGTCGCCGATGCGATCACGCGCACCTCGTTGCCCCCACTGCACTTAGCCGAAGTCAACTTTCAGGCGCTTTTTGAGCAACGGATGGCAGAGGCTGCACAACCAGCCCCCCCGTCAACCGGCGCTAACGACTCAGGTTTAATTCTGCCACTAAACATGACGCAACAATAGATTGAATAACCCCAAACCGCCCTCTCCTGCGCTTGGGGCGCCTTCAAACTCACCCGTACAACAGCACATAGCGGTGCTGGGCGCAGGGGCTTGGGGCACCGCATTAGCGTGCGCAGCAACCAGGCAAGCGCCAACGCTGCTCTGGGCGCGTGACGCCACGCTGGCGCACACGATCAACACTGAGCACCTGAGTGCGCGCTATCTTCCTGCCATCAAGCTAACCCCCTCGTTAACCTGCACGGCTAGTTTGTCGCAGGCCCTGACGCACACCCAACGCGGCGCTGCACCAGGGCTACTGATTTTGGGTGTTCCTCTGGCCGGGCTGCGTGCGCTCTGCGAACAGTTGGCCGAGCAACTCGCGCTGCAGACAACTCGGCTCGCTGGCATCGTCTACACCTGCAAAGGCCTTGAAGCCGACAGCGGCCAGCTCCCCAGCGAGGTGGTCTTGTCGGCGCTTGCCGCCGTGAGCGACATCCCCACCGGCGTCTTATCAGGGCCTTCGTTCGCTTTTGAAGTGGCGCGCGGGCTGCCGGTCGCACTGACCGTGGCCAGTCAAAGTGCTGGCTTGCGCGAGGCTACGATTCGAGCGCTACACGGGGGCAATATTCGCGTCTACACCAGCCATGACGTCTTAGGCGTTGAAGTGGGCGGTGCGCTAAAAAATATTATGGCAATTGCCTGCGGTGTGGGCGATGGCTTGGGCTTAGGTACCAACGCGCGCGCCGCCTTGATTACGCGCGGCCTGGCTGAAATGACCCGCTTCGGTGAAGCCCTTGGTGCACAGGCGGCAACCTTTGCCGGCCTCACGGGCTTGGGCGACCTCGTCTTAACCGCAACCGGCGAGCTTTCACGCAACAGACAGGTGGGGCTCGCGATCGGGCAAGGTCAAGCCCTTGAGGCACTGCTTGCTTCGGGGCTCACTGCAGAGGGTGCGCGCTGCGCGCGTGCAGTGCGTGAGCGAGCGCGCAAGCTCAACGTTGAGATGCCCATTACAGAGGCCGTGTGTAACGTTTTATTCGAAGGCGTCAAACCCATTGATGCCGTCACACGTCTTTTGTCGCGTGTTGCGACCACTGAATAGATACCCGCTTAGGTCTCGATGATTAACCCCGTCCGAAAACGCCTGCCGCACTAACTAAAGATGCCATCACACAACCCCAACCAACGCCCAACGCTAAGTGTAGCGTTCGCACAAGCGCTACGTCCTCTCTTGATCTTGCTGGTTTACTTGCTTGCACCCAACGTCTGGGCCGCGTGGCCGGCCGAGCGCCCCCTGCACTTAATCGTGCCGTTTCCGGCTGGCTCGTCACCCGACTTGCTGGCACGCCAAGTGGCCGAACCTTTAAGCAAAGCCCTCAAGCAAAATATCGTGATCGAAAATAAACCAGGGGCCGGTGGTAACTTGGGCACACGCTTGGTCGCGCGCGCACCTAACGATGGCTACACGCTGCTATACACAATCAACGGTCCGTTGGTCACTGCACCCACCCTCTATAAAAAAACACTGGGCTACGACCCCACCTCAGATCTGGCCCCTATTACGTTAGTGGCAACTAGCCCAAACGTCTTAGTGCTGAGTGCAGCGCTTCAGATCAACAGCACTGCAGAATTTGTAAGGCGAGGGAAGGCGCGGCCAAATACCTTGAACTATGGCTCAGTCGGCGCGGGTAGCGCAGCGCACTTAGCGATGGAGCTGTTTAAACAACAAGCAGGGGTTGAGCTACTGCACGTACCCTACGCGAGCTTTCCACAAATTACGACCGCAATGCTTGCAGGCGATATTCAAGCTGCGTTTATGGTGCCGGCAATCGCCATGCCGCAGGCAAAAGAGGGAAAGCTCAAGGTACTTGGTGTGACCAGCCTGCTTGCAGCAGAATCGTTACCTGGAGTGATTCCGTTGGCCGCCCAAGGGTTTGAAGGCTTTGAGGCGATCTCCTGGCATGCCATGCTGGCACCTGCGGGCACAGACCCTGCGATTTTGCTTAGATTGCAGCAGGTGCTCGCTGAGATTTTGGCAACATCACAAATCAAAGACAAGTTTTCGGCTCAGTATTTTTCTGTGGTCGGTTCAACTGCACAAGCACTACAAGCATTGATGCAGACTGAAAAAAAGCGCTGGGATACAGTGATGGCGCGCTTAAATCTATCTTTAGATTAGATCAATCTATCTTTGGATTCAGACAAGCGACCAATGCCTGCGCGGCGCAGTGACGCGAGCGCTAAACTGCCTAGCTTGCGCTACACGCCCCCAATAAATCCCTGTTGTCGCCAAGCCTCGAACACAACAATCGCCACTGCGTTAGATAGATTCAGGCTGCGCTGCGCCGGCAACATGGGCAGACGTATGGTTTGCTCAGGCCGAAACAACGCCCGTTGCTGTGGCGTGAGCCCAGCAGTTTCACAGCCAAAGACAAATACATCATCAGCCTGCAGAGTAAGTTGCCCCACCAGTTGCGTGGCTTTCGTTGTCATGGCGAAGACTCGCTCACGCGGCGCACCGGTTGCGGCGATCGCCAATTCGAGCGAGTCATGCACCTGCACCGGCTGCCACTCGTGGTAGTCCAGACCGGCGCGTTTGAGCCGCTTGTCATCGATCTCAAAGCCCAACGGGCGCACCAAATGCAGGCGCGCGCCGGTGTTGGCGCACAAACGGATCACGTTACCCGTATTCGGGGGGATTTCAGGCTGCACTAGGATGACATCAATCATAGGCGCCATTTTGCCACGCGCGCGGCGTATGGGCAGCAGCTATGCCGATGACCCCTGCGGCACCCGCGCTCAGCAACGCCATTGCCGCCGTGTGCATTGTGCTGCCCGTCGTAACAACGTCGTCCACCAGCCCGATCCACACGCGTGGCACAGCACGGGGGCAGACGTATAGGCCAGAGACACTTGCGCGACGCGCCTGCGCGTTGAGCGTCTTCTGTGTGTTGGTGTCACGGGTGCGGCTCAACCACTCTTGTCGCAGGGGGTAGCCGCTTAGTCGTGCAAGTTCGCGGGCGAGTTCACCGGCGGGGTTAAAGCCGCGACGCTTCAGGGCGCTTTGACTAGATGGGATCGGCACCAGCGCACTGAGCAGCCCGTTGCCCTGCCCACCACTCGCGCCAGCTTGCAGACGGCCCCATAAGAGCCGCGCAAACATCCCAGCGTAGGCCAGGCGCGCGCCCTCTTTAAAACGCTGAATCAGCATGTCGCCGGGGTAGGCGTATTCAATTGCTGCCACAAGGCTGGTGTAGGCCGGTGACTGCCGTACGCAGCGAGAGCACCGAACGGCGGGCACAGGCACGTCCTTAACCGTATTGAAATTCTCGGACATCTTAGAAGTCTCAGACGTTTCAACAGTCTCAGACGCTGCAGAAGTCTCAGAAGTCTCAGAAGGCGCTGCGGTGGCAGGTAGCGTCTCAAAACAAACTTGACAGCGCGCCTGCGCGGTCAAAGGCCAAGCAAGATCCTGTGCGCAGCCAGCGCACAGATCACCGCCACGCGCACCTAGCCCACATAACGGGCAGGCGGACGGCAGGCTTTGTAAAATCTTGATTGGGATAGAGTACATTTTGGTACCTTGGTTTTGTGGCGAGGTCGGCATTCTCTCGCCCAAGCCTCTTTTTTTGTGACCACTACGCTCAAAATGTCCACCCAAAATACGCTCCCGCTTAACTCCGCTCACGTCGCGTTACAGTTTGGTCGACTCGGTGATTTATCCGCAGCGCAGTTTTTATATGGCGAGGTTGCGCGGCGCATGGACGAACGGCTTCGGCTAGTGCGCCTGCAGCCTGAACACATCCTGGATGCTGGATGTGGGGCGGGGCAACAAATTGCTCTGCTACATAGCCGCTATCCGGCGGCCCGCTATAGTGGGCAAGACCACTGCCCGACCCTCTTAGCGCACGCACAACAAGAGGCTAAAAAACATTTTTCTACCAACTGGCGGCAAAAGCTCGCGCAATGGCGCGGCGCACCTGCCAACGCACAATGGCTAACAACCGATCTGGCGCATACTGGCCTAGCGCCTGAATCCCTTGAGCTCGTTTGGTCTAACCTAGCCCTGCACTGGCACGCCGCACCGCATGACGTCTTGCAAGAGTGGGGGCGTATTCTTCGGGTCAATGGCTTGGTGTTTTTTTCCTGTTTCGGGCCAGCCACGTGTCAAGAGGTGCGCGCAGCGGCGCAGCAAGCTGGTCTTAAGACCGTGACCCCCAGCTTTGTCGATATGCACGACTTTGGCGATCTATTGATTGAAAAAGGCTTTGCTGACCCTGTGATGGATCAAGAGGTTCTGACCCTGACCTATGCCACGCCCGAAAAGCTCTTGGCAGACGTCAAAGCGCTAGGGGGCAACCCCAGTATTGGTCGACGCCCTGGGCTGTTGGGGCGCGACCGCTATCAAGCTTTACTGGCCGCCCTTGACACGCAGCGCAAGGCCGATGGTCGCCTGCACTTGACGATTGAAGTGGCCTACGGGCACGCCTGGCGCAGTAGCATACGGCGCGCAACACCTAGCGAAACCCGTATCAGCGTGAGCGCGATCACGCGAACACCCCCAGCGGGTTAGCCGAAGAAAGACAGGTAGGCCTTGAAGCCCATGTAAATCGCCAAGCCAAACAACAGGTAAGCAAAAATTCGCTTTAAGGTTTTGACAGGCAGGTTATGCGCCGCGCGAGCACCAATCGGCGCAAGGAAAACACTGAACAGCGCCAGCACAATCAGCGCAGGCCAAAAAATATAGCCCACCATTGTTGGCGGCAAGCCGCTTTGCCCCCAACCAGACCACACGTACCCAATGGTATTGGCCAGTGCGATCGGAAAGCCCAAGGCAGCCGAGGTGCCCACCGCTTGATGCAAAGGCACATTGCACCACAACATAAACGGTACTGAAATAAAACCACCACCAGCTCCCACCAAGCCTGAAATAAAGCCGATCGCACCACCTGACGCAGCCGTGCCAGCCGGGCCCGGCATGTGGCGTGAAGGTTTAGGTTTTTTGTCTAACAGCATTTGAAACGCAGAGTAGGCGACAAATACTGCAAAAAATAACGCTAACCAACCCGTTTTAAGTAGCGAAAATAGCGCGCCGCCTGAGATTAGACCGCCCACCACAATACCCGGTGTCAAAGCCGCCACAAGATCCCAACGCACCGCGCCTTTTTTGTTATGTGCCCGCACGCTCGAAACAGAAGTAAATAAAATCGTTGCCATTGAGGTCGCAATCGCCGCGTGCACGGTCAACTCAAGTGGCAAGCCCTGCCAAGTGAACAACAGAGTCAAAAACGGCACCAAAATCATACCGCCTCCGATGCCTAAGAGCCCGGCAGCAAAGCCCGTCACACAGCCTAAGACGGCCAAAGCGAACGCAAATATCGGATCCATATGATTTGTCTCAATTTCGAAGTGCGCAAAGGGGCTTAGTATACTGATATGACCACCAGCGATCAGGCCGATCACCTCCTCTGGTGTACTGGGCGCCTCGGCGCGGATCTCACAACGACACGAATGCTATGGATTCTCTTGACACTGAAGTACTGAAACAAGCCCACCAATGGCTAGCAGACGGGCATGCGGTTCATCTCGCAACCGTTGTCAAAACCTGGGGTTCGGCGCCGCGTCAGGCGGGCGCGATGCTTGCTGTGCGTAAAGATGGGCGACTCGTGGGCTCGGTATCAGGCGGCTGCATCGAAGATGACCTGATCGCACGCGCGCAGGCGGGAGAGCTGCCGGCGCGCCCCGAGTGGGCCACCTACGGGGTATCACAAGAAGAGGCAGCGCGCTTTGGCCTGCCTTGCGGCGGCACCCTCAAGCTGGTGATCGAACCACTCACCGCAGACGGTTGGCTCAATCGCGTCGTTGAAGTGACCTCAGCGCAACGTCTCATCGGACGCTGGTTAGACTTGAGCACTGGCGAATCAACGCTCACTGAAGCCAAGCCGGGCCAACTCACCGAAGTCAAAGAGCAGGGTTGTTATTTTGTGTACGGCCCGCATTGGCGGTTGTTGATTATTGGCGCCAACCAAACTGCCAAAGCCCTTGCACAGATCGCCACCATGCTTGAGTTTCAGGTGCTGGTGTGTGACCCGCGCGAAGAATTCACAGCCGACTGGAACATGCCTGATGTCACCTTGCAGCCCGGCATGCCTGATGATGCCGTGCTTGAAATTCAAACCGATGCACGCACGGCCATCGTAGCCATTACCCACGACCCCAAGCTTGATGACATGGCACTGCTTGAAGCACTGCGCTCTAAGGCGTTTTACGTTGGAGCACTGGGCTCATCGCGCAATCAAACAAAGCGGCGTGAGCGTTTGTTGAGCTTTGACCTCACTGAAGCAGACGTCGACCGACTGCACGGCCCTGTGGGGCTGCAGATTGGCAGCCGCACGCCCGCAGAGATCGCTGTGGCTGTTGCAGCCCAACTGGTACAAGAGCGCCGTGTGTTTGAAGACGCGCGCGTGGGAGGGCTTGATACTCCGCCTTCGGGCGCTGCCGCAGCCTGAACGCCTGTTCTGCCGAGCCGCTAAGCCAGCATGAGTCACGATCCAGAAACTAAAAACGCCCAACCATTACGTTGGGCGCTTTAACAATCGGGTATGGCTAGTTATGTTGAAAGCTTGCGCAGGTCAGATTATTTTGAAAGCCACAGCCTACTTTTGACGCGCCGTCATAGTCTTAAGAGTCGCCTCAATCGACTCTGGCTTGATCGACACCGAACCTTTAAAGGGTTGATCGCAGGCAAAAACAATTGTCATCAGGCCGATCAGTGCCGCTAACTCCATGGTGATGCCAATCGCGGTCAACCACCTATTGAGTAGTAAGCCTAGCGCAGACATAAATAACACGCCAAAAAAGATCGCGAAGTTCACCACCCAGTAAATTCTATGAAGCCCGATGTGTGAGCTTTCTATGCGGGTTTCACGCAGCTCACCCATCTCGTTGCTCTTTTTGAGTAATTCAGCGTAGAGCGCAGACTCACGTAGCGTGGTCGGGTTTATTTTGCCAATCTCGGTCGAGATCGAGGCGTATATATTCGCGACCTGTTCGCTGTCTTCTTTACGCGCCAGCTTGGGCCATTCGTCTTTCACAATCGCCTCAGTGTAGGCCTTTAATTGCGCGCGCAGCGGCGCGAGTTGCGGGTCGCCGTACTGCACCAAGAGCCGATCTACATCATTGATGCGCGAGGCTTCTGAACTCACGTCGGTATCAACTTTATCAAAATTGGTGATGACCAGCACAAGAGAAAAGCTTAAAAGGATTGCACTTAACGCGACCAAACCCGACTGTATCGCAATCAAGAACTCTTTTTCATGGTCTGTGATGTCTGTCAGTATCGGCGTTTTCTTTAACAAGAACGCCAAGACATACATTAGGGCAACGGATGCGACCAACCCAAAGATAAAAATCAGTAGCTCAGATTGTGTGTAAAGCCAGTCAGACATGCGAATCCTTACGCGCGATACGTGTTAAAGAACCAAGTGCTTGATAGAGTCAATTCGTCCTTGTGCTGATGGTCTCAATGACCTCAACAATGGGGATGGGTTTGATCCCGGCTTCGCCCTGAAGCGGTCCGTCGAACGAATACGTTAACGCCAATAACGAAGAAAAGGCTGCCATTTGTGCCGCCAACACGATATCTGAACTGCGCGAGCGATCCGCGTAGGCCGAGAGCACTGTTTTGAGCACCAGCAGCGTACCGATTAACAGCCAAAAGATCATGGGGATGGCGAACTCGGCTGCGTCTAAGCGGTCGTTTCTTGAATCAGCCAACGAATCCGCCAGTTTTAACATTTCGTTATAAATCGCAGCCTCTCGTGGGTTAGAAGGCTTAATTTCAATCACGCCTTTAGAAACAGGTTTAAATAATGCCTCAGTTTTTAAGCTGTGGTGGCCGGCATCCATCTCAATCCACTCGTCTTTCACGATCGATTGTGCGTACTCGCGCAACGCCGTACGCACCGTCTCGAGTTCAGGATTGCCGTAGCGAACCAATAAACGATCGAGGTTATTAATACGCACCGCCTCTTGACGGATGATGTGTTCAGTTTGCTTATACGTGGCAACCGCTTGCACCAACGAAAAGGCAACAATCAAGGCGACCAGTGTCGAGACTGAATTATGAATATTCAGTGCCAGATCGGCTTTATAGCCTGGCGCGAATTTATCCAGCAAGGCGCGAAAAATCTTATGCAAGATAAGCATCAGGCCTATCGATACCACCGCAAACAAAGCCAATAACTGCCACGCTGGCATGTGATTAATGTAATGAATCATGCTGAACCCTTCGCGTTGCGAAATCAAAAGTGAAAAAGACCTAACTACACGGTCTAGACCTAGTGAAAACGACAGTTTTCAATCATAAAAAAAATACCGCTAGGGATTTCCAAGCGCTACTCATTTTTATGGAAAAAAAGTTTTCTTTAGTGTTTGCGGTTTAAGCGCAGCATTTGCGCAACACTGCTATCTTTTACGCTCTGCCCGAGCCCGTGGATGACCGAGCTGAGTTGCACGCAACGCGAGGGTCTGCGGGTTTTACGCTCAACGCTAAGGCGCGGATGGATCTCCTGCGCTTGAAGCACCACGAGCACCGCGAGTGTTACGCGGCTGCGTTCTACACTTAGCTACTACGTTTGCGTGCCTCGATGCCAAGCTGTTTAAGCTTGCGATACAGATGGGTGCGCTCAAGGCCTGTTTTGTCAGAGACACGCGTCATGCTGTTGTTTTCGCGGGCCAGGTGATATTCAAAATAGACTCGCTCAAACTCATCGCGTGCCTCGCGCAGCGGTTGATCAAGCGAGATGTTTCCGAGCAAGCCTTGGTCTACCGGCAGCGCCGCGGGCGCAGTGGGCTCGGGCGTTGTCACTGCCGGTGCTGCAGCCGCTGCGGCCGTCACTTGCGGATTGACTGGCGCAAACGCGCCAGAGGCGGATTTAGCAACCGTTGAGCGACCACGCGCCAGGCCGGTTGAAATTGTTTTCAGCAAACGCTGCAACGTGATCGGTTTTTCGAGAAAATCAATTGCGCCGATTTTTGTCGCTTCAACTGCAGTATCAATCGTGGCGTGACCGCTCATCATGATCACCGGCATATCGAGCAAGCCTGCTGCGTTCCATTCTTTTAGTAACGTGACGCCATCAGTGTCTGGCATCCAAATGTCAAGCAGCACGAGATCGGGGCGACCGCGCAAACGTGCCGCCCTTGCCTGCGCCGCATTTTCGGCCAACTCGATCGTATGCCCTTCGTCGTAAAGAATTTCGGAAAGCAGCTCGCGGATTCCGACTTCATCGTCGACCACTAAAATTCTGGCCATAAACTTTTAATCACCTATTGCAAGCTTGCATTATCGTTATCTTGTGGCGTGGCGTCTACTTGTTCTGCTAACTGAGTTAGCAGAATCGACACCCGGGCGCCCCCTTCTTTGCGATTAGACACATCAATTCGCCCGTGATGCTCTTCGATGATTTTACGAACAATCGCCAAGCCCAACCCCGTACCCTGCGTTTTTGTCGTCACATACGGCTCGAACGCCCTTTGTAACACTTGTGCCGAAAACCCGGCACCATTATCGGCAACGGTAAAGCGCACTGCTGCCCGATCAGCCGTTTCAGCTGCTTCTGGAGGAATCATTTGCGTGGTCACCTGAATCACGCCCGGGTGCGACACCTCAGCCAGCGCGTCTCGCGCATTAGCCAAAAGATTATGAACGACCTGCCGCAACTGTGTCGGATCACCCAAAATCACCGACAGCGCTGGGTCAAGTGAGACCTCGAGCCGCCACGGCTGCGACACCTCCTCTTGCACCTGCCCGCTGAGCGGATCCCAGCCATACAAGCCTAACACCTCATCGACGAGCGCATTAAAATCGACCGGTGCCAATACCAAGGGCGGCTTACGTGCATATTCACGAAAATCATCGACCATGTGCTTCAGTGAGTTCACCTGATTCACTATGGTATTGGTTGCCCGCTCAAGTAACTGCGCGTCCAGCGGTTCAAGCTTATGCGCAAGCTTCATGGCAAGACGCTCGGCCGATAGCTGAATCGGCGTCAGTGGATTTTTAATTTCGTGCGCAAGCCGGCGCGCAACCTCACCCCACGCAACGCTGCGACTCGCCGAGATCACTTCGGTAATATCATCAAACACCACCATATAGCCATTTTCACGGCCATCCACATGCAACTGAGTACCTCGCGCAAGCAAGGTTAGCGTGAACGCCTTGGCTTCTGGCCCAGGCTCTTGCAGGGTCAGTTCGAACTGCTCTTGCCAATGGGTACGCTCTGACCCCATTGCCGAATGCTCAGAAAACGCCTGCCGAATCCGCTGTGAAAATTCGCTCATCCCGTCAACGGTCTGCAACAGCCGCCCGGGTGCTGTGCGCAAGTCAGCTTTTAAAATCGATTGCGCACCTTGGTTAAACGTGGTTAGGCAAAACCGTTCGTCAAACACCAACACGCCTGCCGACAAGTTCGCCAACACACTTTCTAGGTACACATTTGAACGCTGTAGCTGACTACGATTGGTTTCAACCATCCGACGCGCTTCATCGAGTTGACGAGTCATGGTGTTAAACGAGCGGGTCAATTGACCCACCTCGTCATTAGAGGGGGGCTCGGGTAGGGCGCGATAGTCACCCACGCTCACGGCCTGCGTGCCAGAGGCTAAGGCCAAAAGGGGACTAACCAATTTTTTGGATAAGTACAGGGCCACGGCGATTGCCGCAAACACAGCCAGCAATAGCGCCAAGGTCAGCGTCACGCCAAACAAGTTGCGTAAACTTTGCCGAGACAGAGCAAGCTCTTGATAATCGCGATTGCCCTGTTGAACCTCACTGGCATTACGGGCAATTTTCTCGGACACCGGTTGCACCAGTTGTAGCCAGCGCGATTCAACGTTTACACCCAGCAAGCTTTCAGTGCGTTCTGGCGCTGCCAACGGCACAATCACCCTCAGTTGCAGGCCGGGATCAACTGGGCCGCCGGCCAAACTGTCTCCGGCGTCGGCATTTGAATAGCCACGCGTTACCCTGAGCTGATTCAAAATAGCCGCCGGCGGCGGCATGGGTGATAGCGCTCCAAGCTTATCACTCGAAAACGCAAGCACACGCCCGCTGCCGCTAAACACCATCGCATCAACCGGGCCACTTGAATCGCGCAACCGAGCCAACACGCCCGCGACTTCTGCATCAGGCGTCGCGTTGAGCTCGGGTGTCATGACGCGCGCGCGCGACTCAAGCTCGGCGAGCTGCGAGTCGAGCGCCGCGCGCGCCAGTGCTATGCCTGATTCGAGTGCAGTATCGACGCGAACGTTGAACCACGACTCGATCGAGCGCGCCATAAACTGCAAAGACACACCATAAATCAAGGTGCCTGGCAGCACGCCAATTAAAGCAAAGGCCAAGGCAAAACGCGCGGTCAAACGCGCCCCAAACAAACCACTACGCAGCTGCAAAAGCAGGCGCACGGTCAGTGCCACGACCCACACAAACAATGCCAGAGCAAGCGCCCCGTTTAGCCACAACAACAAACCTTGATACTGCGCCACTCGCGAAGCGTTACCCGTTGACCAAGCCAGCAAGCCGAACAGGCCCGCGCCACTACCAACCCCAATAAACAAGGCCAGGCGAAGCAATCTGTTCATAGGTGCGGCCCCGCCAACGCATCAAGCGCCGCATCCATGGATACCAGACGAAGTAAGGTCTTCACTTAGCGAGCCCTGCCTGCTGAATCGAAAAATCAAACGGCGCCCAGGGGCTTGCAAGCGACCAGGCGCTGCGGTTAGCCGCCTCAAGCTGTAAGGGCCGCGCAAGTTGAGAGGCATCCAGACGCATTCTGATGCGTCCGTCATAGCGTTGGTTTTTATCAAAACGATCAGACGGGGCGACAGGCCAGCCGCGCACTTGTTTAAGTACCGCCAACGCCTCGTTCAAGGACCCAACTGGTAAAAACAAGTCGCCCGTTGCCACACGCCATTGTTGCGTCAGCGCGTTATAGGTCAGGCGACGCGTTAAGGCCGTCTCGACGAGAACCCGGTCAAACCACCACCATCTGGGCGACGTGATTTTTAAATCAAACGTGAAATAAAGCGGTACGCCGCGCTCAGCCGCCTCGATCACCACTCGGCCAAGTTCAAGCGTCAGGTCGAGGTCAAGCGTGAGTTGCCCCTCTGTCACCAAAGGCTCGATGCGCTCGATGCGAGGCTCTGTCGCTTGGCTCACGGTAGCAGCGAAGCACAGTAACGCGGCAAGGCCAACTAACAGGCCTCGCTTACAGCCAAGCAAGAGAATCGCCCGAACAGTCATCGTCTGTTTAACACCTAAACCCGTCTAGAAAACAAAGCATAAAAGAAACCATCTTGCCCTGCAGGATGCGCAGCATCCGCCAGACACGGTAACAACTGACCGGGTGCAGGCAAGCGCAACGCCTGAGCATGGCGCTTTAAAAAGGCCTGCGCCTGTAACTCACACTCTTGCGGAAAAATCGAACACGTCACCAGTAATAATTTACCCCCGGGCGCGACCAGACTCCAAAGTGAGTCCAAAATTTCTCGTTGTAATTTTGCGGTGGGCTTAAGATCTGTGAAGCGACGCAACCAACGAATGTCGGGATGGCGACGCACAATGCCTGAGGCTGTGCATGGCACATCGGCGAGCACAGCATCAAAGGGCTTGCCGTCCCACCAAGTATGCGCGCGCATGGCGCTTTCGGCGATCAGCTCGACATCATCATTGAGCAAGCCTAAGCGTTCGAGGTTTTGCTCGACACGGGCCATACGTCCATTGTCGATGTCAAGCGCCGTCAACTTGAGTGCCGCGAGCTCAAGCATATGTGCAGTTTTGCCGCCAGGGGCCGCGCAAGCATCCAACACACGCATGCCGTCTTTTAACTCAAGCAAGGGTGCGGCAAGCTGCGCACCCGCGTCTTGCACCGACCACCAACCCTGCGCATAGCCAGGCAACGAAGCGATCGGCCTTGGCACATCTAGCACTAAACCGGCCACGCCGAAACGCGTTGCCGCAATGCCTGCCGCGGCAAAGGCCTGCTCGACGGCCTCGCGCGTGGTCGCCCGCAGATTGACACGTAGTGTCAGCGGCGGATGTACGTTGGCCGTTTCAAGCAGGCGATGCCAATCTTGTGGGTAAGCCGTTTGCAACGCTTCAATCCACCACTTGGGATGGTTGTACTGGGCCTCAAGGTCTTGTGACAGTTGCGACAGTAACGCGGCGCGTTCACGCTGAAAGCGACGCAAAATAGCGTTGACTAAGCCTTTGAAATTAAGGGTGTCGCGCTGCCCTTGCGTGGCCTCTACCGCCTGATCCACCAGGGTGTGCGCCGTGTAGGTGGGTGCTGTGGCGTCACGCTCAGCGGGGTCGCTCAGCGCGACCTCGAGCAGCAACAGGCTTAAACCCAGCAGCGCAAAGACGGTGGGATTTGGCGGCACGCGATCAAGCAGCAAACGACGCAACGCCATCGCCTGGCCCCAATGACGCATGGCATAAAAGCTCAAGGACTGCGCTGAGGGGCGTAACTCGGGCCGAACATCGAGCAAGGCTTCAGTCAAAGACTGGCCGGTTTCAACCGCGCCAATGGCGCGCGCGGCGGCTAATAAACTATCAGAGAGTGCGGGGGCAGCTTGTGTCATAGGGTGATTGTAGGGGCTAGCGTCGATCGCGGGTAAAATCTCGATCTCTTTCATGTGGGCTGCGGCCTGCCAGGTGACGTGCCATGTCCTCCCCAAAAGTCGGTTTTGTTAGTCTCGGTTGCCCCAAAGCGCTTGTCGACTCAGAGCGCATCCTCACCCAACTGCGTACTGAAGGCTATGTCATTGTTCCCGACTACAACAATGCCGATGTGGTGGTGGTCAACACCTGCGGCTTTATCGATAGTGCCAAAGCCGAATCCTTAGATGCAATTGGCGAGGCGATCGCCGAAAACGGTCGTGTCATTGTGACCGGCTGTATGGGGGTCGATGAGTCGGTCATTCGCGCCGTACACCCCAGCGTGTTGGCGGTGACAGGGCCGCAGCAGTACGAGCAAGTCGTGCGTGCGGTGCACGAAGCAGCGCCGCCTAACCCTTTGCACGATCCGTTTATAGATTTGGTGCCGCCACAAGGGATCAAACTGACCCCACGGCATTACGCTTATCTCAAAATTTCTGAAGGCTGCAACCACCGCTGCAGCTTCTGCATTATCCCCTCGATGCGAGGCGATCTTGTCAGCCGCCCAGTGGGTGATGTGCTTGACGAAGCGCAACGCCTGGCGCGCGCCGGGGTTAAAGAACTGTTGGTGATCTCGCAAGACACCAGCGCCTATGGTGTAGACATCAAATACCGCAGCGGTTTCTGGAACGGCCGCCCCGTTAAAACGCGCATGACCGAGCTTTGCTCGGCCTTGTCTGAATTAGGCATTTGGGTACGCCTGCATTATGTTTACCCCTACCCCAATGTCGACGAAGTGATTCCCTTGATGGCCGAGGGCAAAATTTTGCCCTATCTCGATATCCCGTTTCAGCACGCCAGCCCACGCATTTTGAAGGCCATGAAACGCCCCGCCTTTGAAGACCGCACGATGGCGCGAATTCACCGCTGGCGCGAACAATGCCCCGACATTACCTTGCGCTCGACTTTTATTGTTGGGTTTCCGGGCGAAACCGAAAGCGAATTTCAATACCTGCTTGACTGGATGTCAGAAGCCCAACTCGACCGCGTCGGCTGTTTTCAATATTCGCCGGTTGAAGGTGCGCCCGCCAATGCGCTAGAGGGCGCCGTACCCGATGAGGTCAAGCAAGAACGTTACAACCGTTTCATGGCGCACCAGCAAGCGATTTCCACTGAACGTTTGGCGCGTAAAGTGGGTAAAGAATTCGATGTCTTGATCGACGAGGTCGATGACGACGGCGCGGTCGGGCGCTCAAGTGCTGATGCCCCCGAAATCGATGGCAGCGTATTTGTGGATAGTGCTGTGCCCCTGAAACCAGGCGACATGGTTAGGGTGCGCGTCACTGATTCTGACGAGTACGACTTGTGGGCTGAAAAGATTTAATCTGCTCACACCCCTTGAACTCACCCTCAAGGGCGACAACGAGCAACGCATCAATGACTCGCCACTGAACAAGATCCAAACCAACATGTCTGTCACCGCGCGCCCGGCCACTACAAAAATCTCGCCCCCCTTGCGGGTTGGGTTTGCCGGCACGCCTGAGTTTTCGGCCCTGGCTTTAGAAGCGATTTTGGCAGCTGGGTTTGAAGTGGTGTTAGTACTCACTCAGCCAGATCGCCCTTCGGGACGTGGCCTTAAGCTCACGCCTAGCGCCGTGAAACAGTGCGCCCTCATGCACGAAATCACGGTCGCCCAGCCACGCAGTTTGCGCCTTGACGGTAAATATCCAGATGAGGCGCGCAGCGCGCAAGCCGCCCTTGAACTGGCTCAACTCGACGTTTTAGTGGTTGCCGCCTACGGTCTCATCTTGCCAAGCTGGGTGCTCACCACACCACGCTACGGCTGCTTAAATATTCACGCGAGCCTGTTGCCGCGCTGGCGCGGTGCCGCGCCGATTCAGCGCGCCATCGAAGCCGGTGACACGCAAACTGGTGTCACGATCATGCAAATGGACGAGGGTCTGGATACCGGCGCCATGCTGTTAGTTGAGCCCTTGGCCATCACTGACACTGAGACTGCGGCAACACTGCACGACAAGTTAGCCGAACAAGGGGCTCGCCTCATCGTGGCGGCTTTGCAGGCGCTGCCTCTTGGGACCTTGACCGCGCAACCCCAACCGGTCGAGGGCGCGACCTACGCCTCAAAGCTCGATAAAGCCGAAGCCGCGCTTGACTTCACCCAGTCAGCAGTACAACTTGCGCGCCGGATTCGGGCCTTTAACCCAGCGCCAGGTGCCACACTACGACTGCCGGCAATTGACGAACCGGTGAAGGTCTGGAACGCGGTCGCAATCCCGGCGACAGACAAACCAGCTGAGCCCGGCACTGTCATCAGTGCCAGCCCTGAAGGGCTTGACCTTGCAACTGCGCAAGGCGTGTTGCGTCTGACTGAGCTACAACGTGCTGGTGGCAAGCGTCAACATGTTGCAGCGTTTATTCAAGGCTGGGCCGGCGCTGCTAGCGCTCTTTGAGCTTGAGCACCAAAATCGTGCCCGCCATCACAAACGTAATCGTGTTTGCAAAAATCAACGGCAGCGACTCAATCAAAATGCCGTAAGCCAACCACAGCGCAATCCCCAGCGTAAACAACACATACATCGCCAGTGAAATCGCTTTGGTGTCGCGCGTTTTGATTGTTTGATAGGTTTGTGGAAAAAACGCCGCAGTCGTTAAAAAGGCCGCGACGTACCCCATGATTTCAATATGCATGGGTCTGGGCTAAGCCCGCTCGAGTTCGCGTTGTTCTTTACGCAAACGGGCTTTGAGACGCGTTTGCTTTAAATACGATAGGTGCTGCACAAACACCTTGCCGTTTAGGTGATCAATCTCGTGCTGCACGCACACTGCCAGTAAGCCTTCGGCGTCAAATTCATGCACCTCGCCTTCGAGGTTCAGGGCGCGCACGCGCACTGACGCAGGGCGCTCTACCTCGTCGTAGAAACCAGGCACCGACAAACAACCCTCTTCACGGGTTTTTTGCTCGTCACTGCAAGACACGATCTCAGGATTAATCAGCACCATCAAATCGTCTTTATCTTCGCTGATATCGATCACAACAACGCGCTCGTGCACATCAATTTGTGTAGCCGCCAAGCCTATACCCGGTGCGTCGTACATCGTCTCAGCCATGTCCGCCGCCAACTTGCGGATGCGCTCTGTCACCGCTGCCACAGGTTTAGCAACCTTGTGCAGGCGTTTGTCAGGGAAATGCAGGATAGTCAAAAGAGCCATACGCGCTAAGTCGTTAAATTTGTAACGTTATTAACATTTTAATTTATTACAGGGGCAAATTCCAATGAAACCTTATTTGCTGCCTCGATCACCTGCGCGCGCGACACTAGCACCGAGGTCAAGCTTGCCACACAGCCCCAACCACCACGGTCAGCTAAACCCTTCACCGCAACGTGACAGGCCATGGCGGCTGGCAATCGAACTGTGGGCTCACTCGCCTGCCATCGGGGCGGCATCGGTCTAAATCGCCTTAACCTAGGGCAAACCTAGGGGCTGCGGGCTTGACAAGGGGGCTGCCTGAACCGAGGATCAGTCTTGGTATTTTTGTCCGAAGGTTTAAGAGCATATGAATCGCATTGGTATTGACGTGGGCGGCACGTTTACCGACATTGTCTTAGTGGACGACACCACCGGACAGATCTGGTCGGCGAAGGTGCCCACCACCCCTTCAGATCGCGTGGTGGGCGCGATGCACGGCTTTCATCGCATCTTAGAACTGAGTGGCAAAACCTCTGCCGAGATTGGGTTTATCGGGCATGGCACCACCATGGCCACGAATATGATTGTCGAAGGTAAGGGTGCCAAAACGGCACTGATTACCACCGCCGGTTTTCGTGACATCCTTGAGCTACGCAGGGTCTCGCGCCATGACCGCGCCGATTTGTATGACTTGCAATTTAAAAATCCTAAACCGCTTGTTGAACGGCGCTGGCGTCTTGAAGTCGCTGAACGTCTGCGCCCCGACGGCTCGATCGAGACCCCACTCGATCTTGGCACCCTTGCCAGCTTGGCAGCAAAAATCAAAGCGTCGGATATCGAAGCGGTTGCGATTTGTTTTTTACATTCCTACGTGAACCCGGTGCACGAAAAGCAAGCCTACGAGGCTCTCAAACGCTTGTTGCCCCAGCACTTCATCACAGCATCGCATCAGGTCAACCCCGAAATGCAAGAATACGAGCGCACCAGCTCGACCGTGATGAACGCCCTGTTAGGGCCCGTCTGCGGACGCTACATTCACAACTTCGACAGTCAGCTTCAAGCTGCAGGCTTTCGTGGCGAGCTGCTGTTCATGCAATCGAACGGCGGCTTAGCCTCAACGGCGGTGGTTGCTGCCAAACCAATCGTGCTGCTTGAGTCGGGTCCTGCAGGTGGCGTCAGTGCCGCGGTGCGCGCCAGCGAACAATCCCAGCTGCCGGGCGTGCTGTTGGGCGACATGGGCGGCACCACGTTTGATGTGTCACTGATTCGCGACTCGCGCCCCGAGCTGCGCAACAGCAGTCTGCTGCACACCCATGCCGTGCGTGCACCCACCATCGACATCGACTCAATTGGTGCAGGCGGCGGCTCGATCGCCTGGATTGATAGCGGCGGTGGGGTGCATATTGGCCCCCAAAGCGCAGGGGCCGACCCAGGACCCGCCTGTTATGGTCGCGGCGGCAAACGCCCGACCGTCACCGACTGTAATGTCTTGTTGGGTTACGTCGACCCGAATTCATTTTTAGGTGGCGAGTTCAAACTTGACGCTCAAGCCGCTGCCGACGCCGTAGAAGTACATCTGGCCAAACCGCTGGGGGTTTCGGCCCTTGAAGCCGCTTGGACCGTACGTGTCGTAGCCAACTCCTTAATGGCGCAGGCAATGCGCTTGATGACTGTCGAGCGCGGCTTTGATCCACGAGAGTTGTCTTACATGTGTTACGGAGGTGCGGGCCCGGTGCACGCGATCGATCTAGCCGAAGAACTCGAAATCAAAGAAGTGATTGTGCCGCCGCTACCCGGCCTGTTCAGTGCCTTTGGCATGATCGTCGCCGATCGGCAATTTGATGGACAAACTGCAGTCGAAACCGAGCTTGAGGCCATTACGCCCGCCGCAATTGCAGCACTTTGCGCAGAGCTCAGGCAACAAGCGCTTGAGACGTTTGGATCGCAACAAAACACGCATGCGGTACAAAGCAACTTTCGCGCAGACTGCCGCTACACGGGTCAGCCCGCCTCAATCTCAGTGGATATCCCGGCTAACTTGCTTGAAGAGTCTGAGCAAAACATACTAATTGCAACCATCCGTGCCGGCTTTGAACTCAACCATAAGCGCATGTGGAACTTCACCAAACCCAACCAACCGATCGTGCTGGTGAATTTGCGTGTGCAAGCCAGTGTACCCACAGGATGGCGAGGCGTTGTGCAACAGTCAACAACAAACAGCGCTGCACCCGCACGCGTGACGCCACGCTCGCGCGATGTCTATATTGAGGGTCGTATGCAAGCACTACCCACCTACCAACGCTCAAACCTTGCCCCGCTTGCCGTCGTTGCTGGGCCTGCCATTATTGAAGAACAAAGCAGCTGCTTAATTTTCAAGGCCGGCCAGACCGCACGGATCGATGCCGTGGGCAATTTGCGTATTTCACTCTAGGTTCAGCATGCAAACGATTGTTTACGAAATTTTGCGCAACTCACTTTACGCTATCGCGCGTGAAATGAAAATCGCCATGATGCGCACCGCGGCCAGCCCCATTATGCACTTGGGTGCTGATGCCTCTGCCGCAGTCTTTGATTCGCAAATGCAACTGGTGGCGCAAGGCAACGACATCCCGACCATGTTGGGGTCAGCCGTCATTTCGACAAAAGTCTCAGTTGAAGCGATTGGTCGCGACAATCTGCGCCCGGGCGATGTCATTATTAGCAACGATGCCTACTTGGGCGGTGGCAATCATCAACCTGATATTCAGATCACGCGGCCTGTCTTTTTTGACAATGAGATCGTTGCCTTTGTGATGACGCGCGGTCACTGGAACGACATCGGCGGGCAAGCCCCGGGCAGCTACGCACTCAACACCTGGGATATCTATGGCGAAGGCATCAGGATCCCACCCGTGCTACTGTTTCGTAACGATGAAATTGTGCGCGACGTACAAAATATGATCGTGAGCAACACCCGCGATCCAGAAGGTCGCCTGCTCGATATCCAGGCGCAATACGCTGGCACCTTCGTAGGCGATCAACGGATTCAATCCTTGGTCAAAAAGTATGGAGCAGATGCCCTGCGCGATGCCATGAAGCGTTCACTCGATCACTCTGAAACCTTGATGCGCGAAGCGATTCGCGGCATCCCTGACGGTGTGTATGAAGCGGAAGATTTCGTTGAAGGCGTGCAGTCTCCTGGTTGGTCCGGCGCCAATATTCCAATCAAAGTCAAAGTCACTGTGGCAGGCGATCAGATTCACTTTGATTACACCGGCACGGGTAAACAAGCGCGCGGTGGTATTAATTGCCCATTGGCCGTGACCTGCAACAGCACGTGGTTTACGGTCAAGGCCCTCACCGACGTTGCGATCCCGATTAATCAAGGGTGCTACCGCCCCGTCACGATCGAAGCACCGCTAGGCAGTATTGTGAACTGCACCTTTCCGGCCTCGGTCGTGAGCGGCAATACTGAAACCTCACCTCGCGTAATCGATCTTTGCTTAAAAGCGTTATCGCAAGCGGTGCCCGAGCGCGTGATTGGCCAGAGCAACTGCGCAGCCTGTTCGGGCGTATTCGGCGGGCGCGACCCCAACGAAGCGCGCGTAAGACGCACGGGCAAAGAATTCATCAGTTTGGTCGAACCACATGGCGGCGGCATGGGTGCTCGCGCCACGCGCGATGGCATTAATGGCATTCGCGTCTACGTAGGCAACGCGGGCGCCTTACCGGTTGAGTTCATTGAACAAACCATGCCCATCACGGTTGAAGCGTGGGCGCTTGTGCCTGATAGCGGCGGTGCGGGTCGCTGGCGTGGGGGCTTAACGTCACGGCGTACTTATCGTGTTGGCTTCGAAGAAGCCACCGTGACAGCGGCAGGCGAGCGCGGTCAAGCAGCCCCTGAGGGCTATTTTGGTGGTTTAGCGGGCGGCCTCTTTGAATGCCGCATTGTGAGCCCCGATGGCACCGAGCGCACCATGCCAAGCAAAGGTGCCACCGAGATCGTGCACTTGGGCGATCGGGTACTCTTACAACCGGCCGGTAGTGGCGGCTACGGGGATCCAAAAGAGCGTGCCATCGCCTCAATCGAAGCGGATCTGCTTGACGGTTACATCACACTCGAAGCCGCACGCACTCTGTATGGTTATCGGGGAAGCGTCCAATGAGTCAGCCACTGCCCTTAGCCGACGTCTGCGTCATTGAGATCGGCCACAGCTTAGCCGCACCCTATGCCGGTCAAATTTTTGCGCACTTGGGCGCGCGCGTTATAAAAATTGAAAGCGCTACCAGCGGCGACTACGCCCGCGGCTGGGGCCCACCGTTTATCGAGGGCGCTGCGGCGCTGTTTCATGCGATGAACAACGGCAAGCAAAGTATTCGCGCCGACTTTAGCGACAAAGAGTCTATCGCCCGCGTGCGCGCTTTCATCCTTGAGCGCGCCGACGTGGTGATTCAAAATCTCAAACCTGGCAACCTTGAGAGCCACGGGCTTGGTGCTCAAGCGTTGACCGCTGAAAAACCCTCGCTGATCTATTGCAATCTTGGTGCGTTTGGTGCGCATGGGCCGCTGCGCGACAAACCAGGCTACGACCCCTTGGCACAAGCCTACAGCGGCATGATGAGTATCTTGGGACACGAAGGCGATGCCCTCAGTCGTGTGCCCTTATCGCTTAACGACATGGGCACAGGGATGTGGACGGTGATCGGCGTGCTCTCGGCGCTGCGCACGCGCGACGCCGATCCCATGCGACGCGGCCAAATTGTGGATGTCTCGTTATACGAAACAGCGTTAGCTTGGATGATGGTTCCCCTCTCGGATGTGCTTGCCGGTGCCGCTTTGCCCAAACGCAGCGGTTCGAGCAGCCCGAATATTGTGCCGTACCAAGTGTTTGACTGCGCAGATGGTGCAATTTTGGTGGCAGCAGGTAACGACACTCTTTATGCACGGCTGTGCCACGCGATGGCGTTGCCCGCGATGGCCAAAGACCCGCGCTTTATCGCCAACGGCGGTCGCGTCGAAAACCGTGTTGCTCTGATCGAGTTGTTACAAGCACGCTTTAAAGAGTTGCCCGCTCAGACATGGCTCGCCAAACTTGAAGCGGTGTCGATTCCGTGCGGTCCGATTCAAACAGTGGATCGCGTCATTGCCAACCCGCAAACACAAGCACTTGATATTTTGCGTACGACCCCAGATGGCAAGGCCACAACTGTTGCCTTGCCGATTTCTTTTAACGGCAACCGTCCACCCTTGGCTGGTAATACGCCTAAACTGGGTGAGCACGATTATTTGCTACGCTCGGTCGCCCCCCAGCCCAACTCGGAGACATGATGTCTGTTGCTACGATTAATCTTGCCACCCCTTATCAGACTCTAGCGCTATCCTCGCCCTTTGAAGGTTTGCTAGTGGTTCAACTTAATCGCCCCAAAGTCGCTAACGCCCTGAACACCACCATGGGCGAAGAGCTCATACAAGTCTTCGGCACACTCGAGGCGTCTCCCGAGCAATTTCGTTGCGTTGTGTTAACAGGTGCTGGCGAAACTATTTTTTGTGGCGGCGCTGATCTTAAAGAACGCGACGGCATGACAGATGCTCAGTTCAACACCCAACATTATTTGTTTGAGCGCATGGCACGCGCAATTTATGACTGCCCAGTGCCTACGATTGCCTGCGTCAACGGCGCGGCTATCGCAGGCGGGCTAGAGCTCGCCTTGTCTTGTGACTTCATTGTGGCCTCAGACAACGCGCGCTTTGGTTTTGCTGAGGTCAAGCGTGGCATCATGCCGGGTGGGGGTGGCACCCAGCAACTGCCGCGCGCCATTGGTGTTCGACGCGCCAAAGAAGTCATCTTCACAGGCGATCCGTTTGATGCGCAAGAGGCTTTAAGTTTTGGCCTTCTCAATCATGTGTATCCCAAAGCGGCGCTGTACGACGAAACCATGAAGCTCGTGCAGCGCATTCTTGCCAACGCCCCCATTGCGGTGCGACAAGCCAAAAAATCAATCACCTTTGGCTTGCAAATGGATATGCGTACAGGTATGTTTTTTGAGGTCGAGGCTTACAGTCGCCTGGTCGCAACTGAAGATCGCATGGAAGGGATCCGCGCCTTCAACGAAAAACGTCCACCAAAATTTACCGGTAAGTAATCACAAAAAATTGGCTTCACCCCGACCCGAGCAACTCGCTCAAACAACTGCAAGGAGACAACATGAAACTCACCCAACGTGCAAAAGACACTGAGGTAGCGCTTGTAAACAAAAAATTACGTGGTTTGCTTCAAGGCTTCGCACTGGCCGCCACACTTGGTGCGACACCGTTTATCGCAGCCGCCCAAGCGCCTGCAGCGTGGGCGCCCAATAAGCCCATCAAGCTGATTGTGCCTTACCCACCCGGCGGCGGTTCGGATACGATCGCACGAATCGTTGTCAGCGCCCTTGGCAATAAGCTTGGGCAAACGGTTGTCGTTGAAAATCGCGCAGGCGCAAACGGCGCTGTCGCACACGAGGCCGTTTTCAATGCTGCGCCCGACGGTTACACCTTGCTACTTTCAAGCGCAGACACCTATTCGATGTACCCCGCGCTGTACCCAAATCCAAAATTTATTTCAGCAGAATTTGTGCCGGTCGCACCGGCCGCGGTCGTCAATTTTGTCTTGATGGGTCGTCCCAATCTTGAAGCGAAGACAGTTCCTGAGCTAATCGCATTGGCCAAAAAAGGTAAGCTCAGTTACGCAAGTTGGGGCAATGGCAGCGCAGGTCACATTGCTATGGCACAGTTTCTACAGGCCACACAAACCGACATGCTGCACGTACCTTATCAAGGTGCCGCACCAGCGGCACAAGCGGCAATGGGCGGGCAAGTTGATTTGGCCTTTATCGCAGCCCCGCTGGTTGCTGGCTTTAAAACCAAATTGCTTCCCTTTGGCGTGGCGTCAGATAAGCGGGTAGAGATCATCAATGAAATCCCAACGCTCACCGAAGTAGGAACAGCCGTTGTCGCACCGTCGTGGGTCGGGGTCGTGGCACCACCCAAAACACCTAACAACATTATCGCGACACTTGCCAAAGCCTTCATCGACACTTCGGCAGATCCTGAAGTTGGCAAAAAACTCAATGCAGCTGGGTTAGTGCCTTTGTATGGCTCCACCAAAGAGTTTGCTGATTACATCGCCAAAGACTATGCGTTTTGGGGCAAGGCAATTCGCGATGCAGGCATCAAGGTCGAAAATTAAAGCCTGATGCTAGGCTGAGTGTCGTAACAGACCGAGCGCATGACGCGCTCGGTTAAGCGCGACGGCAAATGGAATGCCATGCACGTCAGGTTGCACTCGACAACTCGCCGCGCGTGTTCTATCCAGTGCAGGGCGAAGCCTTCAACACACCATGAAGAACACGCGCGGCGCGTCAATTTCTTGGTGGATATTTTGAACCTATCGTTGTTTGGCTGCGCGATGCTGTTCGTGGCACACTCGGCGGCATGCGAAATACTCTGTCTGAAGATGCGCTTGCCGCCTGGCTGCGCTTAAGCCTGCAACCAGGCATTGGTGCGATACACGCCCACCGCCTGTTGCAAACGTTTGAAGATCCGTACGCACTGTATCAAGCGTCGTACGCCACGCTGCGGGCGATCCTTTCTCCACCCTTAGCTACCCAGTTGGTACATCCCTTGAGCCCCGCTACCGCCCAATACATCGAGCGCGCGCTACGCTGGGCACAGGAACCTCACCAGACACTGATTACGCCCGCCCACGCTTGCTACCCAGAGCGCTTGCGGCAAATGCCCGATGCGCCTCTGGTGCTTTACGCACGCGGTGCCTTACGCCGGCTTGAACAAGATGCGCTCGCACTCGTGGGCGCACGTAACGCGACTGTTGACGGTCTAGATCACGCGCGAGCCTTTGCGTTGTATTTGGCGCAGCAAGGTTTTGTGATTGTGAGTGGCTTAGCGCACGGGATCGACGCAGCCGCGCACCGGGGCGCTCTTGAGGCGGGGCCCGAGCAGGGCGGCACCATCGCAGGCTTAGGCACGGGTGCCGATATTATTTATCCAGCGTCGCATCGCACGCTTGCCGAAAATATTTTGTCGGCAGACGGTTTAATTTTGTCGGAGTTTGAGTTGGGTCGTCCAGCCCTCGCGCCACATTTTCCAAAGCGCAACCGAATCGTTGCGGGGCTCAGCCTTGGGGTGGTGGTGGTTGAGGCTGCGCTCAAAAGTGGCTCGCTCATCACCGCCCGACTCGCCGTTGACATGGGACGCGAGGTCTTTGCCATCCCAGGGTCAATTCATTCGCCGCTAGCGCGTGGCCCCCACGCACTAATCAAGCAAGGTGCCAAGCTCATTGAGTCTGGGGC
>JBAWWV010000009.1:0-36249 GCA_037146575.1 Alcaligenaceae bacterium | reverse complement strand
CAAGCGGTCTGATGCTAGCGTTACTTGAGCCGGGCGCGCGACTTTGGCTTTCGCCTAGCCTAGTCAACACCGATGCCGCAACCTGGATTGTGTTTCACACAGACTGCAAAATCACACCACATCAACACGAAGCAGATTTTGCCTGGATCAAACACTGGGATGAACTCCCTGTATTAGAGAGTTTCGCTTCAGGGACAGACGAATACCCAGATCACTCTACAACGTGTGTTATCGATATTGCCACCCCAATTATCAAGACAGACGTAAGCCCTGCACTGACGTTAACAGGCCCTGGCATTGCACACACTTCATCCATCGAACAGTTGGCTGCCACACCTGCTCAATTGGCAAGCTTCGCTGAGCAATGGGCAAACAATCACACTAGTTTTCCTAGGGGAGTCGATATTTTTTTTGCGACTCACACGGGCTTGATTGGCCTGCCCAGGACAACTCGCATTCAGATTTCAGGATAGGGCATCTCATGTATGTAGCCGTTAAAGGTGGTGAGCAAGCCATATTGAGTAGTTATCAACTACTTGATGAACAACGTCGCGGGGATCCAAGCGTTCCTGAACTCTCGATCGCGCAAATTCGTCAGCAGATGAAGCTCGCTGTCGATCGGGTAATGACGGAAGGCTCAGTCTTTGACCCAGAGCTTGCAGCGCTAGCCATCAAACAGTCCTGTGGCGATTTGGTTGAGGCTATTTTCTTATTACGTGCGTACCGAGCCACTTTGCCCAGATTGGGTTCTACGCAACCAATTGATACGGGCAAGATGGTGCTTGATCGCCGCATCTCTGCCACCTTTAAAGACTTGCCCGGCGGGCAAGTGTTGGGGCCAACCTATGACTACACCCAGCGACTGTTAGATTTTTCGTTGCTGGCGACGACCGAGCAAGCACAAGCGGCCTCAGTCATTGAATCGGTTGGTGCAAGGCCGGCCGAAGCTGAGTATTTTTCTCCACGCGTAATTGATCTGTTAAACCGCGAAGGATTAATCGAAACACATCAGGCCCCGGAAGATGATCCAACGCCTTTTGACCTGACACGCCAACCCGTACGCTTTCCTGCCGCTCGTAGCACTCGTTTGCAAAATCTTGCGCGTGGCGACGAGGGTTTTTTATTGGCGATGGCCTATTCAACCCAACGTGGCTATGCCAATAGCCATCCCTTCGTTGGCGAAATACGCTTAGGTTCGGTTGACATCGAGTTGATCCCTGAGGAGCTTGGCTTTGCCATTTCAATCGGCGAGATTGAAGTGACAGAATGTCAGATGGTTAATCAGTTTGGGGGCAGTAAAACCGAGCCGCCTCAGTTCACGCGCGGCTATGGTTTAGCGTTTGGTCATAGTGAACGCAAGGCGATGGCGATGAGTTTAGTCGATCGCGCTTTGCGTGCAACAGAGTTAGGCGAACTTGTGCAATCCCCTGCGCAAATGCCCGAGTTTGTACTTTCGCATAGTGACAGCCTTGAGGCCTCTGGCTTTGTGCAACATCTTAAGCTGCCTCACTACGTTGACTTTCAATCAGAGCTTGAGCTTGTTAGAAAGATGCGAGCCTCTCCACCTCAAACACCGACACTTACGGGCGATTTAGAGGATGAGCATGCTTAAAGACAATACTAGCGACGTAACAGTGGGCGAGGCAGTCGCTTCTCACGAAAATCAAGCCGTTGATCAGCATTTTAATTTTGCGTATCTCGACGAACGTACCAAGCGCATGATTCGACGAGCGATTTTAAAAGCGGTTGCAATCCCTGGTTATCAAGTACCCTTTGGTTCTCGCGAAATGCCGTTGCCTTACGGCTGGGGCACAGGCGGCATCCAAGTCACGGCTTCAGTCATTGGGCCACACGACATCCTGAAGGTCATCGATCAAGGGTCTGACGATACCGTCAATGCCGTCAATATTCGTCGTTTTTTTCAGCGCACCACAAATGTTGAAATTACGACGCAGACGCAAGCCGCTACCCTGATTCAGACTCGCCACCGCATTCCTGAAATGGCGCTCACAGAAGATCAAATCATTATTTACCAAGTGCCGGTACCCGAACCGATGCAACGCCTTGAGCCACGCGAACGCGAAACGCGGAGCCTGCACGGCCTAGCCGAGTACGGCCTGATGCACGTCAAACTGTATGAAGATATCGCCCGCTATGGCCATATTGCGACGACCTATGACTATCCCGTACTCGTCAATCATCGTTATGTGATGGCGCCCTCGCCGATTCCAAAATTTGACAATCCAAAGATGCACATGAACCCCGCGCTCCAACTGTTTGGCGCAGGTCGCGAAAAACGTATCTATGCGGTGCCTCCGTACACCTCGGTTGAAAGCCTTGGGTTTGAAGACTATCCCTTTGAAATACAACGCTGGGATGCACCCTGTGAGCTGTGCGGCTCGCGCGACAGTTTCCTTGATGAGGTGATTACGGATGATCAAGGTGGTCGCATTTTCGTCTGCTCTGACTCTAATTACTGTGAGACTCAGCAAAACACGGTCGAGCAAACGGCAGTGACCGCGGCGCAGTCGGTATTAAAGGATGTTTAAGTCAATGCCTGTCGACAAACAGTCGCCCATCTTGCGTGCGACCGGTCTCAATAAAAGCTACGGCGACCGAGCCGCACTCATTGACGCAAGTTTTGAGCTTTGGCCTGGTGAAGTTCTTGCCATCGTGGGCGAATCGGGCTCAGGAAAAACAACACTGCTCAACGCACTCGCAGCGCGTGATCAACCCGACTCAGGATCGGTCGAGTTTCACTTGAAGGACGGCGCACTCACCGATATTTTCAAGATGACTGAGGCACAGCGACGTCTGCTCGCACGCACCGACTGGGGGTTTGTTCATCAAAACTCAGCGGATGGCTTAAGGATGGAGGTGTCAGCTGGTGCCAACGTGGGCGAACGACTGATGGCCTTGGGCGAACGCCATTACGGAAAAATTCGTGCCACCGCCTGCGACTGGCTTGCGCGTGTTGAAATTGACCCCGCCAGAATCGATGACTTACCCCGACACTTCTCGGGTGGTATGCGCCAGCGCTTACAGATTGCGCGCAACTTAGTCACCCAACCCAGATTGGTCTTTATGGATGAACCCACCTCTGGGCTAGATGTATCTGTTCAGGCCAAATTACTCGATCTCTTACGTCAGTTGACTCAGCATCTGGGGCTGGCCTCAGTCATTGTGACCCACGATCTTGCTGTAGCTCGCCTGTTAGCGCATCGAATGATTGTGATGCGCCGTGGTCGGATTGTAGAAACAGGCCTGACCGATCAAGTGCTTGATGACCCGCAACATTCTTATACCCAACTGTTAGTGTCTTCGGTACTGCAGCCATGACCACACCCGTTTTACGACTCACTAATGTGAGCAAGCAATTCACTTTGCACCACCAAGGCCTCACTTTACCTGTGTTGCAAAACGTTAACTTTGAGGTCGCCGCCGGCGAATGTGTGGTGTTGGACGGTACCTCGGGAATGGGAAAAAGCACCTTACTCAAACTGATTTATTCAAACTATCGAGTGAGTGCAGGGTCGATTCAATACTCGCAGGCAGGTCTCGTCCCTCTTGAGTTGACGACCGCTAGTCCACGCGAGTTGATCGACGTGCGTCGTCACCATATCGGCTACGTGAGCCAATTTTTACGTGTGATCCCAAGGATTTCAACGCTTGATCTGGTGGCTGAGCCGCTGTTAGCTGAACTCGGAAATTACGAACATGCCGTCAAGCAGGCACACGACATTGCCAGCGGATGGCTCACGCGGCTGCGGATTCCAGAGCGGCTATGGGGCTTAGCGCCAGCAACGTTTTCAGGCGGTGAGCAGCAACGCGTCAATATTGCACGCAGCATGATCAAACCGCGTTCGTTGCTACTGCTTGACGAGCCCACCGCCTCTCTCGATGCTCTGAACACACAAACAGTGGTGACACTCATTCAAGAAGCGATTGCAGCCGGTGCTGCCGCCGTCGGAATCTTTCACGACCAGTCGGTCGGCAATCAACTTGCCACACGCCGTATTGACATGACCAATTTTCGGAGCATCACATGCGCGGCTCAGTAGTCATCACTAACGCTCGTTTGATTATGAACCACGAGATTATCCAAGGCTCAGTCTCGGTGGTGAACGGGCGAATCGACTCAATCGACCCTGGCTTAAGCTCAACCACCGGTGCCATCGACTTTGAGGGCGACTTTCTCATGCCCGGAATGATTGAAATTCATACCGATAACTTTGAACGTCACTTGATGCCGCGACCAAAAGTCATGTGGGCCGAAAAGCCTGCGTTGATTGCGCATGATGCCGAGATTGCCTGCGCTGGCATCACCACCGTCTTTGATGCGCTTGGCGTCGGCGAAGCAGACACCGAAAGCGTTCGGGGTCAAACTTGGGGACGCGTACTCTCGGCTCTTGATCAGTACACTAAAGACGATCTTCTGCGTGCCGATCACTACATCCATGTGCGCTGTGAACTGCCTGCGCCAAATACCATTGAACTTTTTGAGCCGTTTGATGGGCACTCGCGTCTCGGGCTCATCTCATTAATGGATCACACCCCAGGCCAACGCCAGTGGGAGGACATTGAGCAAGCGCGCGTGTACTTTACCGGAAAAAAAGGCTGGAGCCACGAGAAGTTCGAGGACAAAGTCAGCAATGCCGCCATGCTGCAAGACCAATTTAGTGCTCCCCATCGCCAGTATTTTGTTGACTATACAAAGCGTACGGGAATCCATCTTGCGAGTCACGATGACACGACCGAAGCGCACGTTCAGCAGGCCTTTGCGGAAGGTGCCAGTATGTCAGAATTTCCGACAACAATTGCCGCTGCGCGTTGTGCAAAAGCTCTGGGACTATTGACCGTGATGGGCGGGCCGAACGTCGTGCGTGGTGGCTCGCATTCTGGAAACGTATCAGCCACTGAACTCGCCAAGCTAGGTTTACTCGATGTACTGTCTTCGGATTACGTACCCGGTAGCTTACTAAGTGCTGTCGCACGCTTAGTGCAAGAGGGCGTGATGACTTTACCAGAGGCCGTTGCCACCGTGACGAGTCATCCCGCGCAAGCCACTGGTCTCAACGATCGCGGCGCTCTAGAGATTGGTTTTAGAGCAGACCTCGTTCGCATGCGTATGCACGAATGTCGCGATCAAGCCAGCCATGCTTTCGCACGCGCTGTGTGGCGCGAAGGTACCCAAGTTGTGTGACGATGAGTAGCGCTTACTTTCAATTCAATTGGCTTAATGCTGGCGATCGCTCGCATTCAATTCAAGTTGCCTCACGCCGCCGATCGCTCTTCGTCAATTTTTCATTGGTTCTTAAAAATTTTAATGTTCACATAACTGTCAAACCTTTGTCATGTCAGTTCGCCATACTGTCATGATCTGACTCGTGGATGATTTCTATGACTACCGCCCTGTGTATCACTCATCTGAACAAATCCTTCCATCCCCAGAAGAAAGCGCTTTGCGATATCAATCTAAGCGCTAAGCGAGGTGAGATGATTGCACTGATCGGCGCCTCAGGCTCTGGAAAATCGACTTTGCTGCGTCACATTGCAGGTTTGCTCGCTGCCGATCCGGTGTCAGGCTCTTCAATCGAAGTCGCGGGCTCTGTGGTTCAGAAAGATGGTCAGATCGCATCTGATATTCGCGTGTCGCGCGCAAAGGTTGGGTTTGTTTTTCAGCAGTTCAACTTGGTCGACCGCTTGTCGGTGATGACGAATGTCTTGGTTGGGCTCTTACATCGACTGCCCCTTTGGCGTGGTCTGTTAGGGCTATTCAGTCAATCCGAGCGCACGCTAGCGTATCAAGCTCTCGCGCGCGTAGGGATTCAGGATTGCCACAGCCAGCGCGCCTCAACACTCTCTGGCGGCCAACAGCAACGTGCCGCAATCGCCCGCACGCTTGTACAAGGGGCTGACTTAATTTTGGCCGATGAACCGATCGCTTCGCTAGACCCCGAATCATCACGCAATGTCATGGAAATTTTGGCTCGCATCAATCGAGAAGACAATTGCACGGTCATCGTGTCGCTTCATCAGGTGGAGATTGCACTGAAATACTGCCCTCGAGTCGTGGCCTTGCATCAAGGAAAGGTTGTATTTGACGGCGCGGCGTCTGAACTCACACCGAGTCTCTTACGCGAACTGTATGGCGTGCAGGTCGAAGAGTTATTTGCCCCGTTGGGTGCTCAACAACAAGCAACAGGCTTACGCTCGACTGTTAATTCTGGTTTGTCACTTAGCCAAGCCGTCTAACTTAGTTTTTATTTTCAAACCGCTTAGTTCTACTTTTTTATCTTTACGCCTCTGCGCCCTACCCTTTCTTTACTAGCAGCTTAGTCCTACCTCTCATTTTTTCGGAGTTTTTTAATGCTTAGAAAATTACTGGCACTCGCCATTGTTTCAATAGCGCCCTTGGTTTACACACAAGGCTCGCAGGCGCAAGAGCTTAATTTTGGCTTGATCTCAACTGAATCCAGTCAGAACTTAAAGCAAAACTGGTTGCCTTTGTTCGCTGATCTTGAGCGTCAGACGGGAATTAAGGCCAAGCCTTTTTTTGCCTCTGATTATGCCGGCATCATTGAGGGCATGCGCTTCAAGAAAGTACAAGCGGCTTGGCTGGGTAACAAAGCCGCCATGGAGGCGGTTGATCGCTCGGGTGCCGAGGTCTTTGCACAACAAGTGGCAGCGAGCGGTAGCTTAGGCTATTACTCTCACTTGGTGGTGCATCGCGACAGCGCACTGAGCTCAGTTGAAGATGTTCTTAAAAATGCTAAATCACTGAGCTTTGGCAACGGTGATCCAAACTCAACTTCTGGTTTTCTGGTCCCAGGCTTTTATGTCTTTGCAAAAAATAATGTAGATCCAAAAAAGATTTTTAAAGTCACGCGCGCCGCCAATCACGAAACTAATCTTCTGACCGTTGCAATAAAACAAGTTGATGTCGCAACCGCCAATAGCGAAGCCTTAGAGAGGCTACAAGTCGTTCAGCCTGAAAAGTTCAAAGAGATCAAAGTGATTTGGACCTCACCACTGATTGCAGCTGATCCAATTTTGATGCTTAAAGATTTACCCGAAGCGACCAAACAAAAACTCAAAGACTTTTTTTACGGCTATGGCAAGACAGATGCCAAGGAAAAAGAGATTTTGATGAATATTGGAAAATTGGCAGGTTTTCAAGCCTCGACCAATGCTCAGTTGATTCCGATTCGTGAGCTTGACTTATTTAGTCAACGCTTAAAAGTCGAAAATGATGAGGCTATGAGCGTAGCGGATAAACAGGCGAAGCTCGCTGAGCTTGATAGCAAAATGGCCGTTCTAAAAAAATAGCGCTATGACAGTTTCGAGCTCTCCTACCACTGCGCTGTCAGCGCCTGCACCAAATAAGCGTAGCCTTCTTTGGTACGGGTCCTGGACTGCACTGCTCCTTGCCCTAATTTCCTCTTGGCAAGGCGCAGATATGCGCCCGTTGGATTTGCTTAAAGACTCCGGCAACATGGCAACCTATGCCGCAGACTTTTTTCCACCTAACTTTTCGCAATGGCCTCTGTTTGTTGAAGAAATGGTGGTGACCCTGCAAATTGCGCTATGGGGCACCACACTTGCCGTGATCACTGCAATCCCCATGGCTCTGTTGGGTTCGGCGAATCTCGTGCCGCCCTGGGTGTATCAACCGATTCGTCGAGTGATGGATGCCTGTCGCGCCATCAACGAGATGGTGTTCGCCATGCTTTTTGTCGTGGCCGTTGGTTTAGGTCCCTTCGCGGGGGTGTTGGCACTTTGGATTCACACCACGGGCATCTTGGCCAAACTATTTTCTGAGGCTGTTGAATCCATCGATCCTCAGCCAGTAGAGGGCATTCGGTCGACGGGTGCCTCTGCTTTGCATGAAATTTTGTATGGTGTCATTCCCCAAGTCATGCCGCTTTGGATTTCGTTTGCTCTGTACCGTTTTGAATCAAACGTTCGCTCGGCAACCGTTGTAGGCATGGTCGGTGCGGGTGGCATTGGTGTCGTGCTGTGGGAAATTATCCGCGGCTTTCAGTACGCAGAAACCTGTGCGGTGATGCTAATCATCATTGCCACGGTGACCTGTATCGATTTACTGTCCGCGCGAATCCGCCGGGCACTTGTTTAACAAAGGTTTGAGATGGCTTTGACTTTAAGTGACGTCACACAATTACTGACAGTTGAAGGTGAAAATCAATACGGCGGCGAAGCTGTCAGTCAGCTTGAGCACGCGCTTCAATGTGCATCGCTTGCCGAGCAGGCTGGTGAGACCGCGCACACGATCACTGCAGCCCTTTTGCACGATATTGGACATCTGCTAGCCAAGACCGGTCGTGTTCAAGCCAGTGCCAGCACCGAAAGCGGTGACGACTTGCATCAATATGTTGCTTTACCGTTTTTGCGAGGATTGTTCTCGAGCGCGGTCCTTGAGCCAATACGCTTACACGTTGATGCTAAACGCTACCTCTGTGCAACAGATCAGTCTTACTGGGGCACGCTTTCGACGGCTTCTAAGCATAGCCTAATCGTACAAGGCGGTGTGTACACCCCACCACAGGCCGCAGAGTTTGATGCGCAGCCGTTTGCGCACGAAGCGGTGCGACTGCGTCGATATGACGACTTAGCCAAAGTGCCCGCAGCAATCACGCCCAACTTACCTCATTTTTTAAAAATTATGCACAGCGTGGCTCTTTAACACAGCGGCGCCGTTTCATTCGATACTCAAACTGGATTCACATGCAACTGGTTCACTCTAAACGTTGGTTCTTGAAACTCACAGCACTCGCGCTCTGTGCGTTGGCGCAACCTACCGTCTTGGCACAACCCGCAGATACCCGCCCTGTCGTGCGTGTGGCGGTGCAGCAGTTACTCACCAGTGGTGCGCTAGACCCCTTGCGTGAGCAAAGCAACGTTGGCACGCGCATGTTGCCGATGATTTATGCCGGTCTGATCCAACTTGATACCGTGGGAGACCTTTCGCCATTGCCTTCACTTGCTGAATCTTGGAAGCGTATTGACGCCAAGACTGTCGAATTTAAATTACGCCCAGGTGTTAGGTTTCATAACGGCGATGAGGTAACCGCTGAAGATGTTGCGTTTAGCTTTGGTGCTGAACGAATGTTTGGTACCTCTGCGCCACGGCAACCCAATCAAGACAGCAAGACGATTAACGTAGATATCGGTCGTAAGACGACAAATTCAACGCCTGGCAGTATGGATTTGCCACCTCCTGAAATTACTGCGATCGCGCGTAACTTATGGCCTTCATTGCAAAGCGTCGAGATCGTTGATCGCTACACCGTGCGCCTGATCAACGCAGTACCGGACCTCACCTTAGAAGGGCGCATTGCGCGCTTAGGCTCAGAGATAGTTTCAAAGAAAGCTTATATGGCCTCAAAAGACTGGGCAAGCTGGGCACAGGCTCCGGTGAGCGCGGGCCCCTTTAAAGTCAAAGAAATGAAACTAGATCAATACCTAGTTTTGACTGCGCACGATGACTACTTTGGCGGAAAGCCGCTAGTCAAAGAAGTTCGTTACATGGTGGTGCCTGAGGTGTCTTCGCGGATCAACGGCTTGTTATCTGGCCAGTATGACTTTATTACAGATATCCCACCAGACCAGTTCAAAACGATACAAGGTAACAGCAAGTTCGAGGTGATTGGTGGGCCCGTTCTCAATCATCGCCTAATCACCTTCGACAAAAATCACCCTGTGCTTGCAAACCCAAAGGTTCGGCAAGCCATGACACACGCGATTGATCGCGATGCCATCGTTGAAGCTATTTGGGGTGGTCATACCCGAGTACCGGCTGGGCTGCAATTCGAATTCTATGGTGATATGTTTATAAAAGGCTGGACTGTGCCAAAGTATGATGTCGCTCTCGCAAAGAAGCTACTTGCCGAGGCCGGCTATAAGGGCGAAGTGATTCACTTCAGAGGCTTGAACAATTACTACACCAATCAGACACAAACTGATCAGATCATGCTCGAGATGTGGCGCTCTGTCGGCTTGAATGTTCAGATGTCGATGAAAGAAAACTGGGCGCAAATTTTCGAAAAAGGACCCACTCGTGGTGTTCGGGGTTGGTCGAATTCAGCACCCTTTAGCGATCCGGTGAGTTCACTTGTCAACCAACATGGGCCCAACGGTCAGCAACAACAGACCGGTGAATGGACTAACGCTGAATTCAATAAATTGTCTGACGTGCTCGAAACCTCGGTCGACCCGGCAGAGCGGCAACGGACGTTTAAACGAATGTTAGAGATTGCTGAACGCGAGGATCCTGCCTACACGGTTTTACATCAAAGTGCGGTGTTTTATGCCAAGCGTAAAGACTTTGGCTGGAAACCCTCTAAGACCTTCGTCATGGATTTTCGTGCTCTGAATCTGACACCGCCAAAACAATGACCTCGACTGCAGTGAATTCACCCACGCTACTAAACATCAGCGAACTACGGATCGCATTTGACCAGCGCGGGCACGCGTCTGAAGTATTGCACGGCGTCGACCTGCATATTGCAGCTGGCGAGTCGATTGGTTTGGTTGGTGAATCCGGCTGCGGCAAGAGCATCACCTGGTTAGGCGTACTTGGTTTACTGGGTAAGCACGCGCGCGTCACAGGTTCGGTCAAATTTCAAGGGCGCGAGCTGCTTGGTTTATCAGATACAGAGTTGTCACAGATCCGTGGGCGAAAGATCTCGATGATTTTTCAAGACCCAAGCTCATCGCTCAACCCCGCTCAGCGCATTGGCGCACAAATTGCAGAAAGTTTGACCCTACATCGAGGCTTGCGTGGCGCTGAGGCTAACGCAGAGGTACTTGCGTTACTGGATCACGTCGAAATCCCAGATGCCAAGCGACGTATGAACGCCTATCCACATGAACTGTCGGGTGGCATGAATCAACGCGTCATGATTGCCATGGCCTTAGCCGGGCAACCCGATTTGCTCATCGCAGATGAACCCACCACCGCTTTAGACGCAACCGTACAAGCGCAAATTTTAGTGTTGCTGGACACCATCCGTCGAGACACAGGCATGGCTCTAGTGACGATTTCACACGACCTTGGCGTGATCTCAGAGATCAGCGATAGAGTGCTAGTCATGTACGCTGGCTCAATTGTTGAAAGCGCCCCCAGCCAGACCTTATTCAGCGAGGCGCAACATCCCTACAGCCTTGGGCTCTTAGCCGCAATGCCAGCCTTGGATGCCGAAGTTCAACGTCTGACGACCATACGAGGCAGCATTCCGCAGGCAGGCCAACTCATTCAGGGCTGCCGGTTTGAGGCTCGTTGCGATTTTGCTCAAGACAATTGTCGCGTCGCTGCCCCCATCCTCAAGACGATCGCCGTCGGGCATAGCTTAGCTTGCACAAGAAAACTAGCAGCATGACGCCTCTTTTAAACGTCAAGAATTTACAGCGCCACTTCTCTGTTGAAGGTAAAACTGCGTGGCTCGCCGGAAAAAAACTCTTGCGCGCAGTGGATGGGGTCACCTTGAGCGTGCAGCGCGGTAAAACACTAGGGCTGGTCGGTGAGTCAGGTTGCGGTAAATCAACGATGGCAAAGCTGGTGCTTGGCTTGATTCCTGCAACCGCGGGCACGGTCGAGTTTGACGGCAAGTCAGTCACCGCGCAGCGCAATCAAGCGTGGCGAGCCGCGCGCCGACATATGCAAATGGTGTATCAAGACCCCCTTGGCGCTCTCGATCGACGCCTAACGGCTCTTGAACAAGTCATTGAACCCTTGCAGATACACGACAAGCACGGTGAGATCCAGCCAGCCCTTGCGGCACAAAATATGATGAGCGCCGTCGGCCTAACCGACAACTTGTTTCAACGCTACCCACACGAACTCTCGGGCGGACAACGTCAGCGCGTCGTCTTAGCGCGCGCCCTAGTACTCAAACCGAGCTTGCTTGTCTGCGATGAGCCCATTTCTGCACTTGATGTTTCAGTGCAGGCACAAGTCATTAATCTTCTGGACGATTTGCGTCAGCAGATGAATCTGACGATGTTATTTATCAGTCATGATCTACGCGTGGTTCGTCACATCTGCGACGAAGTTGCCGTCATGTATTTAGGTCGCATTATCGAGCAAGGCTCGGCAAAAGAAGTACTCACTCATCCTGCGCACCCCTATACCCAAGCCTTGATCTCAGCCGTTTCGACTCCAGGGGCTAAGAATGCGGCGAAAAGTTCTGGTCGCATTATCCTGAAGGGCGAACCACCCAATCCGGTTGATGTTCCAACCGGGTGTAGCTTCCATCCGCGTTGTGCACTCGCGACTGCCCATTGCAAAACCAGCGCCCCCATCGCAACGCGGATTAGCGAATCGCATACAGTGAGTTGCCATCTTCACACCATGATTCATCATGGGTCGGGCAGCTAAACATGGGTCGCTACATGCTGTCTCGCAGTTTGCGCGCGTTGCTCACTATCTTCTTGGTGGTGGGGTTTGCCTTCACGATCTTGCGCTTATCGGGTGACCCGGCGATGATGATTTTATCGGCCGATGCTCCACCCGAGGCCATTGCTGCTTTTCGCCAAAGCTGGGGCCTTGATGCGCCTCTTTGGCAGCAATTTTGGGGTTATCTACTGAATATTCTACAGGGTAACTTCGGTGTTTCGATGCGCGATGGCAGCCCAGCAATGAGGCTCGTGCTTGAGGCGATCCCCGCCACACTCGCACTCGCTCTGCCGGCTTTTGCTTTGAATCTACTTATCGGCATCCCCGCCGGAATTCTTGCTGCGTTACACCGAAACTCATGGATCGACCGTCTTGTCATGAGTTTCTCGGTCGCCGGACACACCTTGCCAAGCTTCGTTCTAGGTCTGTTGTTGGTCTTAATTTTTGCCGTTAGTTTTGGTTGGTTACCCAGCGGAGGGTTTAACGGAGTTGAGCACGCCATCTTGCCGGTACTGACCTTGACAGTGGGTGGTGCAGCGGTGTTGGCACGTTACACCCGATCGTCGATGTTAGAGGTCTTGGGGCAACCCTATATTCGTGCCGCCTCTGCAAAAGGTTTGCGCTGGTCTCAGGTGGTAATTCGCCATGCTCTACCCAATGCTGCCTTGCCGATCATCACGATCGCCGGTCTCATGTTCGGTGGCTTGATTGCGGGCGCAGTGGTGGTTGAAAGCGTGTTTTCTTGGCCGGGAGTCGGGCGATTGACTGTTTCTGCGGTCGGCAATCGCGATTTGGCTGTGGTGCAAGCTGCGTTGTTATTAATCACCGTCAGTATGGTCGCAACCAACTTAGCAGTCGATGCGATTTACAGCTTGTTTGACCCCCGTTTACGCGCAAACTCTGGCGCGCATCAGTAAGCGCCAATCACCCAACCCTCTGTTAAGTCCGCTCAGCCTTCACTCTAAAAAGTTATACGCCATGGCAGTTCCAACACCCACGATTCCAAATGCCTCACGTCCCTATTTTTGGCAAGAGTACCCACCCCTCGTCGTCGTGGCGATCGCGTGGATCCTTGGGATATTCGTTATTGCGGCGTTGGCTGACCTAGTCGCTCCCTATACTTACACTGCGCTTGACCTCAAGGCACGGCTACAACCACCTTTAGGGTTGGGTGGCACCACAAGGCATTTGCTTGGCACCGATGAGTTGGGGCGCGACGTGCTTTCGAGACTAGTGATCTCGGTGCAGGTCAGTCTGTTAATCGCCTTTGCCAGCACCTTACTTTCAGCTGTGATTGGTCTGACATTAGGATTTTTAGCCGCACACTTCAAAGGCTGGCTTGAACAGGTCGTGCTTACGCTGATTGATTTCCAGGCTTCAATCCCCTTCATGATCATCGCCTTGGCAGTGTTAGCCTTCTTTGGCAACACACTTGTGCTCTTTATTTGTTTGATGGGATGTCACGGTTGGGAGCGCAGCGCCCGCATCACACGCAGTTTAACGATCGCAGCCAATGAACAAGGCTATGCCAATGCAGTCCATGCTCTCGGTGCCAGCTCTTGGCGCGTCTATTTCAAGCATATTTTGCCCAATATCGCGAGTACGCTGATCGTCAGCATGACGCTCACCTTTCCTGAAGTGATCTTGCTTGAGTCGGGGCTGTCTTTTTTGGGCTTAGGCGTGCAGCCCCCTCTCACTAGCCTGGGCAATATGGTGGGCTATGGTCGTGAGTATTTACAAACCGCCCCGTGGATTTTGCTCGCTCCGAGCTGCGTCATTGTGCTCACCACCTTCTCGATCAGTCTGGCCGGCGATTGGCTACGTGACAGACTCGATCCAACCCTTCGCTAACTGATTTCTGATGGATTCATCTCATGACAGCTAAACAAAAAAATGTCTTACTCATTGTGGTCGATCAGTGGCGCGGCGACACGCTCAAAAATCTTGGCCATCCAGTCATTCAGACTCCTAATATCGAGTCTCTTGCCAGCGAAGGTGTGACCTTCGCCAAGCATTACACGCAAGCCGTCCCGTGCGGCCCTGGCCGCGCCTCAATGCTGACCGGTCTTTATATGATGACCCACCGTGCGGTGCAAAATACGATTCCGCTCGATGCACGACACACTAATATCGCAAAAGAAGTGCGCAAGGCCGGCTATCAGCCCGCCTTAGTTGGCTACACCACCACGACACCTGATCCGCGTGAAACCGACGCCCAAGACCCTCGCTTTAAAGTCTTAGGGGCAGATATGGAAGGCTGGCACCCAGTCGGTTCGTGGGGTCTCGATAAAGAAGCCTACTTTGCCTGGCTGTCTTCGCAGGGCTTTGCCGTGCCACAAAAGCCTAACGACATCTGGTTACCGCAAAACCTGACCGAAGCCGATATCGGAGCAACGGCGAAACCAAGTGTGGTCCCTGCGCATTTGTCTGACACCACGTGGTTCACGGACCGTGCGCTCGAATATCTACAAGGGACAGAGAACAAGCCTTGGTTCTTGCATCTTGGCTACTACCGTCCTCATCCACCCTTTAGCGCTGCAGCACCGTACCACGAGATGTACGACCCGAAAGACTGCCCGTCGCCAATTCGAGCGACGAGTAAAGACCTTGAGGCAGCTCAACATCCGCTGCTTGACTATTATCTGCAATCAATTGAGCGTCGTCGCTTCTTTGAAAATGGCCAGGGACTTGGCGCAGACATGCAAGACGCTGAAGTCCGTCAGATGCGCGCCACTTACTACGGCTTGATGTCTGAGGTTGATCATCACATCGGCCGCGTCTTTGACTACTTAAAAGAGACAGGTCAATGGGATAACACTTTAATCGTGCTGACAAGCGATCATGGCGAGCAATTGGGCGATCATCATTTGTTGGGAAAGATTGGGTACTTTGATCAGAGCTTTCATATCCCAATGATTGTTCGCGATCCGAATCCAGAGGCGGATGCTACGCGCGGCAATATTGTTCGGAACTTTACCGAAACAATTGATACTATGCCCACGATCTTGAGCTGGCTTGAGCGTCCGATTCCGAGAACCTGTGACGGCCACTCGCTCTTACCGTTTGTACAAACTGGTATTGCACCTGCTGACTGGCGCACTGAAGTGCATTATGAATTTGATTTTAGAAATATTTACTATTCAAAACCCGAAGACTTTTTGGGCCTGTCGATGGACCAGTGCGCGCTTTCAGTCATTCAAAACGATCAATACAAATATGTGCACTTTGCCGCCCTGCCGCCGCTCTTCTTTGACCTGACCAAAGATCCGTCGCAACTTCACAATGTTGCGCAAGACCCAAGCTACGCCCTAGAACTGTTAAAGATGACTCAAAAAATGCTCAACTGGAAGCTCTCGCATGCCGACCGTACTTTGACAGGTTACGCGGCAAGCCCAGCCGGACTTATATCTCGGCTATGACATCAGCCAATGATGTTGTGAACAACTGTGCGGCCATCGTCTTTGACCTCGATGGGACACTCTTGCACACCGAGCCCGATATTCGGCGAGCAACGAATCAGGCGCTACTTGACTGCGGCTTTCAGCCGCTTGCGCCTGAACAGGTGATTCCGAACCTATACGGCACGCTGCCTGACATTCTGGCCTCGGTGATGGTGCTCGTGCAGGCACCCGCCGCGGCTGCCGAGGATATCCAGCAGGCGTACCTGACACACTACACACGTCAAGCGCATGACCATTCGTTTCTCTACCCAAACGTCTTGGTATTTCTCGATCAATTGCTGTCTCAGGGTCACCAGTTAGCCGTCTGCACCAATAAGATTGAAAAATCGGCTAAGCAGGCGCTTGAACGACACGGATTATCTAAGTACTTTACGGTCGTGACCGGCGGCGATACCACTGCGCATCCTAAGCCTCACGCGCTGCCCTTATTCGCTACCATTGACGCGATGCAAGTGAACGCCAGCGACTGTCTGTTGATTGGGGATACACATGTCGACGCGCTCTGTGCAAGCAACTGTGGCGTACTCTTTATTTTTCATCGAAGTGGCTACGGTGATGACTCGGTACAACAGCACCCCATTGCGGCAAGCTTTTTCGAGTACGCCGAGATTTGTCGCTAACTCAACGCCTCAGGAAACACTGAAGCCTTAGGTCGTGAGGACGCCAACACTGCAGTGGGATCCTCATTCGCGATCAATGATCTAAAAATTCCTTCGGTACGCGTGATCACTGAGCTCCAGTCGCGATCTACCGCGGTCTGACGGGCTGCGATTCGCATTTGCGTGCGCAACGCCGTGTCTTCAACAATTTGTCGTGCCGCCTCGAACAGCTGTTCTTCTTGATTAGGAGCAAGGACCATACCGTTGCGCCTATGCTCGATTAACTGACCCGCTGCAGCATGGTTGTATGCCACGACAGCTAAGCCACTTGCCATTGCCTCAATCGTCACATTGCCAAAGGTCTCTGTCAGACTAGGAAAGATAAACAAATCTGCGCTGGCGTAATGTTTAGCTAAATCCTGGCCGGTGCGCGTGCCCGAAAAAATTGCTTCAGGCACGCTGCGCTCGAGGGCATGTCGCAATGGTCCGTCTCCGACGATGACCAGTTTTACAGGTAGGCCCTTCGCTTGCAAGGCTTTAAAACAGCGCACAACGATATCAAGATTTTTTTCGACAGCGAGACGTCCAACGGATAGCAGTACTTGTGTGTCTGCTGTCGCGCCCCAACTCTGTCGCATGGACTCGTCTCTCTTGGCGGGCGAAAAATTCTCTGTATCCACACCACGCGGAACAACCATCAAACGATCAAAACCAATCTTTGAAAGCTCGGCCATCAAGCCTTGTGTCGGCACCATTGTGCAATGCGTTGCATTATGAAATTTACGCATATAGGCCACAATCGCGCCCTTGAGCCAGCCAAAGCCATAGAACTGGCTGTAAGCATGAAAGTTGGTTCTGAAGTCTGAACTCGTTGGTATTTTCAACTTACGTGCGGCTCGCGAAGCGGACCAACCCAGGGGGCCCTCTGTCGCGATATGCACAAGATCAGGTCGCTGCTTGAGCCATAATTTTTGTAGCGCACCTTGCGCTGGTAAACCCATGCGCAGTTGCTTATACATCGGGATCGGTGCTCCACGTACCAAGACCTCTTGATAGCGCGAGTCAACCGCGGCCTCGTGATCGCTATGATTTCTCGGTCTGACCAACATGAGTTCATGTCCACGCGCACGCAAGCCCTCTACGATCTTTGAAACAGTGTGTGCGACTCCATTGATATCAGGCGGATAGGTTTCAGTCACCAACGCGATTCTGAGACTAGGTTTATCAGGATAGATTCGATCGACTTGAATGGGGGCGTATTCGGTCATCTGTGCTCTTTCCTACTGGGCGGTTTCAAGTATCTTAAGCAATGTACTCAAGTTATGTAACCGTTCGATGACAGCGCTCTATTGAAAATAAACTGCAACACTAATGTCATCAAAAATTCATCTTTTGATACGGAGCTTCTGAAATAATCTCACCTAAGGCGTCGCGCAAAAACGATTTGATTTGCGACACAGATAACCCAAGGGATCACCATGAAAGAATTGCTCAACACCTTAAAAATACAACGCTGGGATGATCATCGTTATTATCACCACAGCCGCATTAACCAAAGTCTGCACCTAGTGAGCGCGCTGTCATTTTTAGTGTCTTACGTTCTGTTATTCATCAACCCCGTCGCCGCCTCGCTTGTTGCGTGGTTGGTTGCTATGACGACTCGCCAATCGGGTCATTTCTTTTTTGAACCGAAGGGCTACGACCACGTCAACCAAGCCACACACGAGCATAAAGAAGAAATCAAGGTGGGCTATAACTTACATCGTAAGATTGTGCTGCTGTCGATCTGGGCTGCGATACCGGTATTGGCGTACCTTCAACCCTCGCTCATTACGTGGGCCGTTCCTGAAGCTTACGAAGATACGACAGTGCGTATTGTCGGTATGGCCTGGCTCTTTTTGGGCGTTGCTGGCTTAATGTTCAGAGTCGCTCAACTTTGCGTCAAAGAAAGCTTCAAAGCAGCATTTGCTTGGGCTTTGAAGATTTTGACCGACCCGTTTCATGACGTCATGTTGTACCGTCGCTCACCCATTTATTTAATGCGTGGTGAGTTGATTGATCCCATGCCGCATATTCAATCGCATTAAGCAGAGCCAATAAGGGGCTTCAGTCAGACTGAACAGATTCAATCAGAAACCTCAGTCAGACTGAACAGATTCAATCAGAAAATTCGGACACACTGCACAGTTTCAATCAGAGACTTCAGTTCTTAAAACATAGAAGTCTCTGAGCGAGCCCTCACAGTTTGGTCTGCTGCACCATCTCTAACAACATACGGCGTCGAATGAGTTTATTTGTCTGCCCTTGCGGCGTCCACCACCAAGCGCCCGCAGCCATCTGATGGCCAGCACGCACGAAACGTTGACAGAAATCATCAAAATCTGCATCTGTAAAGTTCAGACTAAAAATCAGTCTTCCCGTACCGACCCAACTCAGGGCAATCCCCTCGCGCCGCATATAAAACTGCAACAGCCAGTTAAAGCGGCTTGGTACGTCGTACAGCACAGTCCACACCGTCGACATGGCCTCGACACGCAGTGGCAGCCCTTCACGCTTGAGCAGGTCGTTCAGTTGATTCTTACGCGTGCTCCAGGTTGTTTCAAGCTCTGCATAAAGTTTCTGAACTGCTGGGGTATCTTGTCGATGCAAGAACACATTCATCGCACCCATCACATAGGGATGCGCATTGAAGGTGCCTCGGGCAAAGCAAATATCGGCTGGGTGCTCAGCATAGAAACGTGCCATCAAATTTTTCTTGCCACACAGAATGCCAATCGGCAGTCCGCCGCCCAGCGTCTTGCCGTAGGTGACCATATCAGCATCAAGCCCGAAGTATTCTTGGGCGCCGCCTGGCGCAAGCCTAAAGCCCAAAAAGACTTCATCCAAAATAAAGATGATGCCACGCTCGGCGCACACCTGACGCAATTCTTTGAGCCAGGCGGTATACGCCACGCGATCGTAATGCGCCCGACGCCCACCATCAACCAGAGTCGAATCGGTAGGTGCCGCTTGGTTGGGGTGCATCGCTTGTATCGGGTTGACCAAGACGCACGCAATGTCACGGCGATTACGAAGCACCCGCAGCGTGTTCTCATGCATTTCGCGCAGCGTCAGAGTGTGCTTAGAAGGCGGCATCGGATTGCCCGGCCCGGGCTGCACGTCATCCCACCAGCCATGGTAGGCACTTGTAAAGCGAACAATTTTTTGACGACCTGTTTGATAACGAGCCAAGCGCACGGCTTGCATCACCGCCTCGGTACCGGACATGTGAAACGAAACTTCGTCCTTGCCAGAGATGGCACACAGACGCCGGATATTGTCGAGCACGCAAGGGTGATACGAACCCAAGACTGGGCCCAAATCGCGCACCAGCTTGCTGCCCTCTTCGATACAAGATTTGTAAAAATCCAGACCGAACAAGTTCACGCCGTACGAGCCGGTCACATCAATCAAGCGGTTACCGTCCATGTCGGTCAGCCAGACACCATCGCTGCTCGTCCAGAAGCTGCCCAGCTGAATGTGCTGCTGCAACACCTCACGAAACTGATAAGGCACCCGATAGTTGCTGATGAACTGCAAATCAGAAATCATCGGTTTACTGGCGGCTGTGTGCGCCAGGGTCAACGCGCTACGCGTACGCAAATCATTGCCGAGCGAGGCAAGCGCCTGCCGTCGTTGAAGCACGATCTCTTGTGGCGCGCCATCGGCGTCAAACCATTTGTCATCAGCGTACGAGTAGCCAGGCACCCAGCGGGTGATGCGCTTAGCCCAACGCAGGTGTCCCCCCAAAGACGGGTATTTGGCTACCGACAATTGCAGACGTTGCTTGATGCGAAACAAAAGCCAAAGTCCCACGGCAGCTGCACCAACGTATTGCATAACACTCAAAATTTGATCAGTCATAGTTTTGCCTCGAAAACTCCTTTTTATGACTTTAAAGTGACGAAATGATGAACATCAGTCAAGCAGTCCGCAATGTCTTTGCCCACGAAGATCTCAATTTTTTAGTCACCAACCGAATTCCGAGGCTTGCCGTCACGCATTTCATGGGTTGGTTCAGCAAAATCAAGGTAGGTTGGGTGCGTGATGCTTCGATTAGCACCTGGAAACTATTTACCGATCTTGATTTAAGCGAAGCTAAAAAACAACGTTTCGACAGCCTTCACGATTGCTTCGTTCGCGAACTGCGTGAAGGTGCGCGCGTCGTCGATCAGGATCCAGACGTGATGGCGAGTCCCTGCGATGCCATCGTTGGCGCTTGCGGCAAGATCATCAATGGGCAAGTGTTTCAGGCGAAGGGGTTTCCGTACACGTTGACCGATCTGTTTGGTCAGCACACCGACACCAGCGCCTGGGCCGACGGACAATATGTCACGTTACGGCTCACCTCTGCGATGTATCACCGCTTTCATGCCCCGTATGCCGGCGCCATGAAGGCCGTGCATTATTTGTCAGGGGATACCTGGAACGTGAACCCCATCGCCTTAAAGCGTGTTGAAAAACTATTTTGTAAAAATGAACGGGCCGTGCTGGCGCTTGAGCTAGGTTCACAAAAGTACAAGGTCGCACTCGTGCCCGTCGCAGCGATCTTAGTCGCCAGCATCCGCTTGCATGGTTTGAACACTTTATTTCATACACGTTACAAAGGGCAAACGGATTTCGAGTGCAACGTAGCCTTTGAAAAAGGACAAGAACTCGGCTGGTTTGAGCACGGCTCGACCATTATTGTGTTCGCTCCTAACGGGTTCACCTTAGCCGATCAAATCTTGCCTGGTACGCAGATCAAGATGGGCAGCCCGTTGATGCAGTTGCCCGCCGAGCCTCAGAGTAATCAATCAGCAGAAGGCGCGAGCGACCAGCAAAGCAATCAATCGGTCGATATAGCGCACGCAAGACAGGCGGTGAAATCGATAAACGAAAATACTAAAACGAGTGCACCATGAACCGTGGCTTTTACACTGTGATCATTGCGCAAACGTTTTCCTCGCTTGCGGATAACGCACTGTTTATCGCTGCGATCGCACTGATTCATCAATTAGAGGGGCCTGTATGGGTGCCGCCACTCATTAAATGGGGCGTCGCCGCCAGCTATGTACTGCTCGCCCCTTTTGTTGGCGCACTCGCTGACGCTTATCCTAAAGGCAAGGTGATGTTCACCACCAATGCCTTCAAAGTCGTAGGCTGCGCCTTGATGTTTAGCTACGGTATGTTTGGCTTAGCCGCGTCTGAACAAATCGTCTTAATCTGCGTAGCCTATGCGATTGTCGGCACGGGTGCCGCCGCGTATTCTCCCGCCAAGTACGGCATCATCACCGAGATGCTGCCCCCCGAACAACTAGTCGTCGGTAACAGCTGGATCGAAGGCATGACCGTCGTGTCTATCATTATGGGATCCGTTGTTGGCGGCTTACTGGTCTCGCCCGCAGTGTCGGGTTGGCTACTGTCACACAACACGCTCAAGCAAATAGCCAGTACGCCCGCCGAAGTTGCGATCGTAATGATTGGTCTGTTGTATATCGCCGCCGCGCTAACTAATTTATTAATTCCAAATACAAATGCCCAGTACCCGAAGCAGCATCAGCACCCACTTCGCCTGATCAAAGCCTTTGCCGGTTACACCAAGGTACTGTGGACCGATAAGCTAGGTCAGATTTCATTGGGGGTCACCACTCTCTTTTGGGGAGCAGGCGCAACACTGCAACTGATCGTGATCGAGTGGGGCCGCAGCCAACTAAGCTATCGTCTGGATCAAGCATCGATCTTAATGGGCATCGCCGCCCTAGGCACGGTGCTCGGTTCGATCGCGGCGGCACGCGTGCCACTCAAGCAATCACTTCGTGTGCTACCGGTTGGCGCACTGATGGGTTTAGTCGTACTCGTCATGCCACTGATCTACAACGAATGGGCTGTCTTTGGCCTGTTGTTATTAGTCGGGATTTTGTCTGGCTTTTTTGTTGTACCCATGAATGCCCTATTACAACATCGCGGTCATTTGCTGCTGTCAGCCGGCCACTCCATTGCCGTACAAAACTTCAATGAACAGCTCAATATTTTATTAATGGTGTCTCTGTATAGCTTGATGCTGTGGCTCGGCATTTCAATCAACACCATTATCGTCATGTTTGGTCTTGCGGTTGCGATCTTGATGCTTGTGTTGATTCGATGGAATCAAACGAATGTTCGAAAGGATCCTAGCTTACTCTTACGAATCGGAGAGCACGGTCAAGGGCAGGCCCTTTAATTACAACGACGGGACAATCTGCCCACCCAGGCGCTCTGCGCCCCTGTCCCCTTACGAATCAAGAAACAAAGCACCCTAATCAAACCGATACGTCACACCCACCTGCAAGCGACTCACGTAAGGACCCGAGCCCCCAAACGCCACATCAAACGAGCTGGCGTTACGCTGATACGACACGCCGACATCCAAATCCTTCATGGGGTAGTACAGTAACGCCACAAGCGCGTAACGGGTCAAGGTCGGGTCTGTCGCACTTGGGTTGGTGTTGACGCCGGCATCCAGCGCAAACTTCCATTGTGGTGAAATGACCCATACTGGAGCAAGCGATACAGCGTACAAATCAGTGCGGCGGGCGTCGGTACTCAAGCCCACTGAGTAAGCATTGTTGTACGGCGCACTCGTATAGCCTGCATTGAAATGCAATTCATAAGTTTCACTAAACTGCGAAGCGATAAAATTTAGCCCGTAGTTAAATCGCGCATTACCAAGCCCCGTCTCTTGTTGCGACGTGCTCGCCGGTGCAATCAACTGAGGCCGCAGCGCCAAATTCAAACCGGTTTCCCCATCGCCATAAAAACGCCACTTCAAATTTAAGGTGTAGTTCGCGATTCGCGAATATGACCCAGTGGGCTGCAGGTAATAGGTCGGTGCAAACTGCAAATCGATGCGGTCAGTCAAGCCTCGAGAAAACGTGAACGGAAAAGCTCGCGCGTTACCCGAGCCTTGGTAGTCTTCACCCGAGGTTGCGACCGCAGAGTTATCCGCTGACTGACCCACCTGAATTAACGAGTAGAAGAACTGCTCAACTTGATAGCCGCCTTTTGCCGTCGTCCCGGCATCGTCGGTATTGAGAGGCATGTAGGCAGAAACCGGCAGGTTGGCAAGCAGCAACCCACAGAAAGAAATAATGTGGAAACTTCGATGGCAACTAATTTTCATAAATTATTGATTTTATTGTAAAAATAGTCGTGCGATCATTCAAAAAATCACTTGAAATTCATAAGAAATTTGAATAAATGTACTAGAACTTCCTCTTTGTGATGTACTAGAACAATTAAAGAACCTGAACATATCAAAGCAACAAGAGCAAAGGAGCCCGCCGGTTTATCACGGCAAGCTCACCCCCGCTTCACCTTGAAAGAATAACTCAACTCGCTTGCGGCATCTGCCCACCAAGCGAAAACTTCAAGCTTTGATCAAGAAAATCGTGGGTATGTACCAGCACCGTCTCGCCATTCATCAGTACCACGCCATAAGCAGGCGGCTCATGGCTACCCGGAATATCTCCTTGAGCAGAAAAGTCAAGCCAAACTTGGTGGTTCGTGCCGCGCAGGGTCGAAAAAGGTACCCCGTGCCAACTACCCGAGATAGGACGATGCACGTGTCCAAAAAACAAATGGCGCACTGAACCTAAATACGGGCGTAGCACCTGTAAAAACTCGTCGCGCTGCACCAGTCCAATCCGATCCATCGGCTCTAGAGCCACCTCAAACGGAGGATGATGCATAAAAATATATTTTGGCGTGTCGCCTGAACGTTTGAGTTGTTCACTTAACCAATGCAGACGATTCGCACAATACCAACCCGAATGTGTGCCCGGTTGATTGGTATCTAAAAATAAAAACTGCCCTACAGCTGTCTCTTGTACACCTTGCACAAAGCCGTTTTCGTCTTCTAACGCATTGCTAAACACACTGCGAAACAATTCGCGATTATCGTGATTGCCCAAAATCAATGTATATGCAGGCTTAAGCGCTGCAAGGCTCTCATGCAGAGCGTGATACGCACCGAGTTGTCCCCAGTGCGTCAAGTCACCTGTGATCACCACCTGATCTGCATCAGTGTGCAGGCTGTTGATACTTGCCACCGCAAGATTCAACCGCTCAAGGGGATTCAACCCATACAAGATTTGGCCAGGTTCGACTAAATGGGTGTCTGTTACGTGTATGAGTTTCATCCTAATCCTTGAGCGAGTGAGCCGATTTAAAACCTGAATAACTCAGGCGTTTAGTTTATTGACGTGGTAAAAGTTTCTGAACTGAAGCGGTCATATCATCTAACACCTTTTGCGGCTCTTTCGCACGGGTACCCGATACGATTGATTGCAAATGGTCGTTAATGACATCAGTGATTTTCAAACCGTTTTCACCCGGAAACGCATACCAGCCCGTCAAGTAAGGCAGTTGCTTGACAGCAGTAAAGTGATTAGGATTTTGCACATAAAAATCCTTCAGATATACGTCATTCGCAATCTTGTTGGGCGGCATATAACCAGTGGTTTTTGCCATGATTGCTGCACCCTCGGGGCCCGTTGCAAACTTAACGAACGCCCACGAAGCGCTTTGCTTTTCAGGCGTCTTCGCCACGATCACAACGAGGTTGCCACCAGCTGGCAGCTTGCCGTTGGGCAAGACACTGGGGTAGACCTGGGTCTTGAGTTCAAACTTGGTGCCGATCATTTGCGTGATCTTGGTTAAGTCAGACGTCGAGGTAAAGTGAATGCCGGTCTTGCCTGCAGCAAAGGCGCTGCGTGCATCTGGTTGCGATACGTTAGGCATGCCGCCTTCAGTCACCAAACTCGCGATCATACTGATCGCAAATTTACCGGCCTCGCTGTTAAACGCAACCTTTGACTCGTCTGCGTTAAGCATGGTGCCCGCCTGACTAAACACCGGAGCCTGCCAAAGCCAGTTTCCTGTGATGTCCCAGGCATAGGTCACGCCATGATTGCCGCCATCCAGGGCTTTAATTTTTTTAGCTAGAGCAATCACCTCGGGCCACGTTGTTGGCAAGTTTGCGGGATCACCACCGGCTTTCTTGACCAAATCTACGTTGTAGTAAGAAATAGGCAACGAAATCGCAAACGGCAAACCGTACACCTTACCTTGTGAAGTGCCGATATCAAACATGGCTTTATGAAAGCCTTGCTCGTCAAAATTCTTTTCAGCAGCGATAAATGTATCAAGCGGTACGGCGATTTTGCGATCAACCAGCACACGCAAGCGGTTTAAGCCCTGAAATGTAACGTCGGGCAATTGATTGGTAACCGCCTCGCGCAGAATTTTTTGTGTGCCTTCTTCGTAGCTTGCATACGGCGCGCGGTATACCAGTGTGATGTCCGGACGTACTTTAGAAAAAGCTTCTTTTAATTGCTTGTGCGTTTCTTCAAATAACTCAGGGTAAGGATATTGAATCACAACCTCAGTGGCTGCGAAAGACAGAAGAGGAGCCGCCAATAAGGCGGCCTTGGCGGTCAGCGAAAGCATTTTTAAAATCATAAAAACTCCAAAAAAAACGACTTAGAAAGAAAAAAACTAACCCACTGCGACTCTGCACAAAAAATTCACTTCATTCCCGTCATCGTGATGCCTTGTACGAACCGACGTTGTAAAAAAATAAAGGCAACAAGCAATGGCGTAATGACTACGGTTGCAGCAGCCATCAAGGCGCCAAAATCAGTGCCTGCATCGTCGTTACGAAAATGCACAACACCAAGCGGTGGCGTAAAAAGCGCTTGCTCATTTACGGCAATCAAGGGCCAAAAATAATCATTCCAGTGCGCGACCAACGAAAAAATTCCAAATGCGGTCAAGGCCGGATAGGCCACCGGTAACATCACCCGCCACACGATTCCAAACTCTGAGATTCCATCCATACGAGCGGCATCGACCAGATCGTCAGGCACAGTCATAAAAAACTGTCGCATTAAAAAAATACCGAAGACTGAAATCGTCCAGGGCAAAATTAAGGATGCATAACTATTCAACAAGCCCAACTGATGCAGCAGCAAAAACACTGGGATCGCAACAGCGTGCGGCGGGATTAACAAACAGGCGAGCACCAAACCAAAGACAAACTCTCGGCCCTTCCAGCGCAGCTTAGACAAAGCGTAGGCCGCAGGCAGGTTCACAAACACTTGCAACAAAAAAATCGCGAGTGTGACAATCACTCCGTTGAGCAGATACTGGGCAAGCGGTGCCTTGGTAAAGGCCCTTGTATAATTCTCGAGCCCATACATTCGATCGGGCAACCAGCGGATATGATCAACATAGATTTCTTCGGGCGGCTTGAGTGAAGTCAGCACCATCCAGCCGAACGGAAACAACACGACCGCGGCCAGTAGCAGCAGCACCACATGACGCAAGGCTCGACTAAGCATAGTGAACCTTCTTTTCAAGGTAGCGGGTTTTGATCAGCGTCAGCGCTAAGACAATTAACAAGAACACAATCGTCACGGCCGAGGCATAACCCGACTTAAAGAATTCAAACCCTTCGGCATACATGGTGTAAAGCAGCACTTCGGTTGACTTGCTAGGCCCCCCCTTTGTCAGGATTGCAACGGTGTCAAAGACCTGAAAAGAGCGGATCGCCGAAATCACCACCACGAAGAGCGTGACGGGCCCCAATAAGGGCCAGGTCACGAGACGAAAGCGCTCAAACGCAGTCGAGGCGCCGTCCATTGCCGCTGCATCATAGAGATGTCGCGGAATCGAGACCAGCCCGGCCAAAAATAAAACCATATTGAAGCCAAACTGATTCCAAATCCCGATCGCCGCCAAAACCCACAGTGCTAGCCCCTCGGTACGTAGCCAGTTGTAGCCTTGCAAACCAAACTCTTTTAACAACAAATTCAAGAATCCAAACGTTGGATGCAAAATGAATTGCCATGAGATTGCCATGGCGATCAGTGTGGCCATCACCGGCAAGAAAAAGATCGTGCGGTAAAAATCCTTAAAACTTTTTTGTGCTTCGATCAGCAGCGCGACGCCAAGCCCGAGCAACACAGACATTGGCACCACCACCACGCTATAAAGCGCTGTATTGCGCAAAGATCGCCAAAAATTTTTATCGTCATAAAGCTCGATAAAATTTTCAACACCGATGAAGTTTAAGGACTTTGCACCCAATTGATAATCGGTAAATGACAAGCCTAATACTGCAAGTAGTGGGCCCAGCAAAAACATCGCCATTAACACCAAGGCGGGGCCCAACAAATAAACGGGTGCCCAATTCACTTTGCCTTTTTGTCGAGCCACAAGCGGCTTGAGCGTCTTCATATTCACGTTCGCCTTTACGCCGTCTCGAGCATTGGCGTCGCAACCGTCACCGCGGCGTCTTGCCACGATGGCTTTACAGTCAAGCGCGGACCCTGCTCAGAAAATACCAGTGGCAGCATCGATAAAGAGACACCAACCTGCACACCTAGCCTGGCTCGGGCTGCCTGTGCCGCGACGCGCACGATGATGGGGTCTTTTGATTGCTTTGTGCGCACATGCACGAGCGTTTCAGAACCTAAGTTTTCAAGATGCGCGATCACACCTTGCAGAGCAGCTTGCTCAACTGGCACCAGTGAACACTGCTCACTTCTAAAGGCAACCACAACACCCAGTCCATGCGGCGCATCCACACTCAAATCCAGATAACTGCGGGCTACCGTCTCGTTGTCCGTCTCGAAAATTTCGAGTTTGCCTTGGCGCACCCAGCCTTGAAGCATATTGATACGCGGGCTACCCACAAACTCGGCTACACGCAAATCAGCCGGATTACGATAAATTTCATCAGGTGTGTCGTATTGCAGAATTGAGCCTTCCATCATCACCGCGATACGATCCGACATCGTCAAGGCTTCGGCCTGGTCGTGCGTGACATACAGGAATGTTGCGCCCAGGGTGCGGTGCAGTTGCGAGAGTTCGCTTCGCATATGCACGCGTAGTTTTGCATCAAGGTTGGATAAGGGTTCATCCATCAAAAAAGCGTCGGGCTTGCGTACCATGGCGCGCCCGAGTGCGACACGCTGACGCTGCCCACCTGACAGTTGGGCCGGCTTACGAGGCAGCAACGCTTCAATACCAAGCGTAGCGGCAACCTCATGGATATCTTGACGAATCTCTCGTTCGATTTTTTGTTGCATACGACTAAACAGACGCACACCGGGCAGCCGTTGCCAAGCATTCAGACGGCGCATACGCAGCGGCACGGCAATATTGTCGTAAACACTCAAATGCGGATAGAGTGCGTAAGACTGAAACACCATCGCAAGGTCTCGGTCTTTAGGGTGCAAGCGCGTCACATCATGCTGACCCACCACAATCGTGCCTCGCTCTGCAACATCGAGGCCTGCAATCAAACGTAGTAGCGTTGATTTGCCACAGCCCGAGGGGCCTAGCAAAGACACAAACTCACCATCTTTGATCGTCAGCGATATGTCTTGCAAGACAGACGTGGCGCCAAAAGACTTTGATATTTTTTGAATGACGATTGCGGACATGTTGCACACCTAAAATACAAAGTGTGCAGACCATAACAATCCTATGTGACCAATGCGTTGCACTGCAGCATATTTTTACTTGCAGTGCTGTCACAACAATGTCATGCAACACAAATCGGCCGACTGTGTTGAAGGCATCGCTTGCAACGGACGATTTATCGTTGACGCGCTAGACGACTTTCACGCATAGAATGCCTGCGTTGCTACACCATATTCAAGCGACGAATACGTTGCGCGACGACAGCGGCAACAAGCACCTTAAGCAAATCGCCCGGTATAAACACCACCATTGCCCAGCAGGCTTTTGTCAGATCCATTTTTGTCACCAGCGCCAGCCATGGGATGCCGACCGCGTAAACCAATACGATTCCGCCCATCAGGGCAGCCAGTGCGTAACGCAAGATTTGCCAAATCGGTGTTTGATTGATCTTGGTCGCATATTGCGGATTTGAGACTGCCCTTGACGGATCAGCGCGGCTCAACAGATGCGCTAACCAACCGGTCAAGACTGCGCCAGGGATCATTCCCAATAAAAACCCTGCAGTCGGGCCCGCCAAAACTGCCAGCCCAGCCCTGCCCCCTGGCAACACAGGCAGACCTACCAAGGCAATCATGACATAGAGCAGCAACACGAGCCCCGCGCGTGCAGGCCCCAAGAGCAAGCCCGCCAGCATCACACCAAAGGTTTGTAATGTAAGTGGGACTGGCACGAGCGGCATTGGAATTGGAGGCACCAAGCCCAAGGCAATAATGAGAGCAGTGAACAACGCAATCAAGACAATATCTTTTGTTTTCAAAGCAACCTCTATTTGTGATCCACGTATTTTTTTAAACCACCGGCTGCTTGTTATCCGCGTGCATCAATCGCCTCTGCAATTTCATCGGCACGCCTCAAGGTACGGAGCAGCATTGGCACACCCATCGTTAGCGGGTTAGGAGTTAAGCCCCTTGCAAGCTGCGCTTCACGAATCTCTTGCCACTGCACACCAAGTTCAGGAATCAAGCGCAGAGTCAGTCCAACGCCTAGCGCAACTCGATCAGCATCGACCCAACCTAATCGTTGAAATGGCCACAGCAACCACACGACGACTTGCATCATTTGCGTAAGCGGCGTGGTCATCGTGACGACTAACGCGGCCAGTACCAGCGTCAATAGCCGCAAGATCATCTCAAGCGCTTGCAGCAAGCCCTGAGACCAAACAGACAAACCACCCAACACCAGCAACATCCAAACGAGCGGGCGCAGCTGCTGCCAGACTTGCCACAGCGACGCACCTGCACAGCGTACCAATAAACACACGAGGACACACGCCACCGATAAAAACAGAGGCAAATGCACCCACATCAGTGCACTGCCGCTCAACGCCAACACAGCCAACTTTAAGCCGGCGGGCGTACGGTGCAGCCAGGTGCTTCCGGACAAGTAAAGTGATCCAAGCATTTTTCTGTGCGAATGTTCAGTGTTCAGTGTTCAGTGTTCAGTGTTCAGTGTTCAGTGTTTAGTGTTCGGTATTGAGTACTCAAAGTTATACGTTGCGTGAAAATCAGGAACAATGCGCTTGGTACCAGGACAACGCTTCGGTAGGCGCACCATCAAACGCCAAGCGCCCTTGATCAATCACCAACACACGATTCATTTGCCGCATCAGCGCCAAATCGTGACTCACCACCAAGGCGGGTTGAGGCAATTCGGCTAAATGCTGTGCAAACCGATTGCGCAAACGTAAATCAAGTTGCGTCGTGGGTTCGTCAAACACGAGAATCTCTGGCTCGGTGGCTAGCACCGCGGCCAAGGCCACTAACTGACGCTCACCTCCCGACAAGGTGTGCACGCTGCGTTCGGTCAAGTGACCGACGCCAAGACGCTCAAGAGCAGCCTGGGCACGCAACCTGCGTCGCTTAGCATCGGGTTCGCGCTGTTTCAGACCAAACTCAATGTCTTCATGCACCACCGGAAACACAATCTGATTATCAGGATTTTGAAAGACAAACCCAACTTTGCGACGCACTGCCGTCACATCTTGCGCGGTATCGATCCCGTCGACCCAGACTTGACCGGTTTTTGGTAACAGCAAGCCATTAATCAGCCTGACTAAGGAGCTTTTGCCCGAGCCGTTAGGCCCAACCACGCCTATACGCTGCTCAGACAGCGCCAAGCTCAGGTCGGTTAACACCAGCCGACGCTCTCGTTCAACAAAGACGTTCTTAAACTCGATTAACATGGAGATCGATTATGCACGATATCTCTCGGAAAACACGCGTCGCGTCGTAAAATGCGCATTGAACTTTTTAAAACATTTGCACTCGAATGACCAATATGAAAAAAATCATTAAAACCGATGCCGAATGGAAATCCCACCTCTCGGCCGAAGAATATTACGTCGCCCGTCAAAAAGGCACTGAGCGGCCATTTACGGGGCGTTATTGGGATCACAACGAACCCGGTGTCTATCACTGCGTGGGCTGTGGCACCGCGCTGTTCGCCTCTGACACCAAATTTGACGCTGGCTGTGGGTGGCCAAGCTACTTTGTTGCCATCGATGGTGATAATGTGCGCGAAGAAACCGACCGTACGCACGGCATGCTGCGCACCGAAGTCTTATGCAATGTTTGCGACAGCCATCTAGGTCATGTGTTTCCAGATGGCCCGCCCCCGACGGGCTTGCGTTATTGCATCAACTCACTTTCACTGACCTTTGAGCCACTCAAGCGCTAGGGTCATCCTCGTCACAGAAGGCGAGGCTTCACAAAGCCAACCATGAAAAAATTTCTCTTCGATCTGTTTCCGCTGATTCTATTTTTTGCGGCCTACAAGTTTGCCGATATCTATGTCGCGACAGGTGTTGCGATGGCCGCAGCGATCTTGCAAATTCTGTGGATAAAATTCACAGGCAAGCCGATCGAGGGTATGCACTGGATCAACCTTGGAGTGATCGTGGTGTTTGGCGGCGCAACGCTTTGGTTTAAAGACGATGCCTTCATTAAATGGAAGCCAACCATGCTGTACTGGCTATTTGGTGGGGTGCTGTTAGTGAGTCAGCTCTTTTTGGGCCGCAACCTAATGCAAAAGCTGCTTGGCGAAAAAATCTCAATGGCCGCGACAGCCTGGAACCGCCTCAATCTAAGCTGGGCACTTTTCTTTATCGCCGCGGGTGCGGTCAATCTTTTTGTTGCCTTTTCGGGCTATTTCACCACTGATCAATGGGTCAACTTCAAGGTGTTTGGGCTGATGGGCTTGCTGATTGCGTTTGTAATTGGGCAGTCGGTTTGGCTCGGCAAACATATTGAAACAAAAGACAATGAGTCTAAGCCGTGACCTCTTCACCACCCCTCGGCGACGCTGCCCACGCCAACCCCCATCTGACGCTCTTACAAGAGCGTCTCACAGCACTAAACGCCAGTGAACTCACAATTCAAGATGAGTCTCACCTGCACGCCGGGCACGCCGGCAATCAGGGTGGGGCTAGCCATTTTCGAGCCACGATTGTGGCTGAATGCTTTTCTAACCGGCCGATGGTTGCGCAGCATCGTCTGGTGTATGATCTTTTGCGCGATTTAATCCCATACCCGATTCACGCACTTGCGCTCACGACTCGGGCGCCCTCCAAAGGAAATCCATGAAACGTATCATTATGCTCGCCGCCTCGTTGGCGCTTGCAGCTCCACTATATGCACAGAATGTAGCGACTGTAAACGGCAAAGCTATTACTCAAGAAAGCGTTGATCAATTCGTCAAACTGCTAATGAGTCAAGGCCAGGGCGCCACTGATACCCCTCAGTTGCGCGAGCAAGTCAAAGAAGAGTTAATCAATCGCCAGGTCATGGTGCAAGCTGCTGAACAAGCTGGCATCGCCAAAGACCCCACGGTTGCGATTCAACTTGAGCTCAGTCGCCAAGGGATTATGGTTCAGGCCTTGATGGCCGACTATGTCAAAAAGAATCCAGTCACTGAAGCCACCGCTAAAGTCGAGTACGAAAAACTCAAAAAGGCCGAAGCCGGTAAATTTGAGTACAACGTGCGCCATATTTTGGTAGATGACGAAAAGCTTGCGACCGACATGCAAGCCAAACTTAAAGCCAAATCGGCCAAGTTTGAAGACTTGGCTAAACAATCAAAAGACACCGGCTCTGCCGACAAAGGTGGTGATCTTGGCTGGGCACCCAACACTAACTATGTTGAGCCCTTTGCCAAAGCAGTCGCTGCCACCAAAAAAGGTGAGCTCGCCGCTGGGCCAGTTCAGTCACAATACGGCTGGCATGTGATTGAAGTGATCGATGTTCGCCCCATCGAGTTTCCTGCGTTTGAGCAAGTTCGCCCACAGCTCGAAGAGATGATGAAACAAACCACACTGACAACCTATCAGGCTGAACTACGCGGCAAAGCAACAATCAAGTAAGCGTTAGCCACTATCTGGCTTTGTCTAAGGGCGTCTTGCAAAGACGCCCTTATTCTTTTGCCAACAACGCGCGCAAGCCGTCTTCATCCAACACCGCGACACCTAACTCGCGTGCCTTTTCAAGTTTGCTACCAGCATCAGACCCCGCCACCACATAAGAAGTTTTTCTTGAGACTGAACCGGTGACTTTGCCGCCTGCCGCCACAATGAAACTTGAGGCGTCTTCGCGCGACCATACCGGTAACGTACCGGTCAGCACAAAGGTTTTGCCCGACAGGCCTGCACTACGCGCAGCGACCTCAGCCAGGGGCTCGACACCTTGCTCGCGCAGGGCATGCACGATCTCTTGATTGTGCGTTTCGGCAAAAAACCGGGCAATCGAACCCGCAACCACGGGCCCGACGTCGTTGACGCCCAGCAAGTCATCCACACTTGCCGTCATCACACCCTCAATCGAGCCAAAATGCAGTGCCAGATCACGTGCGGTGGTTTCACCGACATGACGAATCCCTAAAGCAAAAATCAAACGCCCTAATGGTGGTTGTTTAGCTTGCTGGATCGCGGCAATCAAATTGTCTGCTGATTTTTGCCCCATGCGCTCAAAGCCTGCAAGCTCAGCCGCTTGCAAGGTAAAGATATCGGCAAGCGAACGCAGGCGCGAGCGATCGACCAGTTGCTCAACAAGTTTTTCGCCCAAGCCTTCAATATCAAGCGCCTTGCGCCCTGCCGCGTGAATCAAGCTTTGTTTACGCTGAGCAGCACAAAATAAACCACCGGTGCAACGTGCGATGGCTTCATCTTCAAGACGCTCAATCGCCGAACCGCACACCGGGCACGCCGTCACCATCACAAATTGCAGCGCAAACGCTGGACGTTTTTCAAGCACGGGCCCCACCACTTCTGGGATGACGTCACCTGCACGACGTACGATCACCGTATCACCGATACGTACATCTTTACGTCGAATTTCATCTTCGTTATGCAAGGTGGCATTGGTGACTGTCACGCCTCCAACGAACACGGGAGCCAAGCGCGCGACTGGCGTAATCGCACCCGTGCGACCCACTTGCACTTCAATATCAAGCAAGGTGGTAAAGGCTTCTTGCGCCGGAAACTTATGTGCAATGGCAAAGCGCGGCGCGCGTGCGACAAAACCCAACACACGCTGAGCATCAAGATCATTGACCTTATAGACCACACCATCGATGTCATAGGGCAAATTGGCACGCCGCGCGCCCACCTGTTCGTAATAGCGCAACAAGTCAGCAGCGCCTTGCGCCACCACATGTTGCGTTACGTTCACGGGTAAGCCCAAGCGTGCCATCCAGTCGAGTAGGTCGCTATGCTTAGCAAACAGCAACCCACCGATGTCGCCCCAACCGTAGGCAAAAAATCTTAAGGGACGTTGGGCCGTGATGCGAGGATCAAGTTGTCGCAAACTACCGGCCGCTGCGTTACGAGGGTTCACAAAGATTTTTTCACCGCGCGTGCGCTGGGCGTCATTCAATAACGCAAAATCAGCCAGATTCATAAATACCTCACCACGCACTTCAAGCACCTCAGGTATCTCGTGAGGTGCGCCTGTTAAGCGCAGGGGAATCGACTTGATGGTACGAATATTGCTCGTGACGTCTTCACCGGTTTGCCCGTCACCACGCGTTGCTGCCTGCACCAGCGCGCCGCGCTCGTAGCGCAGGTTAATCGCCAGACCATCAAGTTTGAGCTCACAAAAATAGTCAACCTGCCCAGCGCCGCTCAGCTTGCCCGCTGCTTTGAGCGTATCGGCAACGCGTTTATCAAAAGCATGCACATCTTCAGACTCAAAGGCGTTACCCAACGACAGCATCGGCACTGCATGCGTCACGCTACCAAAGGCTGTCAAAGGCGCGGCACCCACGCGTTGCGTGGGTGAGTCTGGCGTAATGAGTTCTGGATGGCTGGCTTCAAGCGCCTGCAACTCGCGCATCAGCAGGTCGTACTGGGCGTCGCTGGTTTGAGGCGCATCCTGCACATAATATGCTTGATTATGTCGCTCGATCTCTGCGCGCAGCCACGCTGCACGCTTAAGGGCTTCTGTCATACACCGCCCCAACAGGCGTTAAACAAATACGCGCAAGGCGCGCGTACCACCTGCATTAAAACCGGCATGTTCAAGATTGACATAGACGGTTTTAAGTTGTTCGTCGATTAAAAGTTCGGCTCCCTGTTGAAGCGCACGATCTTGATCGTCAACCAGTTCGGCACCCAAACGCCGGGCGAGTTCTTGTCCAATCTCAGTCATACGGCCAAAGGCGCGCGTATCCACCGGGCTACGCGGAACATCCAACAACAAACTTAAGCGATCGACCCCAGCCATGCCAGCATCAAACGACTCTTCGTCTGCTCGCGAAAGCGTAAAACAGACAAAACCGTGATCACCGCACCAGGCAAAACGCCCCATGTATGGCACGAAACCCATCGCCTGCGCGGCGCTGCTCACGTCTGACACTGAGCGCACACCCGCCAATAACAAGGTTAAGCCCACCTGCGTATCGAGCCCTTCGCACACCTGGTCTAAACGTCGCGCAAGTTCAACCACTTGCTGCTGCTCAGGCGCCTCAAGCGTGCACTCAAACTGATCAGCCAAAGTTTGCGCACGCGTGAAGATTTGCGACCACTCAATGGCAGTCAACGGGCCACTCCGGTTGGCTAACAACACCGCCAGCTGAACCGAAATATATTGATCTTGAGGGTCAATCTGCAAAGAATGCTGGCCTTGCACGTTTTGCACAAATACACGAACCGCTTTGCGACCCGCGACACGTAGGGGCATCAGCAGTGGGGCTAGGTCTTCACCCGTCATGGGCCCCTGAAATGTCAGTTCAATCA
>JBAWWV010000008.1:0-36326 GCA_037146575.1 Alcaligenaceae bacterium | reverse complement strand
ACGCACAGGCCACGAACAGCCATACCGTCGTGCGCCTAGTGGCAAACACTTGACCCTACGACTTGTGGCAGGCCGCGCAGCAATTCAAGATTAAAACCATGAACGTGACCCCACCGCCCGCCGGTGGCTAGAACCATCTTGCCCCTGCCTAGCTCGACGGAGCGAAAAGCCGGACTCCTTCACCGGCCTGACAGGGGCACTTTATTTAATGAGGGTGCCGTGGAAGGTAAGCATTGAGTGACTAAAAAGATTACGCAATCAGTTGGGACTACCCTTTTAGGCATTTCGCCCGAAGTACTTTCAATAATCAAAGTGGAAAAGGAACTCGAGGCCGTGTACTGCTCAAGGCCTGGTTTCGTTGGCGCTGACTTCTTCCTCGAGCATGCAGAGAAGATTGACGCATTCAACATCGTAAGCTGGCTGTACGGTGGCGAGGCAGACCTAGAAAAAGCAAACGAATGGCTGGAAGAAAATCGCGATACTTTAACCACTGCAAAATTAAGCAACATTATCCTTGAGGCCATGCTTCAGGGCGACTCGTACTTCATGCGAAGACGAGCAAATATTAGGCATGCAGACACCCCGGCCACTGACTCTCGTATCCTTGAACTATGGAGTTTTTATCAAGCAAAAGGGCTGAGTAAAGGCAACGCGGCCCCGAGAATTGCCAAGGAAGTTGGGCTTGCTGAGTCAACCATCCGGAAAAAATTGCAGGGCAAATAGACTATAGGTGATGCGTGAGAGCCCATGGATGATGCGTTAGCGCCCATGGATGCTGCGTGAGCATCCATTCTCAGCTATCAACTCAATGCGCAGCATAGGAATCGTCAACAACAGCGCGGGTTTCCGCAGAGGTAACGACGATGTCCTTAATGAACGCACGATTAGCAAACGCCAGACTACCCGAAGTCCTGCCAACAAACGAAGCCGCCGCCGCAATCAATCGCCGTCCCCAAACATTACGCCGGTGGGCTTGCCTTGAGGATGGACCGATTCGACCTATCCGTATTAATGGGCGATTGGCTTGGAAAGTCTCGGATTTGCAAACCCTGCTATCTGGGGGCGCAATATGAAACGGCCCCTCACTCGCCAAAGCAAAGGGGCCGCTCAACTTTCGTTACTACCTGAGCTTGCATTTTGCCCGAGATTGCCAAAGCCGAATAGTTGCGAAGCGCTCGCACTCAGTGCACTACTCGAAGGTGACCTGACACAAGTTGATTGGTTACGCAGAGGTAAGGGGTGGCGCTTAGCTGCCGTGATTAAGGAGCTTGATTATCTTGGGTGGGAGCCAGAATCGATACTCCTCCCCCGCAATGGCTGGCCACGCCCGATTGCGGTTTACTCGCTGCCGATAAAGGCCAAGCGGTTTGTTAAAAGGCTTATACGTCGGGGTGCTGTATGAGCATCAGCGTCATGTCACAGCGCTGGAGTCAATCCAAGCATTCGGCCACCGACCTTTTGATGCTACTTGCGATTGCCGACTTCTCTGACGATAAAGGCAAAGCCTATCCAGCAATCGGCACACTCGCGGCAAAGTGTCGCATGGGACGCCGCAATGCTCAGTACGTGATAAAAAAACTGGAGGACTCGGGAGAGCTCTCGGTCTTAGTCAAAAAAGGGCCGCCCCCAAAATTTCCTAACCTTTATCGAATCAACCTCAAGGCGCTACAAGTGCAACACCTTGCACAGGTGCAAGCCTCTGCACAGGTGCAATCTAGCGTCGCGACAGGTGCAAGCGGTTGCGCGTTTGAGGTGCAACCCGTTGCACATAAACCATCAGTAACCATCAAGAACCACCAGAAGACATTTTCTGAGTTTTGGGACGCATACCCAAATGGCAAACGAAAGGGGTCAAAAGCTCAATGCCTAACCGTTTGGCAAAAACAAAACTTTGATTCAGTTGCCGAACAAATCATTGCACACGTCACTGCCATGGCAAGTAGCGATGATTGGTCGAAAGACTCGGGCAAGTACATCCCTGCACCGCTTGTATATCTGAGGCAGCAAAGATGGGATGGTGCAGAGGTCGTTGCTCAAGCAACAGCCGACGAGATGTATTTCTGATGATTGGATGCTCTGAATTGCATAACGCACGAATAAACGGATTTGCCCCCGAACAAGTTTGGATTCACGTGCTGGACAACAAACCTGACTACTGGCTCAAACAAGATGCGCAGGACGCGATTGCAAATGGCTTTCATGTCTCGCTACTCATTTTGCCAAACGAAAGTATTTCGTCACTGGACCTCATCGAAATAAAAGGTTTGACAGTCCACCTTATGGGTAAAAACGAACGCAGATGCCACGAAATCATCAAGGTGTGCCAGAGGTATGCCGAGCGCGTCATTCATTGCCTAGATGGTCATTTAACTATTTTGAGGGGAAACAATGAAGACCACGCCTAACCTATTGCCAGACCGTATAAATTTCGCGGAGGTGTACCGTCAATCACAATCAACTCGAATAATTCTTAACGGCAAAAACTTTGAGTATGACCTTGGCGAGCGTGCGGCAAATGGGCATATCGTCCAGGGCGCAAAACTCCCGTGGATGAAAACGCATGGTGATGTGGGGTTGGTTGCTGGTGATGTATCAATCTGGGCGGGTGTAAATGGACACGGCAAAAGCACAGTGCTGCTACAGGTTTGCAATCACTTGATTGCCCAGGGCGAGCCGGTTTGCATAGCCAGTTTAGAAATGCCCGTGATTGAAACGCTTTACATGATGGCCTGCCAAGTCGCTCAGTGCGAACCATCAAGAGAGTTCACCGTTAAGTTTTTAGACTGGGCCGGGGACCGGCTTTGGTTGTTCAATCAGAAAGGCTCAGTGAGCGCAGAGTCAATTCTGGGAGCGATTATTTGGAGTGCCGAGCAACGAGGCGTTAAACACTTCGTCATCGATAACCTAATGATGGTGACTGAAGGGGAGTCAGGCGAACGGGCGATGAATAGCCAAAAAACGTTTGTTGAAACGCTTAAACGTGTCGCTGACTCTGCCCAGGTTCATATTCATCTTGTTCACCATGTGCGAAAAGGTGAGAACGAGAACGACAAGCCGGGAAAATTTGACCTGAAAGGTTCGGGGGCGATTGCTGACCTCGCGGACCAAATATTTATGGTCTGGCGCAACAAAAAACGTGAGGTGCATTTTCAAAACCCCAACCGGACTTTAAACCCTGAGCTCGAGTCTAAACCCGGCGCGTTACTCTCTTTGGTAAAGAATCGGCGCGCAGGCATCGAAAAAAGTTACGCGCTCTGGTTTAACCGAGGCTCAAGACAATTCTGCCCGACCAGCGAAGCTCGACCGATTGACTTAACGTTGGGCGCGCTCACCTGAAGCCCATCGCGCTTGAAGATTGGTAAAGGGGGGGGCGGGGTCAAAGTCTGCAACTTTGATAGGCTGTAAACCACACCCACCTCACGCGCAGATAATTGCCTCTGACAAAACTAAATCAGCAAATGGCTTTCGCGGAAACTTGCAAGGTGTGGGCAGGCGTGCCAGCGACTGGCGTGAGTCATTGCTGCGGTTGGTGTGATAAAGATGTGGGCGGATGCATCAAAATCGGTACCATAGCGGTACCATGAAAGTTGCAAGCGCAAAAACACAGAATTCAAACGCGCCAAAGAGCCTCATAAATAAATGGCTATGACGCCAAGACCCGCAAAAACAAAAGGCCTCAGAGCATTTACGCTTTGAGGCCTTTGCTTTAACTGGTGCCGGAGAAAGGAATCGAACCCTCGACCTTCTCATTACAAGTGAGCTGCTCTACCAACTGAGCTACTCCGGCAATTTAATGGTGGCCGTTGTTGACACGAACTAACAACAACGCGCCGAATTATAGATGAATTATGGTAAACGGTTTTGTACGCGCATTGCTATTTAACAATCGTTAGTGTTGGCCGCTTTGGGTCGGCAGCCTCGGGGCTAGACGCAGCTTGAGGCTGCACAGTCTTGGGCGCTTGGCCTTTGACACCTGCTGCAAAACTAGCCGTAGAGGCGTTAGCTGCAGGAGTGTTGTCGGCACTGGGTTCTTCAACTTCAAAGCCCATGCCAGCACCCGTTTCTCGTGCGTACAGCGCCGTCACTGCGCCCACAGGGATGTAGAGGTTTTCAGTCACGCCGTTAAAGCGCGCCTGAAACTCGATACTGTCGTTGCCCAGAACCAAGCCCTTGGTTGCCATCAGGCCAATATTGAGTGTGATTTGGCCGTCACGGATGTGCGCGGGTGGCACCATCGTGTTTTGGTCGACGCTCACCACAATCTGTGGCGTGTAGCCGTTATCGGTACACCATTCGTGCAGCGCGCGAATCATGTACGGTTTAGTAGAGGTCTCAGCCATAGTGGTGTTGATTAACGGCGCATCACTTTTTCTGAGGGGGTCAGTGCCTCAATATATGCAGGGCGCGAAAAAATACGCTCGCCGTATTTTTGAATAGGCGCGGCTGTTTTTGGCAACTCGATACCATAGTGGTCAAGGCGCCAAAGCAAGGGTGCCATTGCGACGTCAAGCATTGAGAACTCTTCGCCGAGCATGTACTTGTTTTTAAGTAGTAAAGGCGCGAGTTGTGACAAACGATCACGCACCGCTGCGCGTGCAACATTCATGCGCTTTTCGTCGGCGCGTACAGCACGATCTTCGAGTGCAGCAACGTGAATAAACAGCTCTTTTTCAAAGTTGTACAAAAATAAACGTGTGCGTGCACGCATCACTGGATCGGCAGGCATCAACTGTGGGTGAGGAAAGCGCTCATCAATGTACTCATTGATGATGTTTGACTCGTACAGGATTAAATCACGCTCGACCAAGATTGGTACCTGGCCATAGGGGTTCATGACGGCAATATCTTCAGGCTTATTGAATAAGTCGATATCGCGGATTTCGAAATCCATGCCTTTTTCAAACAACACAAAGCGGCAGCGATGTGAGAAGGGGCAGGTGGTACCGGAGTAGAGGACCATCATATTGGATTTCCGTCCTAAAAATGACTATAGATAAAAGCGAAAGGCCAGCGTCTACGTCAAGCAGACGCTGGCCCTGAAATAAAGGCTACTTAACGTGTTTCCAGAACGAAGCGTTCAGGCGCCACGCGACGACAAAAAACAGACCCAAGAATAGCAATACCCAAACGCCAATTTGCTTACGCTTTTGTTGAATAGGTTCAGACACCCATGTCAAGAAGGCGGTCAGGTCGGCAATGTCGCTGTCGTAAGCAGACGTACGCGAGGCATCAAGGGCCTTGAACTTATGCTCGGTGCTCGCGTGGCCACGATAGTTTGAGAGCTTCTCGGTTTTGCTCGTTGCGTAACCAAGTGAATCAAACGTGGTCGTGACACGCTCCCAGACTGCTGGTCCCTTCTTGCCGCCCGGTGCTTCATGCTCGTGTGTGACTACGGTTGTGAGCTCGCGCGGCCCCTGACGCTCGTACAGCACATGGGGCATCGCTGCAGTGGGAAACGCAAGGTTGTCCCAACCAGTCGGTTTACTTGTATCGCGATAAAACGTGCGCAAGTACGTGTAAATGTAGTCTGAGCCTGTTGGCCCAGCGTTGATTGATTTTGCTCGCGCCATCACAGAGAGGTCGGGCGGCATCACCCCAAACCAGCGTTTGCCATCTTTTACGCCAACGGACCCAACCATCAGATCACCCACTTTTTCGCCTGTAAATAACAGGCTCGTGCGGATTTGTTCATCAGTCAGGCCGATATCGTTTAGCTTGTTATAGCGCATGGATGCAGCGCTATGGCAATTTAAACAATAGTTGACAAATAACTTGGCACCGTTTTGCAGCGAGGTGAGTTCATTGATGCGATTAGGTGCGCGATCTAAGGGAAACTCGCCGCCCGCAGCACTGGCTGCGTTGCAGGTGATCAACAGGGCAAGAGCACAAAGCAGCTTCTTGATCATGGTCATTCCGTAAATTAGGTTAGGCTCAATGGGCGTGGAACGTGACGCGGTCAGGGACCGCTTTGAAGGTTCCGAGACGACTCCACACCGGCATCAAGAAAAAGAAGCCCAGATAGATGAGCGTGCCAATTTGCGAGAGCAGGTTAAAGAGGTCGGTTGGCGCTTGCGTACCGAGGTAGCCTAAGACAACAAAGTTGGCAAAGAAGATACCGTAAAGTGTTTTGTGCCAGCTTGGCCGATAGCGTATGGACTTGACAGGACTGTAATCGAGCCAAGGCACAAAGAACAATAGAACGACGGCTCCGCCCATGGCGACTACGCCCCAAAACTTTGCGTCGATCAAGCGCAGCAAGACGGCAACGCCAAATAGCACGACCGGCACAATCAGTTTGACTAAGCCTTTGCTGCGAATAAACATCACTATTGCGGCTAGCACAGCCGCGCCAGCCAGCACCCAGGTGAACTCGTCGTTTGTTGCGCGCAACATTGAGTAGAACGGCGTGAAATACCAGACCGGTGCAATGTGCAAGGGTGTTTTGAGTGGGTCAGCTGGAACAAAGTTGTTGAATTCTAGAAAGTAGCCGCCCATCTCAGGGGCGAAGAAAACAATCGCCATGAAGATGATTAGAAATCCCACAAAACCCATGATATCGTGCACGGTGTAGTAGGGATGAAAAGGGATGCCGTCAAGTGGACGGCCGTACTTATCTTGTTTGGCTTTGATGTCAACGCCATCTGGGTTGTTTGAACCCACCTCGTGCAAGGCGACCACGTGCGCGGCAACCAGACCGAGCAACACGAGGGGGATCGCGATGACATGGAAGGCGAAGAAGCGATTCAGTGTGGCATCAGACACTACGTAGTCACCCCGAATCCAGATCGAGAGTTCAGGACCAATGAACGGGATCGCCGAGAAAAGGTTCACGATCACCTGCGCACCCCAGAAAGACATCTGCCCCCAGGGTAAGAGATAGCCAAAAAAAGCTTCGCCCATCAAGCACAAGAAGATACCGACGCCGAAGATCCAGACCAGTTCACGCGGTTTACGGTATGAGCCGTAAATCAGCGCCCGCACCATGTGCAGATACACCACGACAAAAAACATCGAGGCCCCGGTTGAGTGCATATAGCGGATAAACCATCCGCCGGGCACTTCGCGCATGATGTATTCAACGGATTGAAACGCAAACTGCGCGTCGGGCTTGTAGTGCATGACCAAAAAAATACCGGTGACGATTTGCAGCACCAATACGATTAAAGAGAGGGCGCCAAAAAAGTACCAAAAGTTAAAGTTTTTTGGGGCATAGTACTCAGACAGGTGCGCTTTATATGTAGATGTCAGCGGAAAGCGCTGGTCAATCCAACCTAGCAGTCCGGTCGTTTCGACGGTTTTATGGCCAGCCATGAAAACGGTTCCTTTACTTGTTCAGTGTGACGGTGTGGGGGGTGAGCAACAGACCGTTAGGCCTTGTTGTTTTCGTCAACCCCGACAACGATGCGGGTGTCGCTTAAATACTGATACGGAGGCACTTCGAGATTGTCAGGCGCAGGTTTGTTTTTAAACACGCGGCCAGCCATATCGAACGTTGAACCGTGGCAGGGGCATAAAAAGCCGCCATCCCAATTGGAAGGCAAGCTAGGTTGCGCGCCGGTTGCAAACTTAGGGGTGGGTGAGCAGCCCAAGTGCGTACAAATACCCACTGCAACAAAAAGCTCTTGTTTGCGCGAGCGCCACTCGTTTTTTGCGTAAGCGGGCGTATAGCCCGCGCGCGTTGAGTTTGGATCGGCCAGCTCACCGGCATTTTGTTTAAGTGAATCAAGCTGTTCTTTCGTGCGGCGAATAAGCCAAACGGGCTTGCCACGCCATTCGACGGTGCGCATTTCGCCCGGCGCCAACGTACTAATGTCGACTTCAACGGGGGCGCCTGCTGCGCGGGCACGGTCGGAAGGCGCAAAAGTGCTGACAAACGGAACTGCAGCGGCTAAGCCCGCGACTCCGCCCATTGCACAGGTTGTGCCGATCCAGAGGCGGCGCGAGGGGTCTGACGGGAGTGTGGCCGGAACCGCACCTTCGTCGTCATGCATAACTGAATCCTGACTCATCTTCCTATCCTTGTTGTTGCGCGGGCGACCTAACCTTTTTATTCACGCCGCCTAGCAGTCATTACTCAACAAACACATTTCATCTTGTTGCAAACGTCTTAACCCCTTATTATAGCCCGACCGAGCCGGTACTTTCTATGGGAGAAATTAGAAATGGCGCAAGGAAAAGGAATTTTCAAAGAATTTGAACAGTTTGCGCTACGCGGAAATGTCGTTGATTTAGCGGTTGGCGTGATTGTAGGGGCGGCTTTTGGCAAAATCGTTGACTCGCTGGTGAAAGATATTGTCATGCCGATCGTCAATTTTCTGGTGGGTGGCTCGGTTGACTTTAGCAACAAATACATTGTGCTGTCGCGCCCTGCGCAATATGCGGGCCCCGAAACTTATGCTGATTTAACAAAGGCGGGCGCTAACTTGTTTGCCTGGGGTAACTTTTTAACGATTGTGATTAACTTTGTTTTACTGGCTTTTGTGATCTTTTTTATGGTGAAGGCGATCAATACAGCCCGTGCCAAAATGGATCTGGCCGCTGCGGCACCTAAGACGCCTGAGGATATCGAGTTACTGCGTGAAATCAGAGACTCGCTTAAAAAGTAGGCATTCACACAGGATTGTCAAGATCGACAAAGTCGACGCGAATGCCGAATTCTTGGACAATGGCTTGGCCAAGGGCCTGAACACCATAACGCTCGGTGGCATGGTGCCCTGCGCTGACAAATCCGACCCCCGCTTCGCGCGCGAGGTGCACAGTGGGTTCGGACACTTCGCCGGTGATAAACACTTGAGCACCCCCGTCAATGGCTTGGCCCAGCATGTTTTGGGCTGCCCCAGTGCACCAGGCAATACGTTTAACCATCAAACCTTCTGCGCCGATCACCAGGGGTGCGCGGTTTAAGCGCTGCTCGACGCGGCTGGCAATCTCAGCCAGTGTGCTGGCACCGCGCATTGCGCCAAACCAGAGCAGCCCCTGCGAGGGGGTTGCCGGTTCAGCCACCAAGTCCAGTACCCTCGCGAGTTGTGCGTTGTTACCGAGCACCGGGTGAGCGTCCAAGGGCAAATGGAACGCAAGCAAATTGATGTCGTGTGCAAGCAGCGCAGCGAGGCGGCGCTTTCGCGTTCCTAACACCCGTGGGTCTTCGCCTTTCCAAAACCAGCCGTGATGTACGAGCAAGGCGTCGGCTTGACGTTGGGCTGCTACGTCAATTAACGCCTGACTTGCTGTCACGCCCGAGATAATATGGGAAATGGTTGGTTTGCCTTGAACTTGCAAGCCGTTTGGGCAGTAGTCACTGAAGGCCGCAGTATTGAGGGTCACGTTGAGCCATTGCTCTAAAGTGTGGGTTGAAACCGTTTTCATCATTTTCTGGAACACCTCATGCGTCGTCTTTGGTTGCTGTTTGCTCAGGCGGTAACGGTCTGTATAGCAGTTTTATTCGTGGTGACAACGTTGCGCCCAGATTGGTTGCAGGTCAAACCCCCACTTCGCAGACTGAACACCACCCCTGAATTATTGCCTAGTGCGGACAGCGCCGCCACAAGAGCTGCGACTTCGTATGCCGAGCCCGTGTCGGTAGCTGCACCGGCGGTGGTAAATATCCACACCACAAAGAGGGTATCTGTGTCGCGGCTTCCGCTGCCCCCTGACCCAGTGCTGCGTAAATTTTTTGAGCAAGTGCCTGGCTTTAATCAAACACAACAAGCGACCAGCTTAGGTTCAGGTGTTGTCGTGTCTGCAAAAGGGCATGTGCTCACTAACCTTCATGTGATTGAGGGTGCTGATGAAATTGTGGTGGCACTGACGGACGGACGGCAAGCGGTCGCTAAAGTCCTGGGCGTTGATGCTGACTCAGATCTTGCGGTGCTACACGTTGAAATGACACAGCTACCGGTGCTTGGCTTTGAGGCGCTTGAGCCACCCCGAATCGGGGATGTGGTGCTTGCCATTGGCAATCCGTTTGGGGTCGGCCAAACGATCACGATGGGTATCGTGTCTGCCCTGGGGCGTGGTGGGCTGGGTATTAACACTTACGAAAATTTCATACAAACCGACGCTGCGATTAACCCAGGAAACTCAGGCGGAGCCTTGATTGATACACAGGGGCGACTGGTGGGCATCAACACAGCAATTTACTCAAAATCAGGAGGTTCTCTAGGCATCGGCTTTGCGATACCCGCCATAGCGGCGCAAAAAGTCTTGAGCGAGATCTTGACGTTTGGTTTCGTTAAGCGCGGATGGCTTGGCATCGAACCGCAAGATATGACCGCTGATCTGGCGCGTGCTTTTGGCTTAGAGCGGGCAGGCGGCGTGATTATTGCGGGCATCATGCGCGATGGCCCTGGTGCGAAAGGCGGACTAAAGGTGGGGGATATTGTTCAAACCATCGCAGGCCAAACGGTCAACGACACCCATCGACTGATGGCCCGGCTTGCTGCGACTGCACCGGGCGATTCGATTGAGCTAGGAATCTACCGCAATGGCCGTACGCAGCGCTTGACCATGACGGTTGGGCAGCGCCCAGTTAAGCCGAAGTGACTGAACAGTTGAGCCTACTTGTCAGGCTCGGGCGCCGTTGCCGTTGCCTTTGCGACAGGCGGGTTGGCGGCGAACAAAGACTCGGCTTGCACCAGTAATGGCCGACGCACATTGGCGTCAAGGTGAAACACGACTTCTTGCAGGCGCGCGAGCTCTTCGTCTTCGGTATAAAACCAACTGACTGGCATGTTGAGTATTTCAGCCACCCGGCACATCAATTGATAGTCAGGTGAATGCTTACCGCGTTCGTATTGATTCATACGAGCACTTGCTGACATGGGGTCAATGCCGGCGAGTTTGCCGAGCTTTTCTTGTGACAACCCCGCGCGTAGACGGGCCTGTTTAAGACGATGAGCGAGCACGATGGTCCCTTTAAGTACTAACGACCGAACCACAATAGGCTAGGTCTGACTAGGCACTGATTAACGTAGCCGAAGCTAAGAATGTTAACCAATGATAAAAAGATATACCTTAAAACATTTAGTCACAAGAGATATTTTTCTTGGAACCCTACATGCAAAGAGGATAAAGGGTTACAGATATATTTAATGTGCAAACCATGTCTAGTCTATGCAAATCTCAAGACGTAACGTCAGCCTTATCCTCGCTGCGTGGTTTGACACCACGTGCAACGAGGATGCCGACCTCATACAGAACACACAAGGGCACGGCGAGTAAAAATTGACTCACGACATCTGGTGGGGTCACCACGGCGGCGATCACAAAGGCGCCAACAACCACATACCCTCGAGAGTCTTTAAGCTGTTTGAGCGTGACAATTCCCATTCGTACTAACAACACGACGGCCACGGGGACCTCAAAGGTGACCCCAAAGGCCAGAAACATGGTCATGACAAAGCTTAAATAGGCTTCAATGTCTGGTGCCGGCGTAATGGATTGCGGCGCAAAGGAGGCAATAAAGGTGAAGACCGACTTGAACACGACAAAATAGCAAAACGCCATCCCGCCGATAAACAGCAGCGAACTTGAAACGATCAGTGGCAGCGCTAAGCGCTGCTCGTGCCGGTATAAGCCGGGCGCGACAAAGGCCCAAACCTGATAAAGCACCACGGGCAGCGACACCACAAAAGCGGCCATCATGGTGACCTTCATGGGAACCATAAAGGGGGTAATGACGCCGGTGGCGATCATGCGGGTGCCCTGCGGGAGCGAAGCTAGCATCGGCGCGGCCAAAATGTCATAGATCACCGAGGCGCCCGGATAAATAAACAGCACCACAAACACGGCAACCACCGTACCAACTGCGCGCAATAAGCGCGTACGCAGTTCAATCAGGTGTGACATAAAACTTTCGTTGGCAGCGGGTGCTTGCTCGGTGTCTTGTCCGGGCGAGGTGCTGCCGTCCGGTGAGGCGTTGTCAGAACGTTCAGTGCTCAAGATGTAGATCCCGGGGTTGAAGAGGCGACCGAGGTCTTGTTAGGCGCGAGCGTAGCTGCGGGAGCTGGCGCTGGAGTCGCTGCTGGAGCGGGTGACAGAGCACCGAGCTCAAGCTGGGTTGGCACCGCGAGAGGTGCTGGCGCGGCGTGAGCGGGTACCGGAACCGGTTCAGGAAAGGGTATCGCAAGTGGCTCGGGCGAGGGCGGATTTGGCACGAGCATCGCTTGTACCTCAGCCTCGGCGAACGAGGGGGTGGTCGTTGCAGTCGTGCCCAAAGAGTCTGAACTGGTCGGGTTAGCGGTCGTAGTGACGTCCGCCTTGGGGATCTCGGGTGCAACAGGCTCGACAAGGTCTGAGCTGGTATGTGTTAACGACTCTTTAAGCGCAGAGACGTCTTGTTCAAGAGACTCAAGAGGTTTGCGTAGCGAGGCCTCGGTATTTTGCAGGCTTGACTGTACAGTTTGCGCAGCGTCTTGCATTTGGTCTTTTAGCTTGCGCAACTCGTCGAGTTCGACCTCGCGCTGAATGTCAGTTTTGACATCATTGACATAGCGCTGCGCGCGCCCCACCAAGTGGCCGAGCGTGCGCGCCACTTTGGGCAGGCGCTCTGGGCCGATGACGACCAGCGCCACGACCCCGATTACGAGTAGTTCGGTAAAGCTGACGTCAAACATGGTGTGTGATGTGCCAAAAAGACTCAGCTAGAAAAGCTAGCCGAAAGGGTTAATGCGTACCGGGCTGGGTGTTTGTTTTCTCTTTTGCTTGCACGTCAATGGTCTCGCCTGTCGCCACGCGCTGAACCGGTGCCGCCTCAGCGGTTGCAGTGGTTGTAGCGGCGTCGCCTTCTTTAGCGTTGGGATCTTTCATGCCTTCTTTGAACCCCTTTACCGCACCCCCTAAATCAGCGCCGATATTTCGGATTTTTTTGGTGCCAAAAATCAGTGCCACGATAACCAAAACAATTAGCCAGTGCCAAATACTAAAACTACCCATGATCGCTCTCCGGTTTAATTCTTGATGGGAGTGAAGCCCTGCCAAGGACGTCTTCCACCAAGGATATGAAAATGCAGGTGTTTAATTTCTTGGCCACCCTCAAGGCCTGAATTCGTGGTGAGACGAAAGCCGCCTTCAGGCCCTGGGTTGCAGCCGTTTGTTAACGCAATATCTGAAACCTGAGTCAGCATTCTACCTAACCAGCCAGCATCCTCGGGTTTGATGTCTTGCATGGACACGACATGGTGACGCGGCACCATCAGCAAATGTACGGGCGCCGCGGGGTGAATATCATGAAAAACCACACAGTCATCATCTGTGTAGACGATTTTTGCAGGGATTTCACCTTTCACAATCTTGCAGAAGAGGCAGTTTTCGCTCATGGGACGTCGTTTAAGGGTTACGGGAAGCTTTTTCTTGAAGGCCAGAGACACCCTCGCGTCGCGCTAACTCGGCCAATACCTGCTCTGGCCGCAGACCATGTTCGGTTAACACGACCAGACAATGAAACCACAAATCGGCGGTTTCCGCCACGATTCGCTCGGGCTGTTGGTCTTTGACGGCCATCACGAGTTCAGTGGCTTCTTCGCCAATCTTTTTAAGGGCGGCATCTGGCCCTTTCGAAAATAACTTTGCAACGTACGATGTCGTGGGGTCTCCGCCGCGTGAAGGTAGACGGGTCGCTAGGATGTCAGCGATTCTGGCCAGGATGACATCGGACGTGCCAGTCGACGAGGCGTCGGAAATTGAGTCTGTCATATTAAGGGCGTTCACTTATAAATGAGCTCAGGGTCTTTTAGAACCGGATCAACGCTTACCCATTTTGAGGACAGCGGTTCAGCATTTTGTTCCAGACGTCGATAAAAACAACTCGCACGTCCGGTATGACAGGCGATCTCGCCCACTTGTTCGACCTTTAGCAAAAGCACGTCACCATCGCAATCCAGCCTGAGTTCAACCAGGCGCTGTACGTGTCCCGACTCTTCACCCTTACGCCAAAGCCGGCTGCGCGAGCGCGACCAAAACACCGCACGTCCAGTTTGCGCTGTCTCGGCGAGCGCCTCGGCATTCATCCAGGCCACCATTAATATTTGTCCGGTTGTGGCGTCTTGCGAAATCGCCGGAATCAAACCCTTGTCGTCAAACTTGACCTCGGCAAGCCAGGCAGGTGGCGCAGAGGTTGTCATGTGTTGCGCCGCACGGCAATGCCTTGGTTTGCCATAAAGTCTTTGGCCTGACCCACGGTGAACTCGCCGTAGTGAAAAATGCTGGCGGCCAGCACCGCGCTGGCACCGCCCAAGGTCACGCCGTCGGCTAGATGTTGCAGAGTGCCTACGCCGCCCGAGGCAATCACCGGGATCGCGACCGCGTCGGCCACGCGGCGAGTGAGCTCGAGGTCAAAACCGGCTTTCGTGCCGTCTCGATCCATGCTGGTTAATAACAGTTCGCCCGCACCAAAATCGGCCATCTGACGCGCCCACGCCACGACATCTAAACCGGTGCCGCGGCGCCCGCCGTGGGTAAAGACCTCCCAGGCGGGGGAGGCACTATCTGTCACACGGCGCGCATCAATGGCCACGACAATGCACTGCGAGCCGTGATAGTTTGAGGCAGCCCGAACAAGCTCTGGATTGGCAACCGCAGCACTATTGATTGAAACTTTGTCGGCACCTGCATTCAGCAGGCGTTGCACATCGCTGACCTGACGTACGCCGCCGCCTACCGTCAGAGGAATGAAGACTTGCGACGCGACCTGTTCGATAATCGACAGAATCAAATCACGCCCGTCGCTTGTTGCGGTGATGTCTAAAAAGGTGAGTTCATCTGCGCCCTGCTCGTTGTAGCGCTGGGCAATTTCAACTGGGTCACCTGCATCGATCAGGTCGACAAAGTTCACGCCCTTTACCACGCGTCCAGCAGTGACATCCAGGCAGGGAATGATCCGACGAGTCAGGCCGCTACTGGTGCTAGGCGCGACCAATTGGCTCATGGGGCGAGTTCGTCAGCACGCAGTTGAGCAGCTTCAAAATCAAGTGTGCCTTCATAGATGCTTCGACCTAAAATCGCGCCTTCAATGCCCTCGGCCTCAACCGCGCACAGCGCTTCGATGTCGCGCATATCGGTGACACCACCTGAGGCGATGACTGGGATTCGCACGTGTTGTGCGAGTCGCACCGTTGCCTCGATGTTGACGCCCGTTAGCATGCCATCACGACCAATATCAGTGTAGATAATGGCTTCGCAGCCATAATCTTCAAATTTTTTGGCCATATCGAGCACATCATGTTTGGTGAGTTTGCTCCAGCCATCGGTTGCGACTTTGCCATCGCGCGCGTCGAGCCCTACGATAATGCTGCCCGGAAACGCACCACACGCGTCATGTAAAAACCCAGGATTTTTGACTGCCGCCGTGCCGATGATGACGTAAGTAATACCGAAATCAAGATAGCGCTCAATCGTATCAAGGTCGCGAATCCCCCCGCCGATCTGGACCGGAATATCTGCGCCGACCGAATCGACGATCGCGCGAATCACCGACTCATTTTTAGGCTTCCCAGCCACAGCTCCATTGAGGTCGACTAAGTGCAGGCGTCGTGCACCTCGGTCAAGCCAGAGGTTAGACATGGCGGTTGGGTCTTCAGAGAAGACTGTAGCGTCGTCGAGGTCGCCTTGGCGTAGTCGGACGCAGCGTCCGTCTTTGAGGTCAATTGCAGGGATCAGCAGCATGTGAGTATTGAGTGGTCACGTAAGGTTCAAAGCACCCGTGATACGCGAGTGTGGGGGTGTGGATAAGGAATTAGTTTAACGGAACGCGCGGAAATTTTTCTAGTTTAGGTACAGGAGGACGTCAAGGCTTCCAGTCTACAAAATTACGGTAAAGACGCAAACCATATTCGGCACTTTTTTCTGGATGAAACTGTACGGCAAAGATATTATCGGCCGCAACGGCGCAGGCAAATAGGCCGCCGTAGTTGCTTTGCCCAACGGTGAGTTCAGCCTGAGCGGGCACGGCGTAGTAACTGTGAACAAAATAAAAGGGGGTCATATCGGGGATACCCTGCCAGAGCGCATGGTCACGGCTTTGCTTGACTGGATTCCAACCCATATGTGGCACCTTGAGTTGTTGCGCGCCGGCCGCGAAGGCTGGGCCTTGAAAACGCCGGACCTCACCTTTGAAGATACCTAGGCTCGTGGTGTTGCCTTCTTCGCTGCGCTCAAACAACATTTGTTCGCCCACGCAAACGCCGAGTAAGGGCTTGCTTTTTGCCGCCCTGAGCACGGCCTCGCGCAAGCCCGCCTCATCAAGTGTGCGGATGCAGTCGGCCATTGCCCCCTGGCCCGGAAACACGACACGGTCAGCGGCCAAAATGTCGCGCGCCTGGTTGCACAAGCGAACGTCTGCTTCGGGTGCGGCGTGGCGCAACGCCCGCTCGACCGAGTGGATGTTGCCCATGCCGTAGTCAACGATGGCAATTAAAGCCATGGCTTACAGGACACCTTTTGTAGAAGGCACAACGCCAGCGCTGCGCGGATCGAGCTCGAGCGCCATGCGAAGTGCGCGGCCGGTGGCTTTGAAAATCGTTTCGCACTGGTGATGCGCGTTGACACCGCGCAAGTTATCAATGTGCATGGTGAGCAGGGCATGGTTGACCAAGCCTTGAAAAAATTCAATGGTGAGATCGACATCAAAATCACCGACACGCGCACGGGTGAAGGGTACATGAAACTGCAAGCCGGGCCGGCCTGAAAAATCTATCACCACTCGCGAAAGGGCCTCGTCGAGCGGCACATACGCGTGACCATAACGACGAATACCGGCTTTATCGCCCACGGCCTTTGCGATAGCTTGCCCGATTGTGATGCCAACGTCTTCAACTGTGTGGTGAGCATCAATATCTAAATCACCCTGAGCATGCACTTCAAGGTCAATTAAACCGTGCCGAGCAATTTGATCCAGCATGTGGTCTAAAAAAGGCACGCCGGTATCGAGCTTTTGGCGGCCTGTGCCATCTAGATTGATTGCGACACGTATTTTTGTTTCGTTGGTGTTGCGGATAATTTCGGCGGTGCGCATGGCTTGGGCTCTTGGCGTCAGAATCTATATTGTAGGGCGGTCTGAGCGAATTGTTGAAGTGAATCGTGCTTGACCGCTGCGCTTATTTATTGTTTTTGGGGGTGAGGCGGTAGGTGGCGCTCGCTGCGTGGGCTTGCAGACCTTCGCCAAGCGCCAGTTCAGCGGCAATTTCGCCCAGCGTTTGCGCGCCGGCCTGCGACACGTGAATCAAGCTCGAGCGTTTTTGAAAGTCATAGACGCCCAGAGGTGAAGAAAACCGAGCGGTGCGCGAGGTTGGCAACACGTGGTTCGGGCCCGCGCAATAGTCACCAAGCGACTCAGAGCTGTGTTGCCCCATAAAGATCGCACCCGCATGACGCAAATGAGGCAGCCAGACGTCAGGATCTTCGACCGACACCTCTAGATGCTCGGGGGCGATCTGGTTGCTAATTTTGCATGCCTCACCCAAATCGTGCACCAAAATCAACGCACCTCGGTCGCGCAAGCTTGTGCGAATGATCTCAGCACGCGGCATGGTGGGTAGAAGCCTCTCAATTGCCCGTTCGACCGCGTCGAGGTACTTTGCATCAGGGCACAACAAGATTGCCTGAGCCAGTTCATCGTGCTCGGCTTGCGAGAACAAATCCATCGCTATCCAGTCGGGCGACGTTTTACCATCGCAGATGATTAAAATTTCGCTTGGGCCCGCAATCATGTCGATGCCCACGGTGCCAAAGACACGGCGTTTTGCCGCAGCCACGTAAGCATTGCCAGGGCCGACAATTTTATCGACGGCCGGCACCGTCGCAGTGCCATAGGCGAGTGCACCAATGGCTTGCGCGCCGCCCAGTGCAAAACAGCGGTCAACCCCTGCAATCGCTGCTGCAGCCAGCACCATGGCGTTGCGATGGCCACCCGGGGTAGGCGTCACCATGATGACCTCAGCGACACCGGCGACTTTTGCGGGAATCGCATTCATCAGTACCGATGAGGGATAAGCCGCTTTGCCGCCTGGCACATACACCCCAACGCGGTCGAGCGCTGTGATCTGTTGCCCCAAGCGCGTGCCATCAGCCTCGGTGTACGACCAGCTTTTTTGAAGCTGATGGATGTGATAAGTGCGTATACGCTCGGCCGCCGCTTCAAGCGCCTGCCGTTGTGCTGTTGGTAGTTGAGAAAGGGCCTTGAGCCATTCGCTACGCGGAATTTCTAACTCGGCGGCCTGATGGATTTGCACGAGATCGAACTCACGCGTCAGGCGCACGAGCGCCGCGTCGCCCTCAGTGCGAACTTGTTTAAGAATATGCGCTGCAGCGCTATCGATCGCTTCATCTTGTTCGGCATCAAACGCCAGCAAGGTGGTGAGCTTTGCCTGAAAGGCTGGATCGCGCGAGTCTAGGCGTGAAATGGTTGCCATGGTGTCAATCTCTGAGTGTCGCTAGGTTGTGACGGCTGTGTGACTGGCTTTCTCAAAGGCATCCAACAGTGGTTGCAGTTGCGCATGGCGCGTTTTAAGCGCGGCGCGGTTGACCACCAGTCGTGATGAAATCTGCATGATGTCTTCGACCGCAACCAAATCGTTGGCCTTTAGCGTATTGCCAGTTGACACCAAGTCGACGATTGCATCGGCTAAACCTACTAAAGGAGCGAGCTCCATTGAACCGTAAAGTTTGATTAGGTCGACGTACACCCCTTTTGCAGCAAAATGTTCGCGTGCAGCTTGGGTGTACTTAGTCGCAACACGCAAGCGCGCCCCTTGGCGCACGGCAGCTTCGTAGTCAAAGCCTTTGCGTACTGCGACCGCGAGGCGGCAGCGGGCGATGTTCAGATCAATTGGTTGATACAGCCCGCCTGGGTGTTGGGCTGCGTGTTCGATAAGCACGTCTTTACCCGCGATGCCCAAATCAGCGGCACCGTATTCAACGTAGGTTGGCACATCAGAGGCTCGCACAATAATTAACCGCAAGCCGGGGTTGCTGGTTGCGATGATGAGCTTGCGTGATTGCTCAGGATTTTCAGAAACCTGAATGCCTGCGGCTTCGAGTAGCGGCAGTGTCTCTTCAAAAATCCGTCCTTTTGACAGAGCCATCGTTAGAGGCCGAAGCGGCTCGGGTGCGTTCATGAGAGCTCCTTGCTTGAAGTGCGTTCGATGTTGGCACCGAGCTGCCTGAGCTTGTGCTCCATGCGCTCGTAGCCTCGATCAAGATGATAGATTCGCTCGACGATGGTTTCGCCCTCGGCCGCCAGACCAGCAATGACTAGGCTTGCAGAGGCGCGCAAATCAGTGGCCATGACAGTGGCCCCTGAAAGCGTTGCTACGCCACGTACCACCGCGGTGTGACCGTCGATATCGATGCGCGCGCCTAGGCGCAGCAGCTCTTGCACGTGCATGTAGCGATTTTCAAAAATCGTCTCAGCGATCACCGAGGTGCCGTCGGCCAGCGCAGTGAGCGCCATGACCTGTGCCTGCATGTCGGTGGCAAAGCCTGGGTATTCGTGCGTGCGAAAGTCGACCGGTTTGGGGCGTTGATTCATACTTGCGCGAATCCAGTCTGTACCGCACGTCAGTGAGACCCCAGCTTCTTGGAGTTTAGAGAGCGTAGCGCCCATCGTGCTAGGCGCGACCTGGCGTAACGTGATGTCGCCACCGGCCGCACCCACCGCACACAAAAAGCTGCCCGCTTCGATACGATCAGGAATCACTCGGTGCGTGGCACCATGCAGGCTCTTGACACCCTCGATGACGATGCGATCAGTACCATGGCCCTGGATCTTTGCGCCCATCTTGATTAATAATTCGGCCAGATCAACGACCTCGGGTTCGCGGGCGGCATTTTCTAAAACAGTTTGGCCCTCAGCCAAGACAGCAGCCATCAGCAGATTCTCGGTGCCCGTGACGGTCACCATGTCGGTGCGAATGACCGCGCCCTTCAGGCGCTGCGCGCGCGCGACGACAAAACCGTGCTCGATACTGATATCTGCCCCTAACGCGGCCAGGCCGTGAATGTGCTGGTCAACCGGACGCTGACCAATTGCGCAGCCACCAGGCAGGCTGACCCGTGCTTGACCGAACCTTGCAAGTAAGGGCCCCAGTACCAAAATCGAGGCACGCATGGTTTTCACCAGTTCGTAGGGAGCCTCAAGCGTCGTGACGTCGTTGGCTGTGATATTGACTGTGCCATCGGTTTCGCGCGTGCAGCGCACCCCCATCTGCCCTAACAATTTAAGCGTGGTCGCGATGTCGTTTAACTCGGGTACATTGGTGAGTGTGACCGTATCGGCAGTCAGCAAGCCGGCGCACAAAATTGGCAGCGCCGCATTTTTTGCGCCTGAGATACTGATTTCACCGTTTAGGCGACTACCACCCGTGATGCGTAGAATATCCATCAGGCGGGTTTGCTGAACTCTTCGGGGGTTAAGGTGCGCATCGAGAGTGCGTGGATCTCTTGTTTCATGCGCTCACCTAGCGCGGCGTAAACCAGCTGATGGCGTGCGATTAGGCGCTTGCCTGCAAACGCGTTGCTGACAATGACTGCCTCGAAATGTGCGCCATCGCCACTGACTTCGAGGTGCTCACAGGCAAGCCCGGCGGCGATGTAAGCACGAATATCTTCTGGGGTAGGCAACATGATCTGCAAGGTCCTTGAGGGGGGCAACGATTCTAGAATATTCGTTATTTTAGATGGTTTAGGTACGCAGCTTGTAGCCCCGGCCTAAGAGGCGCAGGGCAAACGTCGCCAAAAGTGAAAAGACTCCTGCGACAACGGCTAAGCTTTGCCAGGGTGACACATCTGCGACGCCAAAAAACCCATAGCGAAATCCATCAATCGTATAGAAGAGGGGATTCCAGTGCGACACCGTCTGCCAAAAGGCGGGCAGTGTGTGTACTGAGTAAAACACCCCCGATAAAAAGGTGGCCGGCATGATTAGAAAATTTTGAAAAGCGGCGAGCTGGTCAAACTTTTCGGAAGTCAGCCCAGCGATTAATCCTAAAATCGCCATAATCCCACAGGAAAGGATCGCAAACACTAGCGCCCAAAGCGGGTGCTTGATCGGCATCGAGCTGAAGTACTGGGACACCAGCCAAACACAGGTTCCGACGGCAAGGCCGCGCACGATTGCAGCCAGCACGTAAGCGCTGAAGAATTCGCGGTGCGAGATGGGTGGTAACAACACAAACACCAGGTTGCCTGTGACGCGACTTTGAATTAACGACGACGACGGGTTTGCAAAGGCGTTTTGCAACATGCTCATCATCATGAGCCCCGGGATCAAAAAGGCTGTGTAGGGGACGCTGCCATACACTTGGATACGATCTTGTAGCACTTGGGCAAAAATCACGAGATACAGCAGCGCGGTGATGACAGGCGCGGCAATAGTCTGAAAGCTGACTTTCCAGAAGCGCAGCAACTCTTTACCAAGCAAGGTTGGAAACCCTGAGCCTGCGCCCGAACGAGCGGTCAGTATGGGGGCGCTCATGCTTGTGCCTCAGAAAACTTAGATGGTTGGGCGTTCATGATTTGGACAAACGCTTGCTCGAGATTACCGCCGGCGCGCGCGATCAAATTTTTGGTCGTGTCGAGCGCGACGATGCGCCCGCCTTTTAGCATGGCGGTACGATTGCACAGCATCTCAGCCTCTTCGAGGTAGTGCGTGGTTAAGATAATCGTGTGGCCTTGGGTGTTGAGCCGAGAGATGAATTCCCAGAGGCTACGGCGCAAGTCGACATCAACCCCTGCTGTGGGTTCGTCAAGCACAATGACCGGTGGACGATGCACCAGCGCCTGTGCAACCAGCACACGACGCTTCATTCCGCCAGACAACGCGCGCATGTTTTCGTCGGCCTTGTCGGTGAGGCCAAGGTTGGCCAAAATTTCGTCGATCCAGTCATCGTTGTGGCGAAAGCCAAAATAGCCTGACTGAATGCGTAAGGTTTCTCTAACCGTAAAAAACGGGTCATACACAAGCTCTTGCGGGACCACGCCTAACGAACGTCTGGCCGCCTGATAGTCGTTGACCACATCGTGGCCGCAAACACTGGCGCGACCCTGGGTGGCCTGGCACAGACCAGCTAGCACAGAGATGAGCGTCGTTTTGCCCGCGCCATTGGGCCCGAGCAGGGCAAAAAACTCACCGTGCTCAATCGTTAAAGACACATCATCAAGCGCCTGAAAGCCGGGGCCTGAGGGTGGGCGAAACAAGCCACGCCAACCCAAGGTACGAGGCGCGAAAACTTTAGAAACATGTTCAAACGAAACGGCAGACATGACAACCTTGTTGTGAGGCGGTGTGCCCGAGCGACCGGAAGCCCCGCGGAACGGAGAGCTGATAGTTATTGTTGTGCGCGTTGATTGAGCGCTTGAATCAGACCATCGATACCGCTTTGACTAATTTGCTGGGAAAACTGATTGCGGTAGTTTTCAATCAGCCAGATATTTTCAACGTTTAGGTCGTAGATTTTCCAGCCTTGCGGGGTTTTTTCAAGACGATAATCCAGCCCAATTGGTTGGGTGTTGGCGCGCTGTGTGACTTGCGACTTCACTACCACGTCGGTAGTATCAGCCTCGCCCCGCAAAGGCAAGACTTTAATGCTGGTGCCCTCGTCGACTCGGGTGAAGGCACCGCTATAAGACCGACCCAAGGTACCGCGAAACGCTTTGACCAAGGCGACTTGCTGTTCGGGTGTCGCCTGCCGCCAATAGCGACCTGCTGCGAGGCGCGTTGTTTTTTCAAAATTGACGTTAGGCAAAATTAAATCGTCAACGATTTGATTCACGCGCGCAGTGTTGCCGGCACGCACGCTGCTATCTGCCTTGAGCGCTGTTAACACCTGATCGGCGACCTGCTGCACGAAGTCGTTAGGGGCAGCGTTCGGGTCGGGCTTAACCTGGGCGCGCGTAGTGTGGCTTAACCCCAGTAGCAAGCACACAAGCAACAGCTTTAAAACTATATCAATGCGAGACTTCATGAACACATATCCTTGCAATGGGCTAAATATCTACTGGCAGGCACGTAAAGCGACATCTTATTTTTTGGGGGTAAGCCCCAGCGCTTTTTCATCGGCTGGTTCGGCCTCAAAATCTTCGTAGTTTGGTAGCTTCTGGGCCGCAGTTGTCGCCCCGTCAACCTGAGCCTGACGGCGCTTCAGGTAGGCGTCACGAATAAAGCTATAGCGGTCTAGCGCGGTGCGGTCAATCGTGTTCGTCACTTCAAGCAGGGCCTCTCGGCGCTCGACCACTTCAAGGCCATAAATCGAATTACGCACATCGATGTTATTGATTAACGAACCATACCCCACCTGGTTCACGTAGAGATCAACAGCCCGGCCCGCACCGTCTCTGAGGGTGGATGAGCCCATAATTGGCAGGACAACGTAGGGGCCAGAACTTAATCCCCAGACGCCAAGTGTCACACCGAAATCATTCGGGATGCGTTTGGCACCAGTTTGGCTTGCGATATCTAAGCAACCACCAAGCCCCATCGTTGAGTTCAGCAAGACACGACCAAAGGTATTCAGTGCGTCGACCTGGCGTCCTTGCAGCGTGCTGTTGAACCAAGACCACACATCGCCAAGATTTAAGAAAATATTGTTGATACAGGTGCGAACAGGCTGTGGCACAACAAAGGCGTACGCTTCAGCGACCGGTTTTAATACTGCGCGATCAACCGCATCGTTGAATTCGAATACCGCGCGGTTTGAGGCCTCGAGAGGGTCGGCGGGGTTGGCAGGGCCAACCGAGTGGGTGGCACAGCCCGAAAGTAGCACCAAGGCGAGAGCACACAGTGCCGGACTAAACCATTGAATAGAGAAGCGAGAGCGCATGTTGCTTTACCGTTACGTTATTGAGAGGTTTTGGGTGATTTAGGTGCAGAGGCTGCTTCAGCACCTTGAGGTGTACCTTGTTTTTCAGCAGAGGAGTACAAGAATTGACTGATCAGGCTTTCAAGGACGATTGCGCTTTGCGTGAACTGAATCGTTGCGCCTGCAACCAGGTTGGCCTCATCGCCACCCGCTTCTAGGCCAATGTATTGTTCGCCTAGCAAGCCCGACGTCAAAATCTTGGCTGAAGAGTCTTTTGGAAAATGATAGTTCTTTTCCATGTGAACCGTGACGACTGCCTGAAAGGTTTTTTCATCCAAACCGATACTGGCCACGCGACCGACCACCACGCCTGCACTTTTCACCGGCGCACGAACTTTGAGCCCACCGATGTTGTCGAACTTTGCCGACAGAGTGTAGGTGGGCGCAAAGGAGAAGCTGCTGAGGTTACCCGCCCGTAATGCCAGAAAGGACAGCGCGATGCCGCCCAATAAAATAAAGAGCCCCACCCACCAGTCTGTTTTTTCGTTCGACATTGTTTGACCCTTTAGTTGCTGAACATCAGCGCAGTCAGTAGAAAATCAAGCCCCAAGACCGCCAGGGAGCCGGTCACAACGGTACGAGTGGTGGCACGCGCGACACCTTCTGGTGTGGGGCGCGCTTGCCAGCCTTCGTAAAGGGCGATGAGCGTCACTGCGATTCCGAAAATGATACTTTTTATCACGCCGTTCAAGACGTCTTTGTAAACATCGACGCCGTTTTGCATTTGTGACCAAAAGGCACCGGTGTCAATGCCAATCAGTAGGACTCCAACCACCCAGCCGCCAATGATCCCGACCATTGAGAACACTGCGGCTAAAACAGGCATCGCAAGGACGCCACCCCAAAACCGGGGAACAAAGACTCGGCGGATGGGATCGACTGCCATGACCTCCATGGCGGCTAATTGCTCGCCGGCTTTCATTAACCCGATCTCAGCGGTTAGTGACGTGCCGGCCCGACCGGCAAAGAGCAGGGCCGTAATGACTGGGCCGAGTTCACGCGTCAGTGAGAGGGCGACCAGTAAGCCAAGCGCCTCTTCAGAGCCGTAGCGGTTCAGGGTGTAATACCCCTGCAATCCTAAAACAAAGCCTACGAATAGACCCGAGACAATGATGATGAGCAATGAAAAATTACCGATGAAGTGCACTTGCTGAGACACGAGGCGCGGTCGCTTAAATACGATGCTGCTGCGTTGCAAAAGCATAAAAAAGAAACGTGTAAATAGCCCGAGCCCTATTAGGCGTAGGCGCACATTTTTACCCAGTGGAGCTAAAAATTTGAGAGGACTCATGCTTGCGTGCCCGTGCGAGCAAGCCAGTCTTCGAAGGCAGGGGTCGAGGGGTAGTCGAAAGCGACTGGACCATCCGCATGCCCGTGTAAAAACTGCTGAACATAAGGGTCAGCCGAAGCCCCGAGTGTGGCGGGTGTGCCATGCGCCTTGAGTTCGCCCTGACCCACCAGGTAGACGTGATCGGCAATGGCAAAGGACTCGGCAATATCATGAGTGATGACCACAGAGGCGCAGCCTAGCCGGTCAGACAGGCTGCGAATCAGGCGTGCCGTGATGCCTAGCGAGATCGGGTCAAGACCGGCAAAGGGCTCGTCATACAGAACCAGTTCGGGCTCTAGCACCACTGCGCGTGCAAGGGCAACGCGGCGAGCCATGCCGCCAGAAATTTCAGATACCTTTAAATGCGCGGCAGCACGCAAACCCACGGCACTGAGTTTTTCGAGAACGCGCTCGGTGAGTTGCGCGGCCGACAGGCTGAGGTGCTCGCGCAGCGGGAAGGCAACGTTTTCGAAGACATTGAGATCGGTAAACAGAGCACCTTGTTGAAACAGGACTCCCATGCGTTGGCGCAGCGCTTGAATCAGCGGACGGTCAGCCAGCGCGAGATCTTGGCCGAACAGTGTGATGGTGCCTTGGCGCGCGACGATTTGGCCGGTGGCTGCGCGCAGCAAGGTGGTTTTGCCTGATCCCGAACCACCCATCATGGCAACGACTTGCCCCGGCAAGACCTCGAGCGAGATCTCACGTAAGACGGTGAAGTCGCCGTAGCCCAGCGAAACGCCTTCAAGGCGCAGCACCGGTTGGGTTGATTTCTGAGGGGGCGTACGCATGTTGAACCAAAAGGATCAGAGCAACATCCAGCGGCTGAGACGTTACAGCTCTGCTGGGCAGTCAGGCTCAGGGCCTCAATTGTACCGCCCACGTTGAAGTTGTCACACCCCCCGATCCTAGGGGTGTGATCATCAAAGAGCTCACTCAGGCTGAATCTTTGCCGACTTGATGACTTTGGCCCACTTGGTTGTCTCTGAGGCAATAAACCGAGCAAAGTCTTCGGGTGTGCCGCCGCCAGCCTGACTGCCGGTATCGGCGATTTGCTTAATCACCTCAGGATCAAGCAGGATCTCGTTGAGCGCAGCATTGAGTTTGCCGATGATGGCTACGGGAGTGCCGGCAGGTGCGATGATGCCTTGCCAATTATAGGACTCGAAGCCAGAGATACCGAGCTCAGCCATTGTCGGCACGTCGGGCAACAAGGTGAGTCGTTTAGAGGAGGTCACGGCGAGCGGACGTATTTTTTGGCCTTTGATGGCCGGCAGGGCGGCGTAGCCCATTTCAAACATCATGCTCAGGTGGCCTGCCATCAGGTCGGTTGACGCAGGCGCACCGCCTTTATAAGGCACGTGCACAATATCAATGTTGGCGATGTCCCTAAACATTTCACCAGATAGGTGGTGAGCGCCGCCAATGCCAGACGAGCCAAAGGTTAGCTTGCCGGGTTCTTTTTTCGCCAACGCGATGAGGTCAGCTAAGCTTTTAATAGGCAGAGTGTTGGATACACTCAGCACCAGAGGGCTGTTTTCAATCAGAATGACTGGCGCCAAATCTTTTTGAGGGTTGTAGGGCAGCATTGTCATCAAGGTTGGGTTGACGGCTAATGGCGCCAGATTGCCCGAACCAATCGTGTAGCCATCAGGGGCAGCTTTGGCGATGACGGCGGTGCCAACGACACCACCCGCACCAACTTTGTTTTCGACGACTACCGGCTGACCGAGCTTGTCGGTCAGCTTGCGTGCCAGCTGCCGCATGCGCGTATCCGCGAAGCCGCCAGCCGCGTACGTTACGACTAAGGTAATGCTTTTCGTTGGCCAGGCTTGAGCGTCCACTGAGGGCGCTGGTGTTTGGGCAACAGCTGCCGAGCCGCCAGAGAGGGCCAACAGGCTCACCGCAATTGAACACAGGCGTTTAACGGGGTGGGTCATTGAAAATCTCCGGCTTGTTTGGCTTAGCGAGGTAAGTCGCTTGCACCCATTAAAAACTCATCAACAGAACGGGCACATTGGCGGCCTTCCCGGATCGCCCAAACTACCAACGACTGACCGCGTCGCATGTCACCGGCCGCGAAGACCTTTGCGAGATTCGTGCGGTAATCGTCGGTGTTGGCGCGCACGTTACCGCGCGCATCTTGATCAACACCAAAGGCAGTTAATACGTTACTGACAGGCGCCACAAAGCCCATGGCCAGCAAAACGAGATCAGCTTGAATATCAAACTCAGAGCCTTTGACTTCTTGCATTTTTAGCTGGCCTGAGGTTTCGTCCTTGACCCACTCAACGCGTGCAGCAACAAGCTTTTCGACTTTGCCACCTTTACCTGCCAACGATTTGCTGGTGATGGCCCAGTCACGGTCGGCACCTTCTTCGTGCGATGACGAAGTGCGCAATTTTGCAGGCCAGTAAGGCCAAGTCATCGCTTTATTCTCGCTTTCAGGGGGGCGTGGCATCAACTCAATTTGTGTGACAGATTTGGCGCCATGACGATTGCTTGTGCCAACGCAATCTGAGCCCGTATCGCCACCACCAATCACCACAACGTGTTTACCCTTGGCCAGCACTTGTGAGCTGAGTTTGTCGCCGGCGACCACTTTGTTTTGCGGACGCAAGAAATCCATGGCATACATCACTCCGTCGAGTTCGCGACCTGCGATCGGCAAATCACGCGGTGTCTCACAGCCACCCGTTAATACCACGGCATCAAACTCTGTTTGCAAAGCCTCTGGTGTTTTAACGGTGAGGCTCTTATCAGAGGCTTGTGCTGCGTCGCCAATGTAATGTGAGGTTTTAAACGTGACACCTTCAGCCTGCATTTGAGCGATGCGCTGATCGATTAAGTTTTTTTCGAGTTTGAAATCAGGGATGCCATAACGCAGCAAGCCGCCGATACGATCGCTTTTTTCAAAAACAGTGACGGCGTGGCCGACGCGCGCCAATTGCTGCGCGCAGGCCAGACCTGCAGGCCCTGAGCCAACCACTGCAACAGTTTTACCCGTTTTATTCGCTGACAGTTGTGGCACGACCCAGCCCTCAGCCCACCCCTTATCGATAATGGCATGCTCAATCGATTTGATACCGACGGCATCGTCATTGATGTTGAGCGTGCAAGACGATTCGCAGGGCGCGGGGCAGATACGCCCCGTGAACTCAGGAAAATTGTTCGTCGAGTGCAAGATATCCAACGCACCGCGCCAGTTTTGGCGGTACACCAGGTCGTTCCAGTCGGGGATGATGTTATTGACGGGACAACCGTTATTACAAAACGGGATGCCGCAATCCATGCAGCGTGCTGCTTGTTTACCCGCCTGTTCGTCGGATAAATGCAAGACGAATTCACGCCAGTGTTTCAGGCGACTTGCAGGCGCCTCAGACGCCTCTTGCAGGCGATCAAGCTCTAAAAAGCCAGTGATTTTTCCCATGATGATTCCTTAAGCCGCCTTGTGTAATGGGTTGGCAGCGCGCCACATTTCGCCTAGAGCGCGCTTGTAATCCACAGGCATGATTTTGATAAATTTACCGCGCGCACCTTCCCAGTGGCTGACTAAATCGCGTGCGCCAAAGCTGCCGGTATAACGGAAATGGTTTTCAACCAGACGTTTGAGGATCGCCTCGTCGGTTTCACGCGCATCGCCACGGCCCAAGCTGTGCCAGATATCGATGCCTTGCGTTTTTTCTTGTTCGGCAGAAGACAGCACCGGTTCGATCGCCACCATCGTCATATTGCAACGCTCAGCAAAGGTACGCTCAGGATCCCAGACATAGGCGACACCACCGGACATACCAGCCGCGAAATTACGTCCGGTGGCGCCAAGCACGACGACGGTGCCGCCAGTCATGTACTCGCAACCGTGGTCGCCTGTACCCTCGACCACGGCAGCCGCACCCGAGTTACGGACCGCAAAGCGTTCGCCGGCAACACCGTTGAAATAGGCCTCGCCGCCGGTGGCGCCATACAGCACCGTGTTGCCAATAATAATGTGATCGGTTCCTAGGCCACGGAAATCATTGGGTGAGCGCACGATGATGCGACCGCCTGATAAACCTTTACCGACATAGTCATTGCCTTCGCCAACTAAATCAAGCGTGATGCCGCGAGCTAAAAAGGCGCCGAAGCTTTGACCAGCCGTGCCGTTACATTGAATATGAATCGTGTCATCGGGCAGACCTTCGTCACCATAGCGTGTGGCGATTCGGCCCGAGAGCATGGCGCCAATCGTGCGATTGCGGTTGCGCACCGGTACGATGAAGGAAACTTTTTCGCCGCGTTCGAGCGCGGGCTTGCTGCGCTCGATCAGTTCGTGATCAAGCGCCGACTCAAGACCGTGATCTTGCGTTTCGAGTTGACGGCGTGGGCTGTCGTTGGTGGGCTGATAAAACACGCGGCTGAAATCCAGGCCGTGGGCTTTCCAGTGCTCGATGCCTGAGCGCGTATCCAGCAAATCGACACGCCCGACCAACTCGTCGAAGGTGCGGATACCAAGCTGAGCCATGATTTCGCGAACTTCTTCGGCGACAAAAAAGAAGTAGTTCACAACGTTTTCTGGCTTGCCTTGAAACTTTTGCCGCAAGACCGGGTCTTGCGTAGCAACGCCAACCGGGCAGGTATTGAGATGACACTTACGCATCATGATGCAGCCCTCAACCACTAGAGGAGCTGTGGCGAAACCAAATTCGTCGGCCCCAAGCAGTGCGCCAATCGCGACGTCGCGCCCAGTTTTCATTTGCCCGTCGGCTTGCACCCGGATGCGACTGCGCAGCTTGTTGAGCATTAAGGTTTGTTGCGTCTCGGCCAGGCCGAGCTCCCAGGGTGTTCCTGCGTGCTTGATCGATGAAACAGGCGAGGCGCCCGTGCCACCATCGTGACCAGAAATCGTAACGTGGTCTGCCTTAGCTTTAGCTACACCTGCGGCAACGGTACCAACCCCGACTTCAGACACGAGTTTGACCGAAATTGAGGCACGCTCGTTGACGTTTTTAAGATCGTGAATCAGCTGTGCCAAATCTTCGATCGAGTAAATGTCGTGGTGTGGCGGTGGTGAAATCAAGCCCACACCAGGTACCGAGCAGCGCAACTTGGCAATGTACTCAGAGACTTTGTGGCCAGGCAATTGACCGCCTTCACCAGGCTTTGCCCCTTGTGCCATCTTGATCTGGATTTGATCGGCGCTTGAAAGGTATTCGGCACTAACACCAAAGCGCCCTGAGGCAACTTGTTTGATTTTAGAGCGCATCGAGTCGCCGGCTTGCAAGGGCACGTCAGCGGCGATGCGATCGGCACCAAGTTCAGAGGCGAGGGTAGCGCCCGCAAGAATGCCACTGTTGCCAGTACGCAATTCGTTGCGATAGCGCAACTCATCTTCGCCGCCTTCGCCGGTGTTTGATTTGCCACCAATTCGATTCATGGCAACGGCAAGAACCGAATGGGCTTCGGTTGAAATCGAGCCAAGTGACATCGCGCCGGTTGCAAAGCGTTTGACGATCTCTTTGGCAGATTCAACTTCGTCAATGGCGATCGCAAGAGATGGATCAACCTTGAACTCAAAGAGCCCGCGCAGCGTCATGTGCCGTTTGCTTTGGTCGTTGATGAGCTGAGCGTATTCTTTGTAAGTGCGATAGTTGTTCGAGCGGGTCGCGTGTTGCAGCTTGGCGATCGAATCAGGTGTCCACATATGGTCTTCGCCGCGCACGCGGTAGGCGTACTCGCCACCCGCATCCAGAGCGTTTGCCAGCACGGGGTCATTGCCAAACGCCGCGCGGTGGGTGCGCAAGGCTTCTTCGGCAACTTCAAAAATCCCAATGCCTTCAATGGTGCTGGCCGTGCCCGAAAAGTATTTGTTGACCAACGCGGTACGCAAGCCAACCGCCTCAAAGATTTGCGCGCCACAGTAGGACATGTAGGTCGAGATGCCCATTTTGGACATGACCTTATTGAGGCCTTTGCCGATCGCTTTGATGTAGTTTTTTTCTGCTTTGTCAGGAGTGACAGACATTGTTTTCAAGCTTTCGAGAGCAAGAAACGGATGAATGGCCTCGGCGCCGTAGCCGCCCAGCAAGGCGAAGTGATGCACCTCGCGCGCGGAACCTGTTTCAACGACTAAGCCAGTGTTGGTGCGTAGCCCTTCGCGGATCAGGTGCTGGTGAACCGCAGAGGTTGCAAGCAAGGCTGGGATTGCAACGCGCTCGTGATCGACAGCGCGGTCGGTCAGCAGCAGAACATTAAAGCCAGTATTGACGGCGTCAACGGCTCGTGCACAAAGGGCGGCGATGCGCGCTTCGATACCCTGGGCACCCCACGACGCGGGGTACGTGATATCCAATTCAAAGCTGCGGAACTTGTCGCCAGTGAGCTCGGCAATGGAACGCAACTGTGCCATTTCGGCCACGTCAAGAACGGGCTGTATGACTTCAAGACGCAGCGGCGGATTGACGTTGTTGATATCAAGCAGATTGGGCTTGGGTCCGATAAACGAGACCAACGACATCACCATTTGTTCGCGAATTGGGTCGATTGGCGGGTTAGTCACCTGTGCAAACAACTGACGAAAGTAGTTGTAAAAGGGCTTTGCCCGGCTCGACAAAATCGCCAGTGGCGCGTCGTTACCCATCGAGCCAATCGACTCTTCACCGGTTTCGGCCATCACTTCAAGAATGAACTTGTAATCTTCTTGTGTCCAGCCAAAGGCTTGCTGACGGTCTAGCAGCGTATTGCCTGCCTGTTTGAGCGCGGCGCTCTGCGGCGCGGGTAACGATTCGAGTTTCACGCGCAGTCGATCAATCCACTGGCGATAGGGCCGCGAGTTCGCGAGTTGTGATTTGATTTCAGCATCGTCAATGATGCGGCCTTGTTCAAGGTCGATTAAAAACATTTTGCCTGGCTGCAGGCGCCATTTTTTGACGATGCGGTTTTCGGGGATCGGCAGGGTGCCTGCTTCAGAGGCCATGATCACCATATCGTCGTCTGTGATCAGGTAGCGGGCGGGGCGTAAACCGTTGCGGTCAAGCGTCGCGCCAACTTGGCGGCCATCGGTAAACGCGACGGCGGCGGGGCCATCCCAGGGCTCCATCATTGCTGCGTGATATTCGTAAAACGCACGACGGCTGGCGTCCATATGGGCGTGTTGCTCCCAGGCCTCTGGGATCATCATCATCATGGCGTGGGCAAGCGAGTAGCCCGACATGACTAACAGTTCAAGGCAGTTGTCGAAGGTGGCCGTGTCGGACTGACCTTCGTAGACAATCGGGTAGAGCTTTGGCAAATCTTCACCGAGCACGGCAGATTGCATCATGCCTTCGCGCGCGCGCAGCCAGTTGAAGTTACCTTTAACGGTGTTGATTTCGCCGTTGTGCGCAATCATGCGGTAAGGGTGCGCGAGTGGCCAAGCCGGGAAGGTGTTAGTCGAAAAGCGCTGATGCACCAAGGCCACAGCTGATACGGTCAAAGGATCGGCAAGATCGCGATAGTAACGACCCACCTGATCGGCAAGCAGCAGGCCTTTGTAAACGATTGTGCGTACCGAAGCCGACGGCACAAAGTATTCTTGACCGTGCACCAAGCCCATTGCTTGGATGGCGTGGCTGGCGGTTTTGCGGATGACGTAGAGTTTGCGTTCGAGTGCGTCTGGCACCATCACGTCGGCGCCACGGCCAATAAACAACTGACGAATCACGGGTTCGCAGGCGCGCACCGTGGGTGACATGGGCATGTCAGCGTCAACGGGTACGTCGCGCCAGCCCAACACAACTTGTTTTTCAGCGCGCACAGCGCGTTCGAGCTCTTGTTCACAGGCCAGGCGTGAGGCGATTTCTTTAGGTAAAAACACCATAGCGACGCCGTACTCACCCGGTGCGGGCAGTGCCACACCTTGGCCCGCGAGCTCTTGACGAAAGAAAGCATCAGGGATCTGTATCAGAATGCCCGCGCCATCACCCATTAGCTTATCGGCACCGACGGCACCCCGATGGTCGAGATTTTCAAGGATTTTTAGTCCTTGTTGAACGATAGAGTGGCTTTTTAGCCCCTTGATATGCGCGACAAAGCCGACACCGCAGGCGTCGTGTTCGTTGGTGGGCGAGTAAAGGCCCTGAGCTTTGGGCAAGCCACCCCGAGGAGTGGTTAAGGCCTGTTTAGCGGCTGCGGGTTGAAACTTTAAGGGAAACGTTTGCATAAGGTGCTCCTGAACCACTACGGATATGTTGCAGTGCGAGGCAACGACAATACGCCTGAAAATGCGGCACCGCAAGAGGATTTAATTGGGGTGCGTCCCTAATTAAGGCGCAGCTTCAAAATTATCATTGATAATTAGGGACGCACCATTGACGAGACTCAGCTTGGCTTCGCGACCATGGAGGCCATCTTTTTGGGCCTGCCTCGCAATCTCGGCTGGACGCGACGGTTGGCGCAAACCGCAAGTTCGGTTAAGAAAGCCTGCTCGCCCAAGCCCCACTGACCCGTTAACGCCCGCTCGATCTGGTGGTCAATTGATGCGCTATTGCCAGCGCTGAGCTGGTCGCGGTAGGCCGCTTGCCTTGCAAAGGGGGTGTTTCCGCAAAGCCAGTAATCGTGGTGTGGCTGCAACCAAGTGGCGCGCGCGTCGCTACCCTCGGTGTGTGTGTGGGCGGACGACCACGCCCATTGCGTGGGCTCGTCCACTAAGCCCTCTCGCGTTGCGCTGCGTTCTAACCAAATCAAGCACGGTAAAACCCAGCGCTCGGGTTGGGGGATCGTCGAGCGATATCGCCCGTTAAACACACTACCAATTTTTAAATATGCAGCCAGGCGACGCCCGAGATCTTGTATGAGCCTAGACACCCCGAGAGGATCGCTCGGGGTCGCAAGCAAATACAGCCCCTTGGCTGAAATGCACCACCCGTGTAGCGAAACGTGGTGCAGGTGCGCACTCTGCCCGAGCCAGTTCGATAACCGCTCGAAAGCTGGGGAAGGGGCGGCGTTCAGGACGCCCGCTGCAGCGGGGGCAAATTGTGCGGTGAGCAGCTGGGCGTGTGCCGGCGCAAACAGTCGGGCTAATCGAGCCATCGCGACAGCGCCCCCATGATCGGTATCGCCTTAAGGCTTGCGCAGTCGGTAAAACAAATTTGGAGCGCTGACGATGTACAAACTACCAGCTTCGTCAGATGCCACACCCTCGGGGCGGGGCATCGGGGTCGCACCCTTGGAGGACAAGGACAACATGCCACGACCCTCGCCGCTATCGCCATCGAGTTGCACAATCATCTGTGACTCTTCGCTTAATAGAATGACCCGCCCGGTTGAGGGGTCAACCTCGACTGAAGACAGGTCAGTGGCAAAGGGCACTTCGTCAAGCCAGCGACTCACGTTTTCGATACGCAGACCTCGCGAATCGGGTGATTGCAGATAATTAAGCCCACTGACCCGGTAAAGTGCCCTCGGGCTGTGTTCTTTCGCGATGTACAGCCGGTCACGCTTGAGGTCATAACCCAAACCTTGAAAACCGTGATTACTGTCCTCTGACTCGCCAAATCTGAGGACTAGGGAAAAGCTCCGAGTTGTGTCAATTGTTTGCGGAGTTGCCGGGATCTCGACCAACGCAATTCGATTGCGCGCGCCATTGACTAAGGCCACGCGGTTACCGCCCAACCAAGCGACCCCGTGGACGTCTGACATACCTTTAAGCGGGTAGGTAGCGAGTAACTGACCATCGATTGAAAGTGCAATGAGTGCGGTAGGTTTGTTGGCAACGGCCCATAGCCGCTTTTGTAGCGCGTCGTACGTGAGGCCCGAGAGGTTGCCATCGACCCCTTCGATGACTTTGGCACGATCTGGTGTGGCATAGCCCGTAAGCGTGTTGCCACCGCCACTTGTCACCTTTTTCTCAAATTGTGCCTGCTTAGCGGCCAATCCTGAGACCCAACGATACGCAACTTGCTCAGCGTGATAAAAGCGCACGCCGATGTAAGTTGTCCAGCCCATGGCTATGACAAGCAGACAAGCAAGCAAAATCTTTGATAAAAACTTAACTAAATCGGACATACCCGAACCCAAAGTGAACCAGCAAGGTCATAACCCGCTGGTCGCCGACCGCAGCCCCTTGAGATTAACACCCCGAGAAGAAATGCGGAACTTTCTGCCCATAAGGCCGTCTGATTAGCACTCGGGTAACGAGAGTGCTAAACTAATCCGATACATCGTGCCCGTGTTTTGGAGCGATTTCTTCATGACAAACTCAGCTGCTTTGACTTTACAACCCTCACAACTCGCAATGGCGATCTCGAACCCCGGCTCACTCGGGACGATTGAGGCCTATATTACGACCGTTAACCGTTTGCCTGTGCTGTCCGCTGAGCAAGAGCTCACGCTCGCTCGCCGCCTGCGCGATCACGAGGATATTGCCGCGGCCCGCGAATTGGTGCTGTCGCATTTGCGTTTGGTGGTGTCAGTTGCCCGGCAGTATTTGGGCTACGGTTTGCCGCACGCAGATCTGATTCAAGAGGGCAACGTTGGGCTGATGAAGGCGGTTAAACGCTTTGATCCCGAGCGCGGCGTGCGCCTAGTGTCCTTTGCCGTACATTGGATTAAAGCTGAAATTCACGAGTACGTCGTGCGCAATTGGCGGATGGTCAAAGTTGCCACCACCAAAGCCCAGCGCAAATTGTTCTTTAACTTGCGCAGCATGCGACCCGACGGGCAAACACTTGACACTCACCAAGTCGCAGAGATCGCTGCAACGTTAAAGGTCAGCCCCGAGGACGTCCGCGAAATGGAAGTCCGGATGTCTGGTCGCGAATTGTCACTTGAAAATCAGGATGACGATGACGAGTCATACGCGCCAATCGCTTACCTGTCAGACGAGGGCCGCTCGGACCCAACTCAAGTGCTTGAGCGTCAGGCTGCCGATGTGAGGCAAGGTAGTGGCCTGACGCATGCACTCGAAATCCTTGACGAGCGGTCACGACGCATCGTAGAGGCTCGCTGGTTGCAAGACGATGGAGGAGCCACGCTGCATGATTTAGCTGCTGAGTTTGGCGTGTCTGCCGAGCGAATCCGCCAGATCGAAGTCGCAGCGATGAAAAAAATGCGCTCGCACCTAAGCTAAAAATTGAGTACGGCCTCGGTTGTCTTCGGGTTCGCTGGGCTTCTCGCGCTGGTTTGTTTTATGC